>NDWU01000027.1 GCA_003056285.1 Candidatus Terraquivivens tikiterensis
GACGCGACCTTGCGGTTCTTCCGCTTTGCATATCTATTCCTCGTAGCGTTATAGCTCAAGCCTTTAAGATTTTCAAATATGGGAGCAAGCCCTTCCTGGGATAGCTCTTTAACTATGCTCGTGGTTACCTTATGGAGCATGTCGTTCACCCTCCTCCTCTCGCGCCTGGAGTACTTCTGCATGAGCCTTCTAGAAGTTATCGGGTTGTATTTCGAAAGGTTTTGGATTCTTCTACACTTCTCAAAGTAATGTACCCTAATACCGTATAGCTTCTTTAAGTCAACCTTCTGATATTCTGCTGAGCCTCCTTTTACCTTAAGGAAGTCTATGCTCATCAGGTTTACATCGATGGAAGCGTAACCCCTAGGAGCTTTCTCTGCGACCGCCCTTTTGAATGCCACGACCGCTCTGTCAGCGAGGAGCGTCAACTCACCGACTTCCAGATCCCCTCTCCTCCACGCTTCGACAAACTGCTTCTGGTAGCGGCCGACGGTCAGCAGGACTTCGATGCGCTGGTGCGGCTTCGTCGTGACGACTATTCTGTCTCCTTTGAATCGCATGAGCTCCTTCTGGAGCCTCATAGAGAGGGCGTTGAAGGTCGGCGGGACATTCGGGTCGGCCCTTCCCCTCTTAACAAGCCTTTTCCAAGAGCGGATTACGTTGCAGGCAACCCTAGCGGCCGAGATGCAGTAGTGGGTCGCTAGACCATATTTTTGCTTGAACTCCTCGTATAGGGCCCTCTCGACCTTCATGGGCGAGCTTATGCCGTGACTTATGGCGTACTGTATGCATTCGCTCACCATCCTATTGAAAATCTGAAGCAAGGGTCTGGTGTCGGAGCTATGCTTGAACGCTACCGCCTTGACGGCCTCCAACCTCCTCACCTTTCAGGATCCTTTCGATGTCACTCTTGTAGTAGCGGAGCTTCCCGCTCGGAAGCCTTACAGCCCTTATCAAGCCCTTCTTGTACCATGACCACAAAGTCTTGTTGCTCACCTTAAGTAGAGCCCTAGCCTCCTTAGGAGTAATGAGTTCCTCGTAAGCCATTAAGGTAATATAGGAAACAAGTTCTATTTAAGATTATCTGTTTTGAAACTGCTGGCTACGGCGAAGGAGTTTAGGTTAAGCTCCGTCGGTTGCGCCTCGACTGGGAACCTTGCGTCAGCAACGGCAGCCCATGCGGCCAAGGCTGGACTTCCCTGCTACGTCTTCATGCCTTTCGACGTTGAGCGGAACAAGATACTTCAAGCAACCCAGTACGGCGCAGAGGTCGTACTCGTGAAAGGCACGTACGATGACGTGAACAGGTTGGCGCATATATCCTGCGACCTATACGACGTGGGTATAGTTAACGTAAACCTCAGACCGTACTACGTCGAGGGCTCTAAGACGATGGCCTTCGAGATAGCGGAGCAGCTAGGCTGGAGGGTTCCAGAACACATCATCGTCCCTATGGCGAGCGGTGCACTCCTTTGCGCCCTTTACAAGGGCTTGAAAGAGCTGGAGGAGCTAGGCATAGTGGAAGGCTCTGCTAGGATATCCGGTGCTCAGCCCCAAGGTTGCTCGCCGATAGTCGATGCTTTCAAGAAAGGCCTGGATCATGTCATACCCGTCGAGAGACCTACGACGCTCGTCAAGAACCTTGCGATAGGTATGCCGGGAGATGGCACCTTCGCCCTCAAGACAGTCAGGCAGAGCGGTGGCGTGTGCGAGGCAGTCTCCGACCGTGAGGCGTTAGAAGCTGTTAGGCTTTTGGCAAGGACTGAGGGCATCTTTGCTGAGCCCGGTGGGGCCATTACGGTTGCGGTTCTGAAGAGGTTGCTGGATGACGGTAAGGTAGATAGCTCAGAGGAGGTAGTTTGCTGCGTAACGGGCGCGGGCTTCAAGGCCCTCGAGAGCATACCGCAGGAAATCCAGACAAAGTTAATATCACCCAAGGCCGACATGCTAAGCTCGGTGTTCGTCCGGTGAAGAGTATGGCAAGGGTCAAGCTCATCATGACGAGTACGCTCGCGATGTATCTCAACAGCGAGCGGGAACTCCATCTGGAAGCTTCAAGCGTACGGGAACTCCTCAGCCAGCTTTCTGAAAGGTTCGGCGATGCGTTCAGGCAGAGAGTTTTGGATGAGAACGGAAAACCAAAAAGCTTCGTAGTCCTGTACGTAAATGGAAAGAACATACACTTCGCTGAAGGCCTAGATACTAAGCTTAACGATGGTGATGAGGTTCTGATACTGCCGGCTATAGGAGGAGGCATTTTGAAATCCCAATAAGGCTCCCCTGCATAAGGTCGTACGCTAATTCTTCGGCCACGAACGTTCATGCCGCAAGCAGTCAGGCACGCAAAGGGCTTAAAGCCCGTAGCCGCTCAGAGCTCAAGATCCAGATCATCTTTTCAGCCTGGTCAGACTCATCATCGCCATTTAGGCTTATCCACGATCGTTGATAAACGTTTTGAAATAGCTAGCATGGTACAACTTTTATATTGTCGGCCGTCTATATTATGATGAGGTGAAGCCCCTTTATCATAAGGGTTAGGTTTCATGGCAGGGGCGGACAGGGTGTCAAGACTGCCGGCCGGATACTCAGCAGAGCAGCCTTCTTTGAGGGGTTGTTTGCCCAGGACTTTGCAATATACGGTGCCGAGAGGCGTGGGGCGCCCGTAACCGCTTTCGTGAGGCTGTCCGACTCGCCGATACTCGAGCGCGGGTACATCTTCAACCCAGGCTACGTTCTCGTCACAGAGCCTTCGCTACTATTCGACCCGACCGTCAAACCGCTCGAAGGTATGGAAGAAGGCTCCGTCCTTTTCGTCAACTCGTCAAAAGAGGTACGGATCATACCATCCAGGAGGGTGCGCCTGCTACAGAGAGACATTACCGGCCTGGCGCTGAAACACATAGGGAGGGATGTTTTGAGCGCCGCCATGGGTGCCGTGGCCTGCAAGCTGTCTGGGTTGATAAGCATTCGATCGGTGATAGAGTCTGTCGAAGAGGAGCTTGCGGAGCTTGGGCTCGAGCAGGATGCTATCGAAAAGAACGTCCAGCTGGCCAAAGAGTGCTATTTTACCGTGGAATCAACGGGTTTACGCTCGACAAGCCATATGCCGCCGCATAGGGTGGTGGACGTCCAGTATTTGGGCGAGAAAGGCGTTCCGGACCTGCTCTCCACCGGAAACTCCATCCTCAGGAAAACTGGGAGCTGGAGGGTTTTTACACCGATCGTGAGAAACGAGCTTTGCACGGCATGCGGCATCTGCTATACCAGCTGCCCCGAGGGGTGCATCTCGCTGGACGAGCGAGGATACCCTGCCATAGACTACGACCACTGTAAAGGTTGCATGGTGTGTGCTACGGAGTGTCCAAGGAAGGCGATAAGCGTAGAGAGGGAGGCTCCATGGTCCTGAAGATGCTAACGGGCTCGCAGGCCGTCGCCTGGGCTGCTAGGCTGGCAAGGGTCGATTACGTTCCAGCATACCCCATCACTCCCCAGACAGAGATAATCGAGATACTTAGCGATTGGATAAGGAAGGGAGAGATGGATGCGAGGTTCGTGCAGATGGAGTCCGAGCATTCGCTTCTGACCGCTGCCGGTACTGCCGCCGCTACGGGTGCCAGGGTGTTCACGGCGACGTCGAGCCAAGGTCTATTGTACGGTTTCGAGATGCTTTACTGCATAGCAGGCTGGAGGGCTCCTTTAGTACTCGTAAACGTGGCAAGGGCTCTGGCGGCTCCGATAACCCTCGAGCCAGACCACAACGACGTACTCGCGGCAAGGGATTCGGGATTCCTCCAGTTCCATGCAGAGAACGCACAGGAAGCTTTAGACTTCGTGCTACTCGCGTACCGTGTAGCAGAAGACCATAGGGTACTCCTTCCGGCAATCGTCAACATCGACGGCTTCCACCTTTCCTTCACGAGGGAGCGGGTGGAGCTACCCGAACAGAGCGCAGTAGATGAGTTCCTACCCGAGTACGTTCCCGTCCATCCGATCAAGGCCTCGGAGCCTGTGGCGAAGGGCATCCCAGTCCTCATACCGCCCCTCTACTCTTTTTTCAAGTACCAGATGCACATGGCTTCCCGCAATGCCCTCGGCGTATTCAGGGAGGCGGCGAGGGCGTTCGAAAGAATGTTTTCTAGAGCCTACGGGCCAGTTGAGGAGTACATGCTGGACGATGCGGACACTGTAATCGTCATGTCAAATTCGTTCGCATCAATCGGGAAGCAGGCCGTAAAAGCGCTGAGGGATGAGGGGAACAAAGTAGGTCTACTTAAGATTAGGTTGTTCAGGCCGTTCCCGACGGATGAGATCGTCAGGGCCCTTAGGGGCAAGAGGTGCGTCGTAGTTATCGACCAGAACATATCCGTGGGCAGGGGTGGAATAATCTGCCCAGAGGTTGCTGAGGCGCTCTACCACTTGGAAGACAGGCCTAAGGTTATTCTGCCAGTCATCGCCGGCCTTGGCGGAAAGGCCATAAGCTTGGAGGAGTTCAGGCATTCCGTAAGGGTTGCCGAGAGGCTAGCATCGTTGAGGGCAGGGCCCGATAGACCCCTCCTGCTTTTCCGTGAGGACGAGGAGATGCTTGTCGAATCTTTGTTGAAGACGGCATCGGGAGGTTAAGGGAATGAGCATCACAAAATACAGGACGTTGAAGGATGTGCCCAGGGAGGAATTCCTCGCACCCGGGACGTCGCTCTGCGCAGGATGCGGAGCACTGCTCGTCATGAGGCTTTTCCATAAAGCGCTGGGCGGCGACGTGGTCTGGGTTAACGCGGCAGGCTGCATAACCTTGATGGCGACTTTTCCGTATACGCCGCTCAAATCCTCATGGTTTTACACGGCCATGGCATCCGCACCGGCCGGTGCGCAGGGTATAAGGGATGCATTGGACATACTCATAAGAAAGGGAAAGCTGGACCCCTCAGAAAACCTGAAGGTCGCAGTCGTGACGGGAGACGGTGCCGCCTCAGACATAGGTCTTCAGTCAACCTCAGGAGCTATACATAGGGGTCTTGACTTCTTTTACCTCTGCGTCGACAACGAAGCGTATGGGAACACTGGCTTCCAAGCCTCTTCGCTCTCGCCGATGGGTAGCGAAACAGCGACCACGAAGCCCACGCACCTATTCCCGGCAGGAAACCCCCTTCCCAAGAAGGACCTTTTTGAGATATGGCGGAGCCATAGGCCACCTTACGTTGCGACGATATCCCCATCGCACGCAGTCGATCTGCTCAGGAAAGTGGAGAAGGCCCTCACCCTCAAAGGGCCGAGGCTATTCCTGGCTCTCTGTCCCTGCCCCACGGGTTGGGGGATCGAGCCTTCCGAATCTGTAAAATTGGCAAGGCTTGCCGTAGAGACGGGAATATGGCCGCTTAAGGAGGCCATCTATGGCGAGGTCTCTCACACCCACGTGCCATCGAAAAGGAAACCGGTCGAGGAGTACCTGAAAGCCCAGAGAAGGTTCGCCCACCTGTTCAGGCCTGTAAAGAACGAGGAAGTTATCGCCGAGATACAAAAGCAGGTGGACGATTACTGGAGCAAGGTGGAGCGCTAATACCGGACTACTTATTTTTGATGTTGTGCATCGCCCTAAGGTCTTCCTCGAAAATTTTGAGCTCCCTCGGTATCTCGCACTCTATAGGGTCTTTCAGGGATAGACCCAGGCTCTTCTTCTTTGCCCAGACGCTCGAGTTAAACTCGATGATCGGCTCGGTAAACTTCCTGTAGGCGGTAGGCCATAAGGTCTTCGGGAAGCGCTCCAGGTGTATGCTACGTCTACCGTAGAGTCGCCTCCACAAGGCGTCTGTTATGAAGGGCGTTATCGGTGCGAGGAGAAGGAGGACGTTCCTGAGTACCGTGTGCAGCGTAAACCATGCGGCCCTCTGCTCACCTTCCGCGAAGCCAACACCGTAAGCCCTTGTCTTGACCATCTCGATGTAGTGGTCGGCGAATACGTTCCACAGAAAGTCCCTGATGAACCTGGCGGGATAGAAGAAGTTGAATTCCTTGTAATGCTTTAAGGACTCGCGTACTAGAAACGAAAGCTCCGCGAGTATCCATCTATCAGCAGGCATGAGCCTGGCCCTTCTCGGTATCGGGAAAGAGGACACGAACCTAGCTACGTTCCAGAGCTTTGTCAAGAACTTTGTCGCGCTAGCAATCTTTGCCTCGGATATCCTAAAGTCGTAACCCAGGCTAGCTTCTTGCGCATTCCAGAACCTGAAAGCATCCGCTCCGTACTTCTCAAGTATGGGAACGGGGTCTATGACGTTGCCCTTACTCTTACTCATCTTCTCCCCTTTCTCGTCAAGACCTAGGCCGGATATCCACACGTGCTTGAAGGGCGCCTTTCCCGTTAGCTGGTAACACCTAAGGAGTGTATAGTAGAGCCATGTTCTGACGATGTCCTTACCCTGTGGTCTTATGCTGACGGGATACGTAGCCCTATAGAACTTCGGGTCCTTGTCGTACTTCACGATGAACAAGGGCGAGATGCTAGAATCCATCCATGTGTCGAACGTCCTTTCTTCGCCGATGAACTCCGTGCCCCCGCACTTTTCGCACCGGTCGAAGGGGGGTTTTTCGAGCCACGGCCTGTAGTACCTGCCAGGCGGTGGTAAGGTTGGCGCACCGCAATTCTTACAATACCAAATAGGTATCTCGGTCGCATAGTACCTGCGTCTCGATATTGGGTAGTCTATCCTGAGCGAACTTATCCAGTCCAGCAAGAGCTGCCTATGCATCTCCGGATGGAACCTCATCTTCTCCGCTAACCTCTTCAGCTCGTTTACTGCGTAAAGCTGCTTAAGATAGAATTCCCTCATAGGTATGATTTCTATCGGCGTCTTGCTCCTCTCGCATATCGGTGTTCTGTGCATTATGTCCTCAACCTTCGTGATAAGCCCCTCGTTCTGCATGTCCTCGATGATCCTTCGCCTTGCCTCCTCGACTCTGAGACCAGCATACTTGCCAGCCCTTTCGGTCATCCTCCCGTCCTCGCCTATAGCAACGACCTCTTCTAGCCCAAGCTCCCTGAATAGCTGCACGTCCGTGTAGTCGCCGTAGCTACAGACCATCATGGCGCCCGTACCGAACTCAGGCCTTGCGGCTGGATGGGGTATTATAGGGACCTCGGTCGAGTAGACTGGAACTATCGTATGCAGCCCGTGAATGCTGAGATACCTTTCGTCGTTCGGGTTCACGATGACGGCCTTGCATGAACATAGGAGCTCAGGCCTAGTCGATGCGACTACTAGGTCCTGCCCCGTCTCCTTGACCTTGAACCTCATGTAGACGAGCTTTGCAGGAAGCTCCTCGTACTCAACCTCGGCGTCCGCTATCGTAGTCCCGCACTCCCAGCAGTAGTTGTTCGGTCTCGTCGCCTCGTATATGAGACCGTCGTTCCAGAGCTTGATGAAGGTCTTCTGGGTCAGGGCTCTGTACTCTGGGGAATCGGTCCTGTAGTAATTCTTGAAGTCAGCGCTAAGTCCCATCCTTCGCATTATCGAGAGCATCTCTGCCTCAAGGTCGTCCAGCGCCTTGCTGCAGAGTTCTAGGAACTTCTCCCTCTCTACCGACCTCATCGATAGCTTGTAAGTCCTCTCGACGTATAGCTCGACGGGTATGCCGTTCCTATCGATACCTATCGGGAAAAGGACCTCATAGCCCAGCATCCTCGCAGTCCTAGCTATCATGTCGATCTGAGAGTACTGGGCTGCAGCCCCTATGTGCCACGGCCGGCCCGAGGGGTAAGGAGGTGGCGTGTCTATGACGAACTTTTTCTTTTTACTCCTAACGTTAAAAGTATAAAGGTTCTCCGATTCCCAAACCTCGAGGGTCTTCTTTTCGATCGACGGGTCCCATGCCTTTTCCTGTATCTTCGGTACCGGCTCCATACGCCAGCCAACCTTTTAGGCGTCCGATAAAGCCTTTGCTTATTTTCCTACCCAGCCAAACAAAATGGATAGGTGCTTTCTTCTGGCCAAGTTAACAGGTTTAGGCATACCCTCACTCGAGGCCTAGGATCTTCTTGGCTTCCTTGCTCATCATGCTTGGATTCCACGGCGGATCGAATACCAAATCCACGTCGACCCTCCGCACGCCTTTCACACCGTACATTATGGACTCCTTCACCTGCTCAACGAGAGAACGGGCTATCGGGCAACCTGGAGCTGTAAGGGTCATCTTGACGTACACGCTGCCGTCGTCCCTTACCTGGACGTCGTATATAAGCCCTAGGTCTACTATGTTCACAGGTATCTCCGGGTCGTAGCAGTTCTTAAGCACCTCCATGACCTGCTTTACAGTCGGTAAGCCCTCTTGCAAAAACTCACCCTCAAAAACTGATTTTATCATCCGCATCTATATAAGGGCTTCATGCGTTAAGAAATTTTTATAATCGGTCGTGCTTATCGATGAACGGTGTTCGGCTTGAGCCTGTCGGGTATGAGCGTCGCAATACTGGCAGGCCCGGACTACGAGGACCTGGAGCTCCACTACCCGCTGCTAAGGTTCAGGGAGGAGGGTGCCGACGTGAAGGTTGTCGCGCCGACGAAGGATACGTACAGGGGCAAGCACGGCCTATCGATAGTCCCAGACCTTAGCATAGATGAGGCCCTTACCATGCGCTTCGATGTATTGATAATACCCGGGGGCTGGGCTCCGGATAGGCTTAGGAGAGACAGCAGGGTCGTAGAGTTCGTCAGGAGGCATGGCCAAGAGCGGGCGATAATAGGGGCCATATGCCACGGTCCGCAGCTCCTGATATCTGCCAAGCTCCTGGCCGGTAGGAGGGCAACGTGCGTCAGCGGGATAAAGGACGACGTGATAAACGCCGGTGCCACGTTCGAGGACGCTCCCGTGGTCGTGGACGGTAACATAATAACCTCCAGGGTACCGGACGACCTTCCTAGCTTCTGCAGGGCCATAATAGACGAGGCCTCCAAACGTAAGAGGAAGTGATGCATGTTCACGATCGACGAAAGGTACGACCTTGGTAAGTTGGTGACGTTCGTTCCGAACAAGAGAATACCGGTACACAACTGGTTTTTTCTTTAAGGAGGGTTTCTCGAGGGATTTCGTCTGGCTTATGCTCAAGGAGTTCAACCTGGGCAGGGGGAGTTGGGTTCTCGACCCATTCTTAGGGTCCGGGACGACGACGCTGGCATGCATGGAGGTTGGCGTAAATTCGTGCGGCGTTGACTCATCGCCCCTAGCGGTATTCGTATCGCAGGTCAAGACGACAAGGTACGATGCCGGATCCTTGGAAAGGGCAGCGGCATCGCTGCTTTCGATCCCCTTCTCAAAGCCCTCGCTGGATGGTCTTGAGCCTCTTGTGAAGAGAGCCTTCAGTAGGCCCGTGTTAGAGGACGTCGTGTTTTTCAGGGATAGGATATCCGAGATGGAGGATGAGCGTATCAAGGGCTTCTTCATGCTCGCCCTGATGAGGGCAGCCATGAAGGCATCTTACGCTTACAAGGACGGTGGCGTAATCAAGATAGTGAAGAAGCCGACGCCACCATTCAGGAAGTTCTTCAGGAGAATAATCAGGAGCATGATAAATGACGTAAAGTCGATAAGGTTGGAGGATTGCGATACGAAGGTGATGCTAGGCGATGCCAGGATGCTCCAGCTGCCCGATGAGGCCTTCGATACCGTGATAACCTCGCCTCCTTACCTGAACAAGATCGAATACACGACTGTCTACGGGATAGAGTACGCGCTCTTCTTACCCGGCGTCAAGGTTGACGCGGTTCGATCCTACTTGGGCTTGAACCCGAAGAACGTCAAGGACCCGTTCCCCGAGCTTAACCTTCCCATAGTCGCAAGAGCTTACTTTTCAGACATGCAGAAGGCCCTCTCGGAGATGTTCAGGGTTTTAAAGCCAGGGGGCAAGGTTGCCTTAGTCGTGGCTGGCGGAGTATTCCCCGACAGGGTCGTCGAGTCGGACGTCCTTATAGCGAGGCTGGCGGATGGTATTGGTTTTAAGGTCAACAAAATACTGGCAGTTAACAGAAGGGTTGCGACCACCAAGAGGATCATAAAGATAGGCGAGGCTAGGGAGAGCATAGTCTTTCTGGAGAAGCCATAAGGAATGCATGAACCTTCGTAAATTTTCTTCCTTGGCAAAATTTGGTGTACCGTGCTATCCCTATGGAAGGTTGTTGCAAGGATAAATACATGCTCTAATAGGTCAGATAGGGTGCTTGACGATGCGTAGCTACGACGTCGTCGTTGTGGGCGCTGGGCCAGCCGGCACATCGGCTGCGAAGGCGGCGGCCTTGGGCAACGCCAAGACCTTGCTTCTAGAGAAGTGCCCTACAGTCATGGCGAATAAACCTTGCGGCGAGGCCACTAGCCAAGCGACGTTCAAGACCGCTGGCGTAGAGCCAAAGCCTAGCATAGTCCTCAACAGGGCATACGCAAAGGTTTACGCTCCGAACATGAGCTTCGTCGAGATAAAGGACGTAGGCTATCTGATAAACAAATCCCTCTTCATACAGGAGATAGCCGCTCAGGCCGCGGAGGCAGGTGCTGACATACATGTTAGGGAAGAGGCCCTTTCGGTCTGGAGGGATGGGAGCGTCATGAGGGTTAAGACGAACCGTGACGAGTATTCTGCAAAGGTCGTCATAGGTGCTGACGGGTATAACTCAACAGTGGCAAGGTCCTTGGGTATAAGCGAGCGCCCGGAGCCCATACCTACCCTCCAATACGTGATGGTGAACTGTAAGCTCGAATGCACGGACGCTGTAAGGTTCTTCCTAGGTAACGAGGTAGCCCCAGGTGGTTATGCTTGGATATTTCCCAAGAGCGAGAAAGTCGCTGAGGTTGGCATAGGTGTAAGGGGGGCCCCGGCAAAGATCTACCTCGACAGGTTCATCAAGATGTTTGAAAAGGAGTTGGGAAGCGCTAAGATAATCGACTTCAGGGGTGCTCCCGTACCTATCGGCGGAATGATAAAGGAGTGCGTGCTGGACAACGTCATACTCGTGGGCGACGCCGCTGGCACGGTCATACCCCTAACCGGTGCCGGCATACATTCATCGGTAGCAGCAGGCCTGGCGGCTGGTGAGGTTGCCGCTAAAGCATGTCAAGAGGACGATGCGTCGAAGAAGAGGCTCTCGGAGTTTTACGAGAAGTACGAGCCTTGGATTGCGAGGATAAACAGGAGCTTGAAGGTGATGCGTGCGCTGGAAAAGATGACAGACGAGGACCTGAACATGCTTCAGTCGATACTCGACGCATCCGACATAATCGACTTGGCAAACGGCCTTGACGTCAAAAGGGTTGCGATGAAGCTGCTCTCGCATCCAATCTTCGCGATAAAGCTTGCTAAGGCAATCCTTTGACGCCGTTGGCATGAATCCAACCAAGAAGCCCTCATACGCTAGGATAAAAAGGCAGAAGGATCCCTGCCCATGCGCTCAAGGTAAACCGATAAGCGCATCCGAGGGGCTAGGCCACGAAAACCCTTATAGGTATTGGATATAATGGTGAGGGACATGCCTGCCGAGGCGGAGCCCCTGCCAGATATACCGGCAAGCCCTCTCTTTGAGATAAGAAGTCCAAGGGCTTATAATCATGGGTAGCTCAAACGCCGGGTGCTGCATATGAACTGGAGCTCGTTCGACACAATGCGTACAAGAAGGGCTGCAGTCATCGGCATAGGTGGCGGTGGAGACGTGCTGGGAACCATACCCACAAGGAACTCTTTGGTGCGGAGTGGATTTAGTACGCTTATAGGCTCTGTCGTATGGGAGAGGTTCGTCGTAGACCCAAGGCCTGGGCCGAGGTCGTTGGATGAGTTGGAGAACGTGGAAGAGGTCTTGGCCGAGACCGTGTGCTTGGCAGGAGACCGGACGAAGATAAAGGGAGGGGTGGTCCCGCAGGCCTGCAGGCTCTCCGCAAAGCTGGGCGAGAAGGTTCTGCTAATGGACTTGACCAAGGGAGCGAGGGGTCTCGCAAACGGCATCCGCGCCATGGCCGAGAGGCTTGGCATAGGCCTCATCGTCGGAATAGACGTCGGTGGTGACGTTTTAGCTACTGGAAAGGAGGAGGGGCTCAAGTCTCCCTTATGCGATTCTTTGACCCTAGCTGCTTTGGTCGGGTCGGGTGTTAGATGCATCGTAGGGATCCTGGGGTTGGGATGTGACGGCGAGCTCAAGCCGCATGAGCTGGAATCGAGGCTGTCCGAGATGGCATCCATGGGTGCTCTGCTAGGTGCCGTGGGCATGACGCAGGACGACGTGAAGCTCATGGAGGTCTTATCTTTGGACTTGGATACTGAGGCGAGCAAGCTAGCCATCATGGCAGCAAAAGGTCTGACAGGAAGCGTACCGATAAGGGAGGGTACGAGGACGGCGTACGTATCCATCTTTTCGAGCATAACCTTTTTCCTCGACGCCCGGACGCTATACCAATCTAGCGAGCTTGCGAAGGCCGTGGCAAATTCTGGATCAATAGAAGAGGCGAACGAGGCCATGCACGCTTTGGGTATAGAGACGGAACTGGACTTTGAAAGAGATGTCGAAAGGCTAGGCGTCACTTCCTATAGGGAATACGTCCTAAGGACCGGAAAGGGCAACCCAGCAGTTTCTGAATAGTTAACCTTTCTCTAATCTGGATGGAAGCAAATCTTGGTGCCGTTCATATACTAATTAAACGTTTTGTACCGAAAGTGCACGAAGCCACTTGAAAACGGGTGGTTGTGAAATGTTAACTATCCGACAACGATACGGGCTAATTCCCTTGCCCTGCTCAAAAGCCTATACCTTGATGAGCGTAGCAAACCAATTATCTTAAACCCTTTAGGGTTGTCGAGAAACAGGGCGTAGAAATCCGACTCGGATGATGTTAGAAGCTCATTCCTTACATGCTCCTCAGAAACCTTAAGCGTTAACATACGGCTAAATTCTCTTCTAACAGTTAACTCTCCAGTTTGGGCATCAAAGTTTAAGACGCTTATCTGCACCGGTTGAAGGGACGGTAGTTGCTCGTTTGGCGATAGGTTGTCTGCCGAGAATTTGACCACGTCGTCATGTTGATGGCTTGAGACTGTCGCCTTTACCTAACTCGGCGAGAAAGCCCATGCCCTTTAAGCGTGGGATGAGTCGCTGGCAAGTGTTAAATACGTGTTTTGGTGATAAATTTTTCGAGCGAGTCGCTCATGAAGGCAAGGAAGACCATTAAGGCTAAGGTTCTTGAGCTTAGAAAAGGAAAAGAAGAGCTTCTGAAGCGAGAATATGAGAACTTTCAGCGATACTTGCGTGGCGATAAGTCTGCTCCGCTTTATTCTGCTACTCGGCAGCAAGCTGATAGGCTCCTGAGAAGGCTTGGAGAAAGGTTTAACCCAAACAAGGAGTATCCGGTGATTCTGAGGAAGGACGTCTATAGGGCTGACACTAAGCTGACGCCTTATTGGCTTAAGATACCGATTTATGGTGTTAAAGGTGGAATCAACGTCCCCATCAAGACGCATGAGCTTATAACCGATGAGATTGTTTGCAGGGAAGCCAAGATAATCAGGAAAGGCGATGAATGGCTCGTATACATAACCGTCGAGAAAGAGGTTAGTGAAAGAAACCCTAAATCTGTTCTGGCAATAGACTTGGGCATAAGGTGGGTAGCCACAACAGTTAATTCTAACAACCCCAAGCCGAAGTTCTACGGAAAGGAGCTTAGAAGGGTTAAGGGGCACTATTTCTGGCTTAGGAGGACGTTAGCCCTAAAGAAAGCCTACAAAGCCATAAAGAAGATAGGGCATAAGGAAAGGCGAGTAGTCAACTACATACTCCACAAAATTAGCAAGGCAATAGTCAAAGAAGCCCTAGCCAACGACTCTTTGATAATTATAGGAGACCTTAAAGGCATAAGGAGAAACGGAAGAGGCAGAGCCTTCAATAGAAAGCTCAACAACGGATTCCCATACCATAGGCTAAGCCAGTTCATAGAATACAAGGCAAGGTGGCATGGAATGAAAGTCGTCAGGGTAAGCGAAAGAAACACGTCTAAGACTTGCCATAAGTGTGGGCACAAGGGGCTTCGAGTAGGAAGCCTCTTTAAATGTCTAGACTACGGCCACTCATGCAACGCAGACTACAACGGAGCCATGAACATACTCAAGCGGGCCATGGGCTACATGCCCATGGTAGGGGCTGCCTTGACACAGCCCAGAACCCGGTATGGTGAAGGGCTAAGCCCTGAAGAACCGAGAATCCCATGGCTTCAGCCGTGGGAGTGTCAAAGCAGAACCATACCAGAGCCAATCTAGTAACTCCTCGAGGTTCTGGGAGGCCAAGCTTGACAGGCCCATCATCATAATCTTGATCGAGTACATGAGCTTGCCCCACTTCGTGTACGGCATGATGTCAACGACGTAGCCTACAAACTCGCCGAGTACCTTACGCCTTAATTTCAAAGCTAGGCCACGCTTTCGGGCCCTAAACCCTCCTTCCCCTTCTCCCGCCCTTCTTTCTTATGCTGTCATGGGGTAGGGGTGTGACGTCCTCTATCCTACCGATCTGAACGCCCGATCTGGCTATTGCTCTAATCGCGGCCTGCGCACCCGGACCCGGCGTCCTTGCCTTCACGCCTCCGGGCGCCCTTACCCTAATATGGACAGCGGAGATGCCCTTTTGCTTAGCGATCTCCATGACGTAGTTCGCCGCCCTCGTGGCCGCGTAAGGTGTCGGCTCGAGCCTTCCGGCGTCGACGAACATGCCGCCGGAAGCTCTGGCTATCGTTTCGGCCCCGCTTAAATCAGTCACGTGAACTATGATGTTGTTATAGCTGGAGTATATATGTACGACTCCCCATATGGTCTTTTTCTGACTCTGCTTCTGCTCCACTTGCTGCTTAGCTTCGCTCATCGTCGCCGAGTCAGCAACCTGACGAGGAATATTTAAAGCTTCAAGTAGGGATTTCCTGTTAACTTATCGTTGGTAAGAACCCCCCTTCCTTACTTTTGTGCCCGTAGGGTTAGGACTGCCCGCTTAAGCTACGTTGCTCCCAATTATTCATGCGCCTATTCTGGGACGTGGTGAACTATTGCTTGGAGCATGCCGATGTGGCTACGTCAAGGTTTACCCTAACTAAGAGGGTAAGAGGTTCAAGCAGGCCTATCCCATAGGGTAATGAGCTCTACGGGATGGCGGAGGCGTGGTCCGGTCATGGGAGGCCTCATTGTTTGAAAGATGGCAACCTTATGCCTCTCTGCCCCTGGTACTTTCCTCTGTAGGGTCTCTCGACCGGGGACGTAAGCTTGGCAAAGACTACATGAATGAACCTATCGTTCTCATAAAGCTTGACGGGAAAGTCTCCTCCGACCAGCTCTATCGTCAGTTGCCCCTCGAAGTTGGCGTCTATTATCGTGGGAGGAATGCTCAGACCCACCCTAGCGTAGCTACTCCTTAGGTTGACGAAGCCCATCAGGTCAACTGGAAGCCTTATGTACTCCTTAGTGTGGAGGAGTACGTGTTCCCTCGGGTTTATGATAAAGCTGCTACCGCTCTCCATCGTGTAAAACTCCTCGACGTCGTCGCTCCTGGTGTCGAGGGGTTTCCCAACGTTCTTCATCCTTGCTATCGTCCCGCCGATCCTAAGGTCCACACCATTCTCCCTTACCGTGCTCTCCTCGAAGGGCTCTATCAATAGCCTTTTACTCCTAATGTAGTTCAGTAGGTCCAGGTCACTCAGTATCGCCATACAACCTCCTCCGACCGGAGTTTTTCATGAAAATTTCTTTGCGAGCCGTCCATGGCTATAAGCCAGTGATCTCCCTGCTCGGCTGCTGTTGCCGGTGTATAAGCCATCAGGGGCTCCGCCTCGGCAGGCATGTCCCTCA
>NDWU01000028.1 GCA_003056285.1 Candidatus Terraquivivens tikiterensis
GGTAAAGCTCCTTGTGGTTAGACAAGTCACCAATACTCCTCGACATTCCCATCAACCTTTGCCTCCAACCCTGCGACCCCTCCCCTGGGTCAGCGTGTTCTCCATCTACGCTCGCGGCGTCCAGCAAAGGTCGAGACGCTTTTACCTAAAATTCTTTAACGTCAGGCGTGCGGCATCCTATTTGCCGTAGAACATGTGTCGTGAAGTCGTAAACGCTAGCCCTGCACCGTAGGCCCTTCGCCGGGTTTACTTCCTACACCATCCTCGGCTTTTTTAACAGTTAGGGTTCCGTCCTCCATCAGCCTCACGATGACCCTGCTCCCCTCGCTCAACCCCATCTTCTCGGCAACCTCCGCAGGTATGCTTATCCTCCTGCCAGAGAGGACCTTCTGTAACCTGTCGACGACTGGCATGACATCGGTTTTCTGCTCAGTCTCCTTTTCCTTCCCTTCCTCGCAGAGCTGCTCCTTAGAGTCGGTCTTAGTAAGTTTTCTATCAGATGCCCTCTTGAAGATCTTGGAGAGCTTTGTGACCGCGAATCCCGCAATACCTGCGGCTTGTGCTATCGCGATCCAAACAACCAATGTCCTCTCCCAGCTTGCAACTGCGTACTGCTGGCTCAGGCTCTTGTATTCCTCTTCGCTTTCCTTCAACGACCTCTGTAGGCTTCCTATCTTCTCTAGGGCGTCATCATACCTTGCCCGAAGGTCTTTGTATTCCTTCTTCAGCTCGTCGTATAGCGTCGTTAGTATCGTGTACTCCTTGGTGAGCGAGCTGTAGTCTGAGCTGAGGTTTTCGTATTCATGCCTTAGGCTCTCCTCGGACTTTAGCAACGAGTCGTACCTATCGCGAAGCGTGGCGTATTGTGTAGAGAGGTTGAGATAGCTATGACGGATGGATGAAAGCTCCGCATCCAGCTTTGATATATTATCCTTCAGCTGTACGTTGAGAGCCTCGGCTGATGCGAGCCTGTACTTTAGCAACCCGTTTTCAACCTCCAAGGCATTAACCAGCTCGTTCAGCTTCGAGACTTCATCCCTAAGCCTGCTCGCTTCCAACCTTAGCGCGCTAACGGCACTCCTTAGGCTTGAAACCTCGGACTGGAGCGCGCTTATCGTAGACTTTGCGGCGTCAAGCTCTGCCGTCAGTTCTGAATAGTACTTATCCCTGACGGTCGCCATGTAAAACTCCTGTAGCAGGCCTCCGCTTGCATAGGTGGCGTTAATCCTTGCGGATACGAGCGTGCCGAGCGTCGACGGCGGACAGAGCGTCAGCACACCGCTATACGCCAAGCCAGGCCCACCGCTGAAAGATGTTACGACGTAGGCGTCGTAGAGCGTCGCGGTAGACGAGGCCGTATGGTAGATGACTTTTAGGTGCACGTTGAGGTTCGATACGGTTTTCAGGACGGTCACGTCAACCCTTACGCTGAAGCAAGTGCTTGGCTTCACTTCCGTCGGGTAGCCCAGGTCTATCTTGACGGAACCATCGTTTATGCTCATGGCGAAGGCCTCTGCGTTGGCGCTGGGTATGAAGAGAGCTAACGCGATGAACAGCAGAAGAATATAACGATGCCCCCTCAAGCCTGAAGCCCCTGTTGCTTTTTTGCCCGTAGCGCATATTAATTTTACTATACAGGGCGCTACGCCGTCACATACCTATCCAAGATTTTACGGCGCTTACTATTATGCTGAGGATCGGCGCGTTAGCAAACCCAAATAGGATGACCAGAAGCAGTAGGACACCCATCGGGAATACCATGCTGGCGGGCGCCTCCTTTGCCCCCTCGTGCCTAGATTCCAGGAAGAATACTGCCCTTACCATCCTGAGATAGTAGGCCGCCGTGATGGCTGTCGCGAGTATGGCAACGGACGCCAATAACGCCTTACCGGACGCGAAGGCTCCAGAGAATATCATCCACTCGCTCGCGAAGCCTCCAAGCGGAGGGGTCCCAGCTATCGACAGGCCTGCTACGAGCATCGTCATGGCAGTGACTGGCATCCTTGGGGCTAGGCCTCCGAGCCTCGACAGATCCCTCTCCTTGACGCTGTGTATCAGGGCGCCTGCACCCATGAAGAGCAATCCCTTGGCAAAGCCGTGGTTAAGGACGTGGAAGAGGCCGCCGGATACGCCCATAGGTGCGAGCGACGAGAGGCCGAAGAGTATGTAGCCCATCTGGCTGATGCTGCTGTAAGCCAAAAGCCTCTTAACGTCGTTCTGAACGAGCGCCATGATGCCTCCCCAAAGCATCGTCACGACGGCGAGCGGCATAAGCCAAGCAGACATCTCCGAGACGGCCGCCGGCATGAGGCCGAGGAGTAGCCTTGCGAAGGCGTAGACCCCGGTCTTTATCATAACGCCGCTCAAGAGGACGCTTATGGGCGTTGGCGCCTCCGCATGGGCGTCTGGAAGCCACGTGTGGAACGGGAATACTGCCATCTTAACTGCCGCCCCCACGAACACCAGCGCAGCTATGCCCAGCAGGGACGTCCTGTGGATTTCGTAGGCACGGGGAACGCTCCCTAAGAGTAACGACATATCCATGCTGCCGAATATGGAATTCAGCCAAGCTATGCCGAGGAGCATGCAGAGGGCGCCAGCATGCGTGAAGAGGAAGTACTTGAAGCCTATGAGCCTAGGGTTACCCGTTCCCCAGTACGCTATGAGGAAGTAGGATGGGATGAGCATGATCTCCCAGAATATGTATAGCATGAATAGGTTCCAGGATAGGACGACGCCCATCATGCCCGTTTGGAATATCTGGAGCAGCGGGTAGTAAACCTCTAACCTGCTCTCGTGCTCCATGTACCTATGAGAGTAAACGCTAGCTAAGAAGCCCATGAGCGATATGAGCAGCGCGAAAGGGTAGCTTAAGCTGTCGAGCATGAAGCTCAGGTTAAGGCCGAACGCTGGTATCCAGCCGTATGCCTCGTAGAGCCGCTTACCGTCCATTATAGCCGTTGCGTGGTAAAGGATTATCAGGAAAGGTATTAAACAGGAGGCATGGGACAAGGCTGCCCCGTACTTCCATGAGCGCCTACCTAACAAGTAGGTGAAGGGCGAGGCGATTAATGGAAGAAAAACGCTAAAGATGAGGGCGTAACCCATTCCCGTCATGCACGAATGCCCCCGAAAAGCATGATCAAGAATATCGCTAAGAGTATCGCGATTCCCAGCGCGTACCCGCTGACGTTGACGTTGCTGCTACCTGTCTGCAGGTACCTGAAGGCTTGGACGAAGGACTGCGTAGCCCTAGCAAGCGCGTAGTTAAAGCCATCTATGACCTTCTCCTCAACGTACTTCCTGACCTTCGAAGAAAGCCAGAGCGTTCCATCCACAAAAACCCTGTAGTATGCGTGGTCTATGTAGTACCTGTTCACCAGCAACTTGTGAAGCGCAGAACCCAAACCGTTTTTCCTCATAGCCGATGGGTCGATTAGGGGGGTGCCCCTAGATACTGCTGAGAGGTAGAAGGCGTAGGCAAGCGATAGGCCGGATGCCAGTATGACGGCCGAGGTTGCGTACGCTGCGGGGCTAGGACCAAAGTGGTTATGAAGGCCGACGTACCCTGCGAACTGTTCCTCGAAGAGGCCGACAAGTAGGCTGAGTCCTGCGAGGGCTATCAGAGGCACCGTCATGACCTTTGGGGCCTCGCGTGCGTGGGAGGAGCTTGGGCCTGGGGGCGATAGGAAGATCTTATAAACCCACCTCATGATGTAGGCGACGGTCAGAATCGATGTAAGAACGACGAGAAGGTAGACTACCGTATTGCCGGCCTCGAGCGATGCCTCTATTATTAGGTCCTTGCTGAAGAAGCCGCTGAAGGGCGGTACACCAGAGAGCGCGAGCGCGCCAAAAAGGGAGGCGGTGAACGTGAGCGGCATCCTCCTTGCCAGCCCACCCATCTCGTCGATGTCGTTCGTATGGACAGCGTGGATTACCGCTCCAGCCGAGAGGAATAGCAGGGCCTTGAATACGCTGTGGCTTAGGACGTGGAACTGGCTGGAGAACCATCCGAGCTCAGATGACAGGCCGAGGGCGGCGAACATCAGCCCAAGCTGGCTTATAGTAGAGTATGCAACCACCCTCTTTATGTCGTTCATCACGAGGCCCATCGTCGCTGCCATGAAAGCCGTTACCGCCCCTATCGTCGCTACCGTCTCGTACCAAGGAGCCAGGATTCTGCCGAAGGCTTCTATAGGGGCGATCGTGAGAGCCGTCCTGGCAACCAGGTATACGCCGGCTTTTACCATCGTAGCCGCGTGGATGAGGGCGCTGACCGGTGTCGGCCCCTCCATGGCATCCGGTAGCCAGACGTGTAGGGGGAACTGGGCCGATTTCCCCATGGCACCCCCAAAGATGAGCAGCATGCACGCAAGAACGAAACCTTGGGCACCGGGGTCCTTTGAGACAAGCTCCTCCAGACCGGCAGAGAGCCCGCGTACGCTAAACGTACCGATGGATCTGTAAAGTAAGAGTATGCCTATTAAGAACGCCGCATCGCCAACCCTGGTCGTAATGAACGCCTTTATTCCAGCATGCGCGGCTGACGGCTTCCTATACCAGAAACCAATCAGGGCGTAAGAGCACACCCCTACTATCTCCCAGAATACGTAAGTTTGTAGCAGGTTATCGGAAAGTACGAGGCCTACCATAGCACCTACGAAGAAGAGCATGAAGAAGTAATACCTAGGAAGCCCTTCCTCGTGCTCCATGTAGCCTAAGGAGTATAGGATGATGAGCGTGCCGAGGAAGGATGCGATCGAGGCGAACAACACGGATAAAGGGTCCACGAGGACGCCTGCCTCAACCCAGCTGCCGTCGGGCATGGGCATCCACTTTATCCTCTCTTCTATAGCCCTCCCTCCCCATACGTCGAAGACCATGGAGAGGGAGAAGACGGCAGAGGCTGAGGCCACGGCTACTGGATAAATCTCGCCCGCCCTTTTGCTCAGCCTGAAAAACGCGGGGACGAAAACGGAGCCGACGATGGGTATCAGCCAAGAAAGCCATGCTGCGGACGGCAACATGATTAAAAATAGAATCCTTTAACAATCATTTAAACGTTGAGCTTCTCGGGATACCTGACCGCTCTACAGATACGCATTTATACCATGCTTTACGTCGCAATAACCAGTGATCGGGTTGGAGATCGTGCTGAGGGTAAGCCCGGAGAACGTCGATAGGGCAAGGAGCGTGCTGTTAAACGACGACGTCGTGTCAAGGGCCAACGTCCTGTTTAGGGATGCGAGGATACTGGAAAGGGATGGATACTACGTTAGAATAATAGGGACCGAGGAGCAGTGCTCAAAGGCCTTAGAGCTAACGAGGGGCATGGCGGAGGAGGTCAAGGGCGAGGAAAGGGAGGCTGTGCTCTCCAAGCTAAGGGAAGAGGGGGATGCGGCCATGAAGGGTTTTAGGATGATCTTTGGCTAGTCAGCCCGACTCTCTCGGAAACGTTGGGTGATGCTTAAATATTTTCGAAAAAGAATGCAAATACCGCGCCGCAACGGTGATCGGATGGGCAGACGAATAGTCCTAACCTGCGACAGAACCCTGACGAGCGAGTATAGACACGTACCGCTCCTCGACTTCCTCCCCTGCGCGCCTTCCGAGAAGGTCCCGGAGTTTCTCTTCAAATTTCTGGCACCGCAGATACCTGCGGTAGAAGGCATCTTGCCCTATGCACCCTACGGTCTTAGAAAGGTTGAGGCATCGCTGCTAAGGGAATATAGCGATAAGGATGTGGTGGTTGCCCATCCCGACTACGTGGAGAGCTTCATCGACGAGGATACAAGGGTCGTTGGAATATACGAGATGGACCCGCTGGGCCTGGGTCCTTTAAGCCTCGCTTTCACGACAGGCCAATTTACATCCTTCTCGAAAAAATACTTCTTTGAGCTCATCGACAAGCTCAATTCGATAAGAAGCTCTAAGGGGCTTACGTTCAAGATCGTTGTGGGCGGCCCTGGCTCATGGTACTTAGACGTGAGGCCCCAGGTAAGGAGTGAGCTTAAAATAGACCACGTGGTCATAGGCGAGGCGGACCACGTAGCACCGCTGCTCTTCAAGGAGTTCGAGGAAGGAGACCCGCCCGAGACTATAAAGATTACAAAGCCGCCGAGGTTGGAAGAAATACCTCTGATAGTCAACCCAAGCATACACGGTCTCGTTGAGGTCATGAGGGGTTGCGGCAGGAACTGTCAATTCTGCGACCCTACCCTTAGGGTTGCTAGGTACATTCCGGTGGAGAACGTGCTAGAAGAGATCAAGGTTAACACGATGCACGGGATCCATAACGCATGGGTCCATAGCGAGGACATCTTCCTGTACAGGGTTGAGGACAGGAAGAACTTCTACCCGAACAGGGATGCGCTCGTAGAGCTTTTCTCAGCCGTGACGTCGTCACAGGGCATAAGGCACAGTAACCCGACGCACGGAACCGTGGCGCCGGCGGCAGCCGACCCACTTCTCATACACCAGCTCTCGAGGGTGCTGAGGGGTTCTCCGGAACACTGGATAGGAATACAGTGCGGGATGGAGACGGGCTCTGGAAGCTTGCTTGCCAGGTACATGCCCCTGAAGGCCAAGCCGTTCAGCCCTGAGGAGTGGCCCGAGGTCGTAATAAACGGTACTGCTGTATTCAACATGAACTACTGGTTCCCGGGCTTCACGCTGTTGACCGGTCTTCCTACAGAAACCGACGACGACGCGTGGGATACCGTCAGACTCTTAGATGCCATGGAAAGGATCCTGCCCGAGAAGCTAGGCGAGAAAGCCCACTTCACGGCAACGCCCCTATTCTTTGTTCCGATGGGAGTATTGAGCGGCGAGGAGTTCTTTGACGCAAGGAATTTGACGGAGGCGCAGATGTGCGTGATATACAGGGCATGGAGGCACATACTCATAGAGCTGAACAACCTTCCGCCCCGGCTGATAAAGCTGAACCCGATCCTGAAGCTGGCGTTTAACATCATATCCCACTTCGGCGCCAACCTAGTGGTAAAGGTCATAGAGAAGTCAGCGAAGTCCATGGGTTACGACGTCTCGAAGGCCCTGAGGGTTAGCCCGATGGAGGTGAGGGTTAGCCTACCCCAGCTTCCCGCTTAGCATGCCAAAAGGTTCAATAAGCCCTGCGCCTTACAGGATTACTAGCCGGGGAAAGGCCGGGGTTGGCGAAGAGCCACCGAAGGCCGAGCAGCTAGGCGGCGGCCTGCAGAGCCGCTCTACTCGGGTGCAAATCCCGACCCCGGCTTCGCCGTTGAATTCATGGACTCGGCGAGGTTTAAATGAGCCGGCAGCACCAATCCGTCTCAGTCAGCTGTTTGCTTCCGAATTGTTTAAATAAAACTTTATTTTCTTTATTACTTTGATGGAATACGAGGATCTCATTACTCCTAAGGAGGCTAGGGCCTTGCTAAAGGTCAGCAACAAGACTTTGTGGTCATGGTATAAGAAGGGTTTGATAAGGGCCGTAAGGCTTCCGACAGGAAAGCTCGGTACTACAGGAGCGGCATTGAGAGGGTCCTGAAGGGCGTGAGGGTGGAGGCGTTCGAGCATTGCTCAACGTTAGGCCTTTGCCCCAAACTTTTAGCGAGATGATGCATGCCTGGCGCTCGTGTACAAGAATACGTTGTAGAAACAGAGGCCCTGCATCTACCTAATCCAGTTTTCAACGTTAAATCCAAGCACGATCAACGATATAGTATGTCCGAAGAAGAGATAAGCCTGGCACCTGTCGGGCGGCAACAGATTCACAGGCTGGAGTCGGCGCTGCTGCTGGGCACGCTATTCAGGCCAGAGGTACTCGAGGCTCTAAGAAACCCTGAGGAAAGGCTGACGTGGGTCGATTCGCTGGCTGTAGCAGCGGCCGCGATAGCAAGGGAACGTGCTAAGATGACGGTGAGCCAGATAGCCGAGGAGCTCGGAAGGGCTGAGCAGACGATCCGTAATCACATCCAGGGGAAGACGAAGGCCGGGCATTTCGTAAAAGAGACGTTGCAGCGCTTCATGAAAGAGGGCGTCAAGATACAGCTTCCTGCATCGATTTTCTCAGAGGCATCCGCCCAGACATTAGCTGAGGTCCCGGCCGATGCGGAGCGGCTAAAACAGGAAAGCGAGAGGTTGAGGCAAGAGGTGGAGAGCCTCAGGTCGCTGCTGGAAGAGGAGCAGAGGGCTAGGCGTAAAGTCGAGGAGGAGTTGGCTGGCTTAAAGGAAGTTATAACAAACGTCAGACGAATGCTTGAGGCCGCACTGAATCAGTTGCCATAGCTGGGTGGTGAAGACATGCCAGTCGAGCGCGTGCAAACCGGCATACCTGGGTTCGACGAGGTGCTGCATGGAGGAATACCACGAAGGAACGTAGTGCTGATCTCCGGCGGCCCGGGAACGGGTAAGTCTATTCTGGGCCAGCAGTTCTTGTACGAGGGGCTAAAGCTAGGAGAGCCCGGAGTCCTCGTCGTGCTCGAGGAGCACCCTGTCCAGATACGGGTAGACATGGCCCAGTTCGGCTGGAAAGTAAAGGAATATGAGGAGAAGGGCTTGTTCGCCATAGTCGATGCTTTCACGGCCGGCATAGGGGAGGCTGCGAAGAAAGAGCGCTACGTCGTGAGAGCTCCGGACGACTTTAACTCTTTGGCTGACACCATGAGGCAGGCGATAAAAGACCTCCAGGCCCAGCGTGTCGTCGTCGATTCTGTCACGACGCTCTACATAACCAAACCATTCCTGGCACGCTCGACAGTCCTCCAGCTCAAGAAGATCCTATCAGGATTGGGATGTACCTCGCTCCTCATCTCCCAAGTTAGCGTAACGGAGCGGGGCTTCGGCGGTCCTGGCGTCGAGCATGCCGTCGACGGCATAGTCCGCTTAGATTTGGACGAGGTTGACGGAGAGCTGAAAAGAAGCATACTAGTTTGGAAGATGCGCGGTACGAGTCACTCGATGCGCAGGCATCCCTTCGATATAACGGATAAGGGAATAGTAGTCTACGCAGATAAGTCTATCGCACCGTCGAGGATGGGTGAATAGCGTGGCCTTTGGGCGCCTTGTTCGTACAAGTCCTTAAACGCCATGCCGGAGAATCTTGGAAACCTGTTAATCGTTGACCCGTGCCCTTCTCATACGGTTACCGTCTTAGAGCCAGCGAGGCGTATCGTGGGACCTGACAGCATGCATCTTCGGATCCATCAGATGCGGAGGTGATGGGTTAGGCAAGCCTCCTAGCGGCAACCCTCGCTAAGTCCATTACGAGGCAGGATGAAATGGGCCGGGCACCAGCCTTCTTCCTGTGAAGCTTGATCCTTCCGCCCGTGAGCTGGCCGAGGAAGAAAGCTACTACGAACAGAGGTATGAGGACTGGGTCAACCCCGCTCATGAACCTCAGCGCGAATATCAAAGGCACGGGCAAGTGGATGGCCATTATCCACTGCTTCGAGAACCTCTTCGTATCCGCTCTCCAATAACCGAACGGCACATTCAGTAAATAGACGAACGCTAGGAGGGATGCCAGGAGTGAGGCTGACAAATCGCGTCCGTTAAATGTTTTGGTACTGTCTGGGATTTATGTTTTACACAGAGCATCCCTTTTCTTCTTAGTAGATGCTCGACGGAGAAGGGCGTCGTGGGTACATCGCGGATCTTTGCCCGCCGTAGGAAACAATAACATAAACAGGCATAGGATCTTGAGCGATTTGTCGTAAAAGCGCGGACAGAATGATGATGCTGTTAAGCTTGAGATGTGGGGGACTTTCCCCATACGTATGACCCCAAGCTCGAAAGGGCATGGAAGAAGACGTACGGGGCGGGTTCGACCCGAAGGGCGATGCCGGCCTCCCATGAGCCAAGAGGAGGACAAGGTCTACGTAGAGGCCAGAACCCTAACCTTACCCTATTATTTTATTAAAGCTCTTTGGGGATGACTGCTCACGGCATCCGAAGGCTAAGACCGCAGGATACCTCAAAACGTTAAACAAAATCCCTTGCGCCATCCGTGAGCCTTCGCATAACCAACAATAAACGGAGAATTTTTAGCCAATTGCTCAAGAAATTATCACAAGAACTTCATAAAATCGAGCGTTTAAAGTTTATATATTAATTTTTTATTGTAAAAATGTAATGTCAAGTTTATTTACTGAAGAGCAGCTGGAGCGCGTCTCAAAGCTCTTCGGTGCATTGGGCAACAAGACTAGGCTCAGGATGCTCTTGATGGTGGCCGAAAGCAAGAGGCCGCTCCACATAAAGGCGATCGCAAAGGGCCTAAGGATGGACTATGCTGCCGTCTATAGGCACGTGAAGGTGCTCGAGGGAGCCGGCATAGTCGAGGTATACGAGGTCGGTAGGTCTAGGGTCCTTTCGCTCAAGAACCAAGGCTGGCTAATCGAGCTACTCTCAAAAACGATTGAAACAATTCGGGTAAATGAGCTCGTATAATTTAAAATATAATTTGCCAAAATTGTCATATTAATTTAACAGAAAGATTTTTATAACTAAACGAATAAGATAAAACAAGTTACGAGGGGTCGTCTTGAACTCTAGGTGTTGGGCCTTCGCGGCGATGATGGGAGCCTTAGGAAACGCTTTGGCGGCTTTAACGGTCATTCCGACGATGGTCCAGCAGGTTGCGCTCGACTTTTCCCTCCTTCCCGCTATCATTGCCGGCATATACGGAGGCTGGGCCTTGGGTGGCCTGACCGGCTTCATAGCAGGGATCCTTCCCTCTATATGGTTCGGGCCTCTTGGAAGCCTTGGGCCCTTGGGCATAACCGCCTGCATAGGAAAGGCCATTATGGGCATCACGGTCGGCCTGCTCTCAAGAGCCTTCAAGAGGTGGCTTGACAAGAGGACTTGGCTTTATGTACCATTGGTGGCTGTAGCCTTCCTGCCAGAGGCTGTTTGGATATACATAGTCTTTGCTGTCATGGTACCGCTCTTCCTGCCGGCTGCGCCTGCCTTTCTGCCAGGCTTATGGGCACCGATACTCCTGAAGGGCTCTTTCGAGGTAGCCGTGATGGGGTTCTTTACTGCAGCCCTCGCAGGCCACAACGGCTTCAAGAGCCAGATCCTCTCATTCCTAACACCTCAAACGCTACCCGTTAAGAAAACCTGAAAAACACATTTTTACCCAAAAATAGGTAGAAACTAAAGTTTAAGTAAATCTTTAGTATACCATACTCCGGCGGCATGGAGCACGAAAAGCCTTCGAGGAGCCTAATGGTCGCCGTCGCGGCCATGTTCGGAGGACTTTCCTCTGCCGTTACCATGCTGAGGCTCAGCTTTCCGTTTCCGCCCCTGCCTTACCTTAAGTTTGACCTAGCGGAGCTACCGGTCATCTTTTCTTTCTTGGCTTTTGGGCCAACACTGGGCCTTTTTACGTCGCTCGTGTACTGGGCGGCGTTAACCCTCATGACGGTCGGTGAGTGGCTTTGGCCTATAGGTCCCTTCATGAAGTTCTTGGCGGTAGTCTCGATGCTTGCAGGGATCTGGGCGGGTTCAAGAGGGCTCGTGAACTCTAAGAGATACGGCATCGGCCTGCTCATGCTCCGCATGGGTCTGCTTTCAGCATCGGTCAGGGCGGCCATCATGGGTGTGATGAATTACGTAATATTGGTCATAGTGGCGCCGGAGTCCCTTGCCTTCGTTAATTCATTGCTTTCGGCGACGCTGGGCTTGAGGCTAGGCTCCGAGGCCGAGCTGATCACCCTCGTCATAGCGCTTACGGCGGCCTATAACGTAGCCCACGCAGCCTTATCCTTGGTGCCCCCGGCCGTAGCCGTCCAAAGTGTTGAAAGGATAGGTGCCTTCTATAGGATGGCTGGTGGCTCTTGGATGGGAAACCTCGTGGAAAGGCGGGCAGTAGCTCATAAATACATGGATTGATTCTTAATTTTTAGATATGGTTAGAAGGGGCGTAGCCAGGGTTAGCATATCCATACCGCCCGACTTGCTGAAAGAGCTTGACAGCATGCTCGAGAAGGTAGGCTACGATAGGTCGAGGGCCGTGCAGATAGCGATAAGGAACTTCCTAACGGAATACAGATGGGTCCACGAGCAAGGCGAGGTTGCGGGTGCCCTCCTGCTACTATACGACCATAAGAGGAGGGGCGTGGAGGAATCTTTGACCGACATCCAGCACGAGCACGGAAGCGTCATCACGTCTACGATGCACATACATCTAGACGAGGACAACTGCTTGGAGATAGTTGCTGTGAGGGGGAGCTCGAGGAGCATAAAGGAGCTCGCAGAAAAGATGATGAGAGAAAAGGGCGTAAAGCAGCTCAAGCTGGCCATCCTCGCATCGTAGGCTCGGAAAGCATACCTTGTCGATCAGCTCAGCATCTTCATGAGCCCTTCTGCCACCTCGAAGGCCTTTTTCATGGTTTGCTCCGGCAACCTTCCGGCCGCGCAGGCCTCCCTTGGCTCCTCCTGGTCGATCATGCTCGGCTCCTTCCCAAAAGGCTTCACGACGTCCACACCGAGGTCCACGTACTTGACGTAAGTGTCGTACATCTCTATCGGCGTGCATACGCTGTAGTACTCGCCCTTGAGGTTGCCGTTCAAGGAGTAGTACTTCGTGGCCGTATACATGCACCCCTTCCTAAGCTCGGTTATGGCATAGTCCCCTGGCGACTTCGGTATGTTGAGGCCATCGTACACGCCTCCCCCGATTATCCTCCTCTGAACCTTAACGACGCCCTCTTTCCTCCATACAACCCTGGCCGGGCCGATGACGATGTTCCTTCCGTTCAGCTTCGAGTGGACTATACGTATAAGGCTACCGAGCCTGGGCGTCAGTCTGGATACGTGCTCCCTAAACACCGGATAAACCTTTTCCGGTTGGAGGAGGCCTTCCTCGAGCATCTGCTCCGCGAAAGAAACCATCAGCGAAAGCCCCTCGCTACCAGCCCTACAGAAGTGGTGCCAAGGTACGGTATAGGTTACCTCGCTCCTGAGCACGTCGAGCTCCAGCTTCGCGTCCAGCGGGAACGCGGCTACGAGTTGGACGAGGTCGTGAGAGCTTTTGGTCTTCATCACATCTCCGACGAATATCGTGGACGGGACGCCCATTTTTAGTACATCGACGAACTCTTCCACGTATTCCATTTTTCCCAAGATTTTAATGGCATGCTTATCCTGCGTATCGCTCAGCACCACGTCTGGCGATTCCATGGTCCATGTCTCAAACCTTTCTTTTTGGGACGGCGTTGGCGAGGATATTTCGTGCCCGCTCTTGAAAATAAGCCTCAATAACGCAGTAGAGTATATCCCCCTAGCCATAACTTTCAATTTGCCTATTCACCATTAAAGAGCAATATAGATAACGATTACATATACCGACGGGTCGGCAGTTGCCGAGGCCTGCCAATGCATCATTGCTGAGCAGCCCTTACAGTTTCTAGCAACGACATCGCCATCCAAAGCTGGGTTCTCGTGAAAGGCGGCATATTCGGGTCGGAGATTATCTCGTCGATTATCTCGATGGCGTTCGCCGCCCTTACGGCCGGTATGAACCTTTCGTCGAAAAGAGCCTCGCTAGCAGATTTGGCCGCCCTCCTTATGTTCCTGGGCGTACCGGTATCGTTCGCTATAGCCTCAAGTATCTGAACTATCTGCTGCCTTTTCTCCTCCCATGCTTGCTTAGATTCGGACATCAAGAGCAAACCTCCTTCTTGAGCCGGCATAAGTTTTTCTTCTTTTTGAGTTAGCTTAGGCGACATTTAAGAATTTCGGGTTTAACATCGTGAGCAGAAACCACGCTATTTATAGGCGGGATGAAGGCGAGCAGCATTTTCCCTCCTGCTTCTACTTTTGCGTAGGGTTAGGATGTGCGGGATCGGGTCATGTCGTTAGGAAGGAAGCCGCTGGCTTAAGCCGTCGTGTAGCTCACTTGGAAATGCTAAATTAAAAATTCTGAAGGTCTGGTTCCCAGGCTCAGCTACGGGCCGTTTAGCTCTGGAGGCTTAACGTTTGAGTTTTCCGCTGACCATGCCACGGACGGTAGATGTATTTTTGAAGCTAAAAACTAATTACCATAACCTGCCGAGCAAAGCCTCGTTTATCTTATTAAGACTTTCCTCGACTTTGCTTTTGCACTCTAGCGTCACAAACCCCTCATACCCTCTTTTACACAAAACATCCAGGACCCTTCGCCACGGAACCTTTCCAGCATCCAGCGGAAGGTGCAGGTCGTGCAAGCCGTCGTTGTCATGTAGATGAACGTTCATGATCTTCTCGTAAAACCTCCTCAAAAAACCGTCAATGCTCCCATCTACGTAGGCATGGCCTACGTCTAAACAGAGACCAAGGTTTTTTGATGAGGCTGTATCAAAGAGCATAACGAAATCTTCTATGCCGCTGAGGTATGCGCTTTCCCTTGACATACAGTTCTCTACGAGTAAGTTTATTCCAAATCTTGAGGCCATGTGTGAGAGTTTCTCTAAGCTTTCGACAGTGCTATCAAGATTTTCGTACCGTGGAGCGTGAACCACGACATGGGTTGAGCGTAGGAGCCCTGCTAGGGATATGGTAACCTCCATCCTTTTAAACCAAAAGTGTCCGAACGTCAACGGATTGTAGGGGCCGTGGACGTTTATAGCCAAGCTGCTTGGCGCTGCTCTCCTATAGCCCTGAATCTTTTCGACGTCCAGCTCGTTAGGCTTCTCATCTATTACCTCCCACGCATTAACCCTTACGCTCTTCATCCACTCTAC
>NDWU01000029.1 GCA_003056285.1 Candidatus Terraquivivens tikiterensis
ATCGTTACGGCCCTAATCTCGATCTTCATCTGAAGGGTATGGGACGTCGAAATGCGTGAGGTCTTCTGGTAAGTATGCCTCAGGGAATATGCTCCTAGCTTCGGACAAAAGCCTTTCCGATTCTTCGTCATACCGTGGGCTTATGTGGAACAGATACAATCTCTTTACTGCCGCCGCGGCCGCAACTTCCGCCGCCTCCCTTACGGTAGAGTGGCCTTCCGCCCTCGCCCTTTCAAAAAGATCGTGGGAAAACGTCGCGTCGTGTATTAAAACGTCGGCGTTCCTGCTGAACTCCACGATCCTCTCAGTAGGCCTCGTGTCCCCCGTATAAACCACGACCCTTCCCTTCCTCGGAGGGCCTACTGCCTCTTCGGGCGTTATCCTCCTGCCCTTGTAGATCACGGCGTGTCCTCTCTGCAGCCTACCCCACAAGGGACCCCTGGGTAGCCCTATGCTCTCTAGGTATTCCACACGCATCCTACCAGGCCTTTCCTTCTCACGAAGCCTGTATGCGAACGAGTCAACCGTATGCTCCGATCTAATTGATTCCACAGTATACTCCCGTGACGTGCACACCACCCCTTCGTCCACCTCAACTATCTCGACGGGAAAATCTGTCATACCGGACGTGGTAACGAGTAAAGACTTAACGACCTCTTTAGTGCCCGCAGGGCCAAAAATCTCGACAGGGTCTTTTCTATTCAGCATGGACATCGTGTAAAGCAAACCCGGTAGGCCTAGGACGTGATCCCCGTGAAGATGTGTTAAGAATATTTTAAAATCCTTCTTGAAACCCAAACCAGCCAGTATAGCTTGTCTCTGGGTTGATTCGCCACAATCGAACAAGAGTATGCTCCCAGCGTACTTGATAGCGACTGCTGGGAGCCCGCGCCTCCTGCTCGGCATACCACCCCCGGTTCCCAAGAAGACTATCCTCATAACCGTCAAATCGGCGCTCCTGCCAAGGATGCTTTCAGGGTCTTAGCTTTAACCATTGTTTTAACGACGTAAAGGTCCGATACCCTCCAAGTCCCCATAAGTTTTCCGCAGGGCTGCAGCCAGAGGTCAGGCCTATCGAAAACAATCCAGCCTTCCGTACGGGCTTTGCAGAAAACGTCCAATCCGCTGTGGTTGGATGGAATCGGCCGCCAAGGAAAGCCCACGGGCTTCGGCCTTGTAGCTCACCCTATCCTAAACACGGCTATCCTCCTCGTCAGCGTACCGTGCACCCTGATGGTATAAGTTTCTAGGACTTCCAGACCGTATGTTCTTCCCAGAGCGATTACGTCAACGTTCGAGGGCGATGCCATGCACACGCTTCCGCCCCTTACGACAAGCTCCGTTGACTTTGAGAAAAAATCCTCCAGTAGGCTAGCGAGCGAGCCGGTCGGTATGGTTGTGGACCTACCGTATGGCGGGTCTGTCACGATAGAATCGAACCCCCCTCTGAAAGGCATGAGGGTTGCGTCACCGTTTACTATATCTGGACCGTTTGGCGCATACCGTTCGATGTTCAGCCTTGCACCCTTACATATCCAATACTTTATCTCTAACCCTACCGGATCGTATCCCAGCAACCACGCCTCACTCAATATCGAGGCAGAGCCCGCAAAAGGGTCAAGGATCCTTCCACCGGGTCTAGCCCTGGCCAGGTTGACCATGCACCTAGCAAGCTTAGGCTGGAGGGCCGATGGTAGCGTGAAAGGCCTCCTACCTGCCCTCCTGTCGTAGAACTCCTTCTTCCTCTTTCTTGCGACCGAAAGGCCGAAGAATAGCCCGTGGGGCGTTGCCAAAAGGATGAACCTCTTGCCTGGATTCTCCAAGTTTACGGATACTTCCTTACCGCAGTCTAGGATAATTTTCCCTAGCTCCGCCTCAGCTTTCTTTACGTCGTGCTTTACGCCACCGTACCTTATACACCTCACCTCGAACGTATCCCCATCCTTCAATATCTCGCATAAGGGCGCTGATTTTACATACTCGAGCATCTCGTGCATGCTTTCAGATTTTGCTATGAGTAGCGCCGCCTCTTTAACGTAGGCAGAGCGTTCGACGGCCAGGGCCGCATAATCCTTCGTCGTCTCCACCACACCAACGCCCTCGTAGCCACAAACCACTTTCGGATACTCATCAAACGTGTAGAGTATGGCCCTTAGCTCGCCGAGGGGTAGCTCGGGATGCTCGCCAGAAAGATGGAAGAAGTATTGTGCCCTTTCCTTCATGATCTCAGCAAACGTTCGGCTAAAAGGCCCGCCACGGATACAAAGGCATACTTGTTGGGAACGGTATCTGTCGCCACGATGGCTTCAGCACCAGAAGATAGGATCTTCTCATCGGCTTTATCTACCATTATCGCATGAACGCATCCGACGACTATCCTTCTGGCTCCGGCTGACCTGAGGGCCCTGACGGACTTGACCATCGTGCCGCCCGTGCTTATCATGTCGTCGATCACTACGACGTCCCTATCCTCCACGCTTACACCTTCTAGGCTAATCTCTACCGCCCCAGTGTTAACGTCCCTCTTTGTCTTAATCGTACTGTACTCAGCACCCAAAACATTGGCAGCCACTGTACACATTTCCTCACCCTTCTTCCCGGGTGCTAGGATGATTGGTCTTTCCAAGCACATTTGGGCGATGTGGGTAGCAAGAGCGCCGATAGCGTCTACGTTCTCGATTGGGATTGGCGACCTGCCAATAACCCACGGTGCATGCACGTTTACTGTCAGTATCTTGTCCACGCCGGATTGCCTGAGAATGCTCAGCACAGCGTCTATGCTCACAACTTCACCTTCCTTGAACCGCTTATCCTGCTTGGCGTACGCTAGGTACGGTATGACTGCCGTGACCTTCTTCGCGCCCAAATCCTTTGCTCCGCTCGAGAGAAGACAGAGTTGAACTATGTGTTTATCCTGGGGAGGGTGCGTGCCTTGGAATATCACGACCTCTTCGTCCTTGACGCTCTCTGCATACCTGAAGTAGGATTCGCCGTCCGGGAAGACCTTATGCTCCAATTCCGTTAACTTAAGACCGAGTATGCTGGAGACCTTCATCGCAAGCTCCATGGACGCTGGACCTGGGACCAGCTTCATTTTGACCAAGTTTACCTACTCTACGCCGAACTATAAACTTCATGAGGGGCTGGCCTCGTTGGCTACCCATGGCCTCTGACCTACTGCCTGGAGGCGGTCATGGCCTTGAACGGGATTTCGGCTATCCGCATGTTTTTTGCCAGCCGAAGGTATCAGGCAGCATGTATGCCAATCCTGGGGCCGCACGCGTAAATCCGGAGGGCCGTGGGATCGATTATGGAGGAAAACATAAATGTTCGCCCTCATCCCATACTTGAAGGATGCTGGATTTCCAGCCAACGATGCTAGAGGGGAGTGCTAAGATTGGAAATACTTTCCATAGATCCCAGCAAAAGGTTTGTAAAGCTAATGCCAGAGACAAAGCTTGACCTACTTAATCTCTACAGGATAATATCTGTAGGGGACATAGTTTACTCAGACACGACAAGAGAGGTAAAAAAGCAAAGAGCGGACGGTAAGGTTGACAGTGAAAGGGTTAAGGTCACGATCGGTATAGAGCTCGAGAGGAAGTCCTTAGACCCTCTCATGAAGAGGGTCCGTCTACTCGGCAGGATAGCGTACGTTAACGCCGAGCTTGACCTGATCGGGAAGCATCATTCGCTGAACGTGGATGTCGGTTCCAAATTGGGCATAGAGGCCAAGGGGGACTTCTCTAGGCTGAAGGGCTTCGCAGAGCACTATCGAAAAATGGGCGGTTCCAAAAAACTGCTTTGTATACTCCTAGATGACGAACAATTCACGATATCGTCCATTAGCGATTCTGGGATAGAGGTCGTCCATAAAGGAAGGATGGTATCGCAAAGCAAAGAAAGGCCAGAGGTGCACGTGAAGGGTATAGAGAGGGTTTATGCAGAAATCATAGAAACTGTGGAAAGGAAGCTTGAGTTAGATAACCCGGAGCTTGTAGTTTTGGGAAACGAAATAGCTTTGGACAATTTCTTAAAATTTCTGAAGAGAGAAAGGAAGGATGTTTTTAATAGGGTTAAAAAAGTTGCTCACGTTTCGGATGGCTCTATGGCAGGGATGCAGGAGGCGCTAAGGAATAGAATCCTTGAAAGCGTTGGCGAGAACGTTAAACCTGTAAAGGATGCGGAACTTGTCGAAAGCTTCATAGAGACTATGTCGAAAAATTCTATGAACGTGGCCATAGGGTTTGAGGAGGTTTGTAAGGCAGCGGAGTTGAACGCCATCAAGGAAGTAATCGTCTTGGAGGACTTTATCTGGGCGAATATGGACGACGAAAGGTTTCAGCGGATCATGGATCTGGTTGACAAGCGGTGCCTTAACATGCACATAGTACTTACCAACACGGAGGCGGGCGACAAGATAGCGTCCCTCGGAAAAATCGTGGGCATACTAAGATATCCGATGAAGCTTACCCATTAACGAAGTGATCGACTGATACTATATGAACGTTCGGGGGTCTTTTCGAGATATCTCCTATTCTCATACCTATGAGGTGTACTTCGTGGTCGAGCGTTGCCGCGATGTCCACGAGCCTCTGGGTTACTACGCCGTCAAATACAACGTACTTCATGTTCCTATATTCAGGCATCTTCTGAGCCAGCTCGCTAACTGGCATCTTCGCTAGCGTTTGAAACGACTCATCCAATATGATCGCCATGAGGTTCCCATTCACCTCTTTCACAAACTGCATAAGCTCTTCAGGCAGTTGAGCATGCCTTTCTGCTATCCCGTGCCTGATGTTCTTGATCGCTTCGTCTACCGTTACAGCCCTCTGTAGCGCATCCGATATCTCCTTTGCCGTCAACTCCTCGACTTCTCTACCATAAGGTGCCCTCGCCACCAAATCTATCTTAGAGTTTTGCAACAGCTCCCTAAGTATTAGGTCGCCACCCCTGTCACCGTCGAGGAATGCTATGACTGTCTTCTTTCTTCTCGTTAGCTCGGAGACCGATTTCGGCACCTTTACACCCTCGACGGCTATAACGTTCTTGTAACCATGACGTAGAAGGTTTATCACGTCTGCCCTACCCTCGACTATTATTAGCTCGCTACTCGATTCTACGTCGGGTCCTGCTGGTAGCCTGTCTGGTCCGAATTCTATGACTTTACTTTTGACAAGGGCCTCTTCAAGCTCCTTGAGAACTTCATCCTCCTCTGGGATCTTTTGCTTTTCCCACTCGCACAGTATTGCCCTTGCCCTCTCGATTATCTTCCTCTTTTTCTCAGCCCTAGTGTCCTCAATTTTTTCTATCGTCACCCTTGCATGGTATGGCCCTACCCTATCGATGCTCTCTACCATTGCTGCTATAAGGGCAGTCGTGAACTTATCAAGGTTTGTAGGGATCGTGATCTTTCCTGTAGTTTTGTTGCCCTGCGACGTCGAGGCTATTTCTATCCTTCCTATCCTGCCAGTCTTTTGGAGTTCCCTAAAATCCAGCTCTGAGCTGAATAGCCCTTCCGTTTGCCCGAATATGGCGCCGATTATGTCGTTTCTGTCAACTAAACCGTCAACCTCTATTCTAGCCTCTATTACATACTTAACAGATGTCGTTCCTATGCTCAAAAAACATCACCCTTTATTCTTATGAGCTTAACTATCAACCATCACCGAATTCTTGTGAATATAAACTAAGAGGCTTAATAAAAGTTTTAAGCCGTTGGGAAGGTTGCTGGACTGTAAACGGACTTCTTGTTTTTAACCGGCATAAATTGGGACTGCCACGAGCCTACTGAAAAGGATATTTGTGGTTCTGGCCTAAGACGTAGACCTTGCTCATCGGCAGGCCGTCGCTTTGGTTCATGGAAGGCCTGGCATCGCCCTCAGACCCTTTGGCTTGAGCCCGCCCATGCACCCTCTTTCAAGCCTAGGCTCATCCGCATGGAGGGGCATAACATCCTGTTTGTCCGCGCTTTTTCGACAGAATTCTGAAACCGTTTTTAGCGGCTGGAGCGTCGGAGAACTTTATAAGCTTACTCTCGTAACCTTTGGGAAAGCCTCAAAATATTCCTTGGCTGCCTTATTGACCCTTTCCCTATAATCGCTTTCTGTGTAAACCCTCACTATGTTGTACACCTCGCTTACGGACTTTAGCAGGAAAGACTCTACGCTTACCTGCCTTATACCGTCGGAACCCTCTTCATAAAACGCTACCTCTTGGGTGTCCGAAAGCGGTAGCGGCGGGACGTACGGCGTATCTATCCAGACGTACTCAGGAGCTATGCCGGCCATCGAGGCTATTTCCTCCTCGACGCTCTTTTTTATGTGCGGCTTGCTTAGAATGGCCAAAGATATCTTCTCGTGGGATATTCTGCCCTCAAAGGCTCGCTTCGGTAGAATCCTTCCCTCTATCCTTTTTATTATATCCCTTGACTTTTCATTTGCCTTCATGGCACACCATACCGTGTAGTCATCGTGCGAAACAAATTCTCCGATAGACATGGAAGAAAAATCCAAAGAATCCTGGATTAACTTAACGCCCCTAAGGAATAGAGACTGGGCCGCCCTGGCTGCGTGATGGAAGTATATGTTCATGAAGGACTGAAAACGTGCCAGCGCCAGCTCCTCGACTACGCCCAAACCACGAACGTTTATCATAGTCTTGCTGTCAACGATTTTTGTCATCCTGATTATCCTTTTGACGTCCACTATTCCGTACGTGGCTCCTGTGAAGTACGAGTCCCTCGTTAGGAAGTCGAGCTTATCAACATCCGTAGGTCCAGATATTATCGTAGACTCTGGCTTGCGCTTTTCGAATATATCTATGATGTCCTTAACCCTGACGCCCGAAGCCTCTATCGCAGACGCAAGCTCAGAATCCTCCTTTATGATTTTTATACCCATCATCTCATGATTCATGCCCTTTTCGATCAATAAAGACTCGAGGAGGTGGGAGTATGGTGTGTGACCTATGTCGTGGAGTAGCGCAGCGTACTTCAGAACCCTGGACCAATAATCATCCAGGCCCAGGTGCCTTGCGTACTCCCCCGCAAGATAAAAGCAACCCAGAGAGTGGTCAAACCTGGTGTGTCTCGCGCAGGGGTATACTAGGTAAACTAGGGGTAGCTGCATTATCCTTCTTAACCTTTGAAAGGACATGGTGTCAACGATCTGTCTATCATACTCGTCAAGCTCTATGTAACCCCATACCGGGTCCTTTATCAGTTTAACCCTCATCATGCTTAAGAGTAAACCTTCCCCTTTTAGACTTTTTGCCCGTATTTTAACACAGTGGCTGGAAAACAGCATTTAAGTTAGCCAATATATGCCAGAGCTGAATCCCGAGGATTTCCGGCACAATCTGCATGGGTAATTCAACCTATAGACCATGCTCTTTAAGCCTCCTCCTGAGCGGTGGGGACGTGTCTATTAACCTCTTTAGAACGCTCTCAAAAGACTCTTCGGAAGGTATCCGTATCGACCTATAAACACCCGTCCTGCCCAATTCCCTCCGCCTTTTAAGAACGTAAACCCTGTTCCTGAGCACGTCGGGGTCTACCGATAGCACCTTAGCCGCCTCCTCTATGTTGCCCTCGATCAATAGTTCGTAGTGTCCCTCTTCTGTCGGAACGACGAGCATCAGCTCCTTGTTTATCCCCGGCTTCCTTATGCCTCTCGTTAATTCTTCGAGGCTTGCCTTCCCCGCGAGGGAATAGAATGCCTCCTCATCCCCCCTCATAGGAATCAAGGGGAATGAGACCGACGTGAGCTCATCAACGTAAACGTATCCTTTTACGACGTAAGAGGGCGTAGCTTGTACGACTTCTCTCGAAACGATGTTGTACCCAGCTTCCGTTAACGCCAGCTCGACCTCGTGCGACGGCACGACGCTCGGTATAAACACGTCAACGTCGCTTGTCAGCTTCACGTCGCCCCTCACTATGCTCCCATACGTTATGGAGAACAGACCGCGTCTCCCGATGGCGTCCATAAGGTTGACGGCCTTTTCGCGAAGACGTCGTAATAGTTTCCAATGCTCATCGTCGTATACGACGTACTTTACTGGAAAGCGGTGCGTCAACCTCACCAGCAGCGTCGATGCTAGGCGAGGCTATTAACGTTTATAGAACTTCTTAGGGGCTAAATAGTTTTTCCATGATGGCAACATTTTTTAACCCCTTATCCCAGACGGATAGAAAGAAAATGTTAAAGGATTCTTTACTTAGTAATGAAAAAGGCAAACGCGTAATACTTTCTGGGAACGAGGCCATCGTTAGGGGGGCTATAGAGGCAGGTGTCAAGTTCGCGACCTCGTATCCCGGAAACCCGTGCACGGAGATACTCGAGACACTGATATCCGTATCTGGCGAGCTAGGCATTTATGCTGAATGGTCGATCAACGAGATGGTAGCGTTAGAGGCAGCCTCTGCCGCCTCGATCGCAGGCCTCAGGTCCTTGGTAGCGATGAAACACGTTGGGCTGAACTGGGCCCTCGACCCGCTTATGTGCATCAACCTCAGCGGTGTGGAGGCTGGAATGCTTGTAGTGGTCGGCGACGACCCGCAGAGCAGGGCATCGCAGAACGAGGAGGATGTAAGGTTCTTGGCGTCCATGAGCGAGCTTCCTATGCTAGAACCTTCAGGCCCGGCAGAGGCAAAAGAGATGGTCGTATGGGGCATCGAATTCTCTGAGCGCGTAAAGCTCCCAGTACTTTTGCGCTCTGCCCAAAGGGTCTCGCACGGGCTTGAGGACGTCGTTTTGGGGGATATAATCCAGCCCAACGTTAGGGCCGAATTCAAAAAGGATGAAAAGTACCTTGTTACTGGTGCTGGAGGGAGGTCCGTAAGGCTTCATGAAAGCCTACATAAGAAACAGGAAATTATCGAGTCGGCCATTGAGCGCTCGCCTTTTAACAAAGTCGTGAAAAGTGGCGAAGAAAGATGGGGTATCGTCTCTGCCGGAATGGGTTACTGCATCGCCGTTGAGGCCCTAGAATTTTGCGGGTTGGAGGATAAATTTGCAAGGCTTAAGCTGGCTGCGCCGCATCCGCTACCAAAGAAGCTCCTCAAGGACTTCTGCAGCAACCTAGAGGCGGTCGTCGTCGTGGAGGACGTGGAGCCGTACTTACAAACCAGCATAAGGGCCATACTGGCCGAGGAGGGGATAAGCTGTAGGGTATACGGACGCTCTGACTTCAACCCTAGGCCAGTGGGCGAAATCACGTTCAACGAGGTTCTGGGCATGATCGAAAGGGTGAGCGGGAGGGAATCGCCTTGCATAAATTCGAGAAAACCACAGGTTGCTATGTTTAGGCATATGCTGATCTCCAGACCCCTTACGATGTGCAGCGGCTGCCCCCATAGGGCTACGTTTTATGCGATGAAGAGGGCAGTGAACAGGATTCTCAGGGATAGGGCGATATTCTGCGGCGACATAGGGTGCTATAGCTTCGCATCCCAACCTCCCTTCCAGCTGATAGACCTAAAGTTCTCGATGGGCTCCAGCATAGGTCTAGCGTGCGGCTTTGCAAAATCCAATGTAGACGATAAGGTGTTTGCTATAATAGGAGACTCGACGTTCTTCCACGCGGGCATACCTGCTCTGATAAATGCCGTATACAACGATGCGAGGTTCGTCGTAGTAGTATTGGATAACCTAGTCGTCGGCATGACGGGTCAGCAGCCGTCTCCTAGCCTAGGGTTAAACGCCAACCGTACAGAAACCGTAAGGATACTTCCAGAAGACATAGCGCGTGCCGTAGGCGTAAAGTTCGTGAAAGCCTTCGACCCTTTAAACCTTAAGGAGGCCGAGAGGGCTTTCGAGGAGGCCATCGGATACCAAGGTCCGGGGCCTGCCATGCTCGTCGCGCGCTCGCCGTGCGCAGTATACGCGGCCAGGGAGGCTAGGATTAGGGGTGAGCGGCTGCAAAGATATACGGTCCTGGAGGATAGGTGTACGGGCTGCGGCGTATGCACGCAGCATTTTGGATGCCCTGCCATCGTGATGAAGGAGGACAACAAGGCCAGGATAGAGGCTGATGATTGTACGGGTTGTGGTGTTTGTGCCCAGGTTTGCCCATACCGGGCGATAGTCAAGGAGGCATAGCGATGGGAAGGGTTTGGAGCATCATAATCGCTGGCGTTGGCGGTCAGGGGATAGTGACCACAGCAAGGATTTTGGCAGAGTCGGCGCTTGCCTCAGGATACAGCGTGAAGGCCACGGACATAGTAGGCGGCGCACAGAGGGGCGGTGCCGTGCTCAGCCATGTCAGGTTCGGTAACCTCGTGCACTCGCCGATAGTCCCAGATGGGCTTGCGGACGTGGTGATCGGTATAGAACCGCTCGAGGCCTTGAGGTCGTCTATCCAGTACCTTAGACAGGATGGTACCGTCGTGTTTAACGAAGAGCCAGTCTATCCGTTAACTGTGCTGCTTAAGCAGCAAAAGTATCCTCCGTTGGAGGAGATAAGGTCAGCCCTTTTGACGATTACGAAAAACGTGTTTACGCTGAAAGCATCGGAGCTAGCCAGATCCGCCGGGTCAAGGCTAGCAGCAGGCTCAGTGCTCCTCGGGTTTATGGCGGCCGTATCCGGAATCCCAATACCTAAGCACAATTTCCATGCGGCGATGGAGGAAGTTTTTACAGAGAGGGTCGCAAGGGTTAACATAAAAGCTTTCGAGCTCGGGTTCTCTAAAGGGCTCGAGGCCGTTAACCGTTTGGGTTAGCTACGCATTCTTACGAACTGGGACGCCCTCTACGCCAAGGCAGCTGAGTATTTCGCATGCCCTGCAAACCTTTCTGCTAGTAGGAACGCCGCATGCCTCGCACTTTTGGAGCACCGCTGTCGATGGCTTCATCAACTTTTCGAAAGACATCAAGGCCGTGTACAGCGTCCCAGGATAAGCCTCCTCGTACTCCGTTAAAAAGTTCCTTATCATATCCCGCATCGATGTCCTAGCGTATGGGCATACGTGGGATTGGAAAGGTATGCCGTGCAGGTATGCATACATCACGACCTCGACCTCGGGCGTAAGCTTGAAAGGCGCGACCCTTGGGACAAGACCCTCGAGCTCAGCTCTAGTACCGAACGGCTGCTTGTCCACATCACCCCTGAGCATGTTCATGAGGTACGTCTGAACAACGTCGTCTAAGGTATGGGCCGTCGCTAGGACGGTTGCGCCCGCACGCCTGGCTGCGATGTCCAGAGCCCTCCTCCTAAGTACGCCACAAACCGTACAGGGTTTAACACCTGCCCTGTCCACTTCACCGCTCTTAACGACATCGTCCAAGGTGAACCCGAACAATTCTTTGAAGCTTACCTTTACGTGATCGACACAGCCCATCTTCGATATGAAGTCTTCAGCATGCCTTATCGCCTCATCCCTGTAAACGCTTATGCCCTCGTCGACCGTTACTGCAACTACGCTCGATGCTGGAAACCTTCTCTCGATCTTCGCTAAAACCTTTAAAAGCGCCAGACTGTCCTTTCCTCCCGAGACTGCCACGGCTATTCTGTCGTCGTACCTTAGCATATCGTACCTGGCTATAGTCCTTACAACCCTCTTCTCGAACGTTTTTGTGAAACACTTTGAGCAAAGCCTCTCGCCAGAGTACGGTCTAAAGTATACGACCTTACCCTTACCGCAAACGCTGCATAGGAATTCTTCAGGCCCGCTCAGGGCTTTACACCGTTTAATTTGAGACTGCTAATACAGTACTTTTTTGTACGCACCATTTTAACCTTTTGCGCTATGAGTACGTGAGCTACCCATGGCTATAAGCTGTGGGCTTCCTGCTTAGATTAGCCTTAAGTCTGGAATGCCTTTAAGGGGCTTTTACTTTTTAGGGAATCAGAATACTGCATCTCTCTTTGGCTGTTTCTTGAGTGTAGTTGAATGTCCAAGGTGCGGAAAGAATGTTAGCAACTTCGGGACGAAGACGATAAACGATAGGAGATACCTATTCGCATACCATGGCAATAGGCCATGCTACCTGGGTTCATACGACTCATACGTACATGCTGAGAGGCTCTGGGGTATTGGGTTGTCTAACATCTCCGATGGGGATCTGGAGGACATGCTTATGGAAATATTCTCAAGGTTATTGCATAAGGTAAGGAGGGCTAAAGGGGAGAGGAAGGAGAGGATGCTTAAGGAACTGGAGGAGATACTCGAGGAGATGCACAAGAAGCTACAGGATGTATAATAGATAAATTTATCCATTTGCACAAGTAGACGGTCAAATGAGAAAGGTGACCCAAGGTTATACTCTCTCGAAGAGTGGACATAGTAAGCATATGGACAGCATAGGCCTCAGGCTGTATACCTTGACCTTCTCTTGTATAAACCACCATTATGACCTCTTAATGGTTTTAAGCTCGAATAACTTCCTAATCCGTCCAAAAATATTTTCTCCCTTCTGCGCCACACTATTAAAGTGGTCAAGTTTTACACAGGCATAATGCTAGTATTCTTTACAGGTAAAATTTTACCCGTTAAGAATGCCAACATTATGTTTTAGTAGTTAAATTTAACC
>NDWU01000030.1 GCA_003056285.1 Candidatus Terraquivivens tikiterensis
TCTTCAAAGGTGCCTACCCCGAAGATGAGGTCCCTCTCCGACAGATAAGCTGCGCTATCCAAGAAGCTAGGTCGAAAGGTTGTGGATGCCTTTAAGAGCTACAGGATCCCGTTAGAAGTGTTTTAAACAGCTCAAAATAGAATAACAGAAAGTTCTCAAAATGGAACGCAAGGCAATTCCAATCCATGTAGGGTTGTATGGAATGTCGGTCAAGTACGTGAAACCGAAGAACCCATCTAAGACGCTCCCCTCTGCTCGGGAAGAATGGCTGCATGGGGCAGGCTAATGGAACGCGGGATGTGCGGCTCAACGATGGACAGAGAAGTCGTGGCAGCGCTGAACCTTCAGGTGCGGGGATACGGGCTCACCCGAAAGCCTTCCATGAGATAATCGGGAGGGAAGGGTTAGGTTGGGTGAAAGCAACAAAATACCGTGCATCATCACTTAACCAGAGCCATCTTTCCATGACCTGTACGTGTCAGAGTCTTGGCCATCCTGAAATCCGCACCCGCTATTTAACGCCTGCGGCATACGAATTGAGTAAGTATGCCGGGGCTGGGATTCGAACCCAGGACGGCCTACGCCAGTGGGTCTTAAGCCCACCCCCTTGACCAGGCTCGGGTACCCCGGCTGCCACAGAATTTTTCACCTTGCTTAAATTTATCCATTAGAGAAAAGGTGCGGATGCTTTTCGACAGGTATTTATCCATGCTAATTCGTAATCTATAATTATGAAAATAGAAAGCGTTAAAGCCTTTATCCTGAAAAAACCCCTCGACAAACCCCTCATAACGTCTAAGGCAGAGCTTAAGGAAAGGAGTACTGCGATAGTCCAGATCAAGACTAAGGACGGCATTGAAGGGTTAGGCGAGGGTGTTGGCGTACCGAACGTAATAAGGGAGATAGTCGAGAGGAACTTTGCACCGATGCTGATCGGCGAGGACCCGTTCGACGTCGAGAGATTATGGAGGAAGATGTTTCAGAGGCTGTACTGGGAACCGAAGGGAGCATGGGTTTGCGCGATCAGCGCAGTCGAGATGGCGCTATGGGATATAGTCGGCAAAGCGCTCGACGTCCCCGTGTATAAGCTACTCGGCGGTTTGTATAGGGATAAGATTGAGGCGTACGCGAGCGACATATTCTGGGGCGATGCGGACGAGATGGCTGAGAAAGCTACCTCTTTCGTCAGGCAAGGTTTCAGGTACGTAAAGTGTCACATAGGTAAAGGATTCGGGCAGGATGAAGCGAGGGTCAGAGCTATGAGGAAGGCCATAGGATACGATGCCGAGCTCATGGTTGATATAAACTGCAGCTACGATAGACCCACGGCCATAAAGTTTGCTGAGATATTCGAGGAAAACGAAGTGTTCTGGTACGAGGAACCTTTACCTCCTTTTGACCTAGAAGGCTACAGGATACTAAAGGATTACACAGACCTGCCGATAGCCACGGGCGAGAACGAGTTCACGAAGTACGGGTTCAGGGACATGTTCCTTAAGGGCGTGGTAGATTATGCCATGCCAGACCTGGCGAGGGTGGGCGGAATACTCGAGGGGAAAAAGGTCAGCGCTCTCGCTGAGTCTTTCAATGTCGTTTGCTCGCCGCACGTGTTCTCGACGGGCATACTATTGGCTGCGACCCTGCATCTGATGGCGAGCACGCCTGGGACAGAGCTCTTCGAGCTCGACACCACGGGCACGGGAATAATAGATGAGCTCCTAGCAGAGCCGTTAGAGGTTCGGGATGGTTACGTATACGTGCCGAAGGGACCTGGCCTAGGCGTTAAGCTTAGCGAAAGGGCAAAAAGGTACCTGGAGTGATTCTACAAAAATCCGCGACGCCAAATTTCATCGACGAGCTCTTTTACTTTAATACCCTTAAACATTTTTTTAAAAGCCAGCCTTTTCTCAGCCGATGCTATTATCATACGGAGCAACTCGGGGTACGAAATCCCTGCCAAACTCGCCATCTTGTTAAGGTGGCCGTCCCAAACCCAGCCCGGGTTTGGGTTGACTTCGAGCAACCTTGGTATACCGTCTCCGCCAAGCCTCCAATCGAACCTTGCATAGTCCCTACACCCGAACCTCTCAAAGAGCAGCAAGCACCACTTTTCTAGCAGGATTCTTGTATTCTCCGGTATATCAGCCCTAGTCGATGTAACCTTGTCGTAAGGCGTACCCTTGAGCCATTTAGCCTCGTAGCAGCATATTCTCGGAAACTCGACGGGCACTTGGGAATAATCCTCTTTGATTATCGGAAGTACAAGATAGTCATCTGGTAAGTTTCCTACGATCCCTACAGACAGGTCTTCACCCTCGATGTATTCCTCTAAAAGGACGGGGCCATCATAACCTAACGAACCCCTCATCCACGAGATTATCCCCTTCAGCTCATCCTCGTTTTTCGCTATGCTTTTATAGGTTATGCCATAGCTGTTATCCCCGAAGTTAGGTTTGACTATAATCGGAAATTCGAGCCGCATTTCGTCTAGGTCTGACGGCCCCCTCACCAGTACCGATTTCGGCGTCGGAATGCCAAGGTCCCTTGCTACGCTTTTAACGAAAGACTTATCGTAACAGTATGCAAGACATCTTGGGTCAGCGCCAGTGTACGGTATCCCCAACACCTCCAACAAAGCCGGAACGTGGAGCTCTTTAAACGGGTCGTTCATGTACCCTTCATCGCAAAGGTTTAGGACAAGATGGATGGAGTCGCGCATCCTCATAAGCTCTTCGAGCATCCTTTCATGGTCATCGATATAAACGAATCTGTAACCGTTGATACATGATAGCGCTTTCTTAAGCTCATTTATGGCAAATAGGTCATCTTCGTCGAATACGCCGTTTGGCTTTACAGGATCCCTCCTCCTAGGGTCGCCCAAAAGGACGACGACCGTCTTTAGCTCCTCAAAAGGCACATAATGGTTTTGGGGCTTTACGCCTTTCCTTGCTGAAACTATTAGCCTACTGCCCATCATCCCCATATCTTGGCCCCTGCTTGACGTCGTAAACAAAGTCTCGTGCAACCTTACGTCGACAAGCCCAGCCTCTAACAACAAAGCTTTAAGCTCCTCGAACGAGTAAAGACGTACGCCGTAGAATTGGTCTGCAAGGACGCCGTTATCCACATGTATCACAACCTCTCTCGCAAGCAACCTACGGCCGTCCCTCGACAGGGTCCTCTCCCTACATACGAGGTGCTTATCATCTATCCACTCCCACGACCTCGGCTCATAGTTTTTTCTAACGTAGTCACCGTTTGTTAAATCTATAAGGACCTTTCCATGCTGCTTAAGAACCCTATGAACCTCGTTTAGAACCCTCAAGTCATCTTTCGCATCATCAAAGTACCCAAAGCTGTTTCCCAGTATAAGGACTGCATCGAAGTACTCGTTTGGGTAGGGAAGGTGCCTGGCATCGCCTTCTGTAAATTTCACGTTTAGCCCCTCTTCGCTTGCATGCGCCCTTGCCACGGATATGAGGTATTTCGATATGTCCAAGCCCTCAACGTTTTTGAAACCCCTCCTCGCAAGTTCTAAAGAGTGGCGTCCATGCCCGCAGCAGAGGTCGAGTATCCTGTCATCCTGCTTCAGGTCTAGGGCCCTTATTACGATGTCAACCTCTTCCTTGGTTATCTTGGGGTCGTTGACGACGTCGCCATCGGTCATCAGATAGACCGAATCGAAGATGTGTTTCCACCAATCTGGTTGAACGTGCCTCTCAAGGTCTCCTATAGGACCTAACGACTTTGAATACCTCGTAGGTCGGCGTAGCAGGCTACTTAAGGAGTCCAACATCTTGCCCATTTAGGGTCTGGGCACTAGAGCCCTTGCTGGGTAGCAAAAGACGCCTGGCTTATAAGCATTTAAGCTAGAATGTGGCTGTGCAACGAATTAGTTTATAAAAAGGCCGCTGGGTCACGGTAAGACGAGCGTCCCGACTCTCTCGCCCGTTATGGCCCTTTTAACGTCCTCAAGCTTCCTGCCGTTGAGGTATATACACGGTATCCCGGACCTCTGGAGGACAGCTATGGCCAAGTTGTCGATCAGCGGGTACTTGCCTGCTGTCTGAGGTAGCTCCGCTATCATCCTGGAGAGCTGGGATAACGAGACTTGGGGCAACGGTCTCGCGTTCGGGTCAACCTTTGGGTCCGACGTATAGATGCCGTCGACGTCCGTTGTGACTATAAGCCTCTCAGCCCTTATGATCGATGCGGCCAACGCGGCAACGGCTATTGTTGACTGGCCTGGCTGAAGCCCGCCCATCACCACTATCTTTCCTTCAACGGCAAGCTCCCTTAGCTCCTCAGTTGAAGTAGGTATGCGCTGGTGCGCGACGTCGCCAAGGCATGCCGCCATCAACCTTGCGTTAGCCCTAGTTATCATGGTTGCTACCTCGTCGCACATCACCTCGTCTGCACCCAGCAACCTCGCCACCTCGACGTACCTCCTCGCAACCTCGCCACCTCCTACCACCACTACCCATTTCCCCTTGCCTTCGTATAACTCTCTCAAAAGCCTCGCATATTCAGCCATCAGTCGGTGGTCTATCCTCTCGCCGCTCGATATCAGGTGCCCGCTTAGCTTAAGAACCAAGTTCAAGCCTACGCACCTACATACCGCTTAGGAAAGGAGTTATTAAGCGCTTGGGGATTTTTGTAAAATTTGGAAAAAAGCTTAAAAGAGAAGTAGAGCCGTGTTTGGTCGCCATGCCCAGCCTAAGGAAGGCAGTCGCCGCTACGCTGGTCATCCTTGCGTCCCTGTCGATGGTATGGTTTGCCCTCTACACGGCCTCGACGCTAACGGACCTTAACGCCAAGGTATCGGAGCTCTCTAACGACCTCTGGAAGCTATACGATGCCCACAAGGAGGTATTGAGCAGGCTCGAAAATTTGGAGGAGAGCTTGACGAAGGTTACGGTAACAAAGACGGTCGTCGCCACCAGCCCGGTCACGGAGATCTACGAGCGCGTTAAAGATTCTGTCGTTTTGATCCGGGCAACGTCTCCCTACGGTACCTCACTCGGTTCTGGCTTTGTTTACGATACGGTCGGTCACATCATCACGAACAACCACGTAATCGAGGGTAGCTACCGTATAACCGTAACTTTCCTTGACGGTACCTCCTTAGCCGCTTCTGTCGTCGGTACGGACCCTTACAGCGACCTAGCCGTCCTAAAAGTTAAGCCCAGCGGTACGGTGCTAAAGCCGCTCAGGCTCGGAAATTCATCGGAGCTGAGGATAGGCGAACAGATCATCGTGGTCGGAAGCCCGTTCGGCCTGGCAGGAAGCGTGACGACGGGCATCGTGAGCCAAAAGGGAAGGCTCCTTGACACTGCCTACGGATACTCTATACCCGACGTCATACAGTTTGATGCCGCCGTGAACCCGGGAAACTCGGGTGGGCCCCTCATTAACATGAATGGCGAGGTCGTCGGTGTGACTACGGCAATAGAATCACCCATAAGAGGCTTCGTGGGGGTTGGGTATGCGATACCGTCAACAATAGTCGCGAGGGTCGTGCCGGCCTTGATAGAGAAAGGAAGATACGCTCATAGCTGGTTGGGAATAACGGGCATGAGCATGAACGAGGAAATTGCCGAGGCCATGAAGGTGAACGTCACGAGGGGCGTCTTGATAACGGAAGTCGTACCGGGTGGTCCAGCGGATAGGGCAGGTCTCAGGGGCGGGGATAGGAGCGTAAGGATAGGGGGTCAGGCTGTGAAAGTGGGTGGCGACATCGTCGTAGCGGTAAACGGCATACCCGTTAGGACTATAGAGGAAATGCTCGCGTACCTCGAGGAGAGGACTAGCCCGGGGGACGTCGTAGCGTTCTCCGTCGTTAGGGGTATGCAGACGGTACAGGTAAGCGTAGTGCTGGGCGAGAGGCCTCCACCAGGTTGAGTGCGGTTAAAGATATTTTAATAAGCAAGATGAATCGGATGAGCAGGTAAGCATGCACAGTCTCAAGGAAAAAGGCCTTAACCTCTCAAGGATGCTGGGCGTCGGGAATAGCGATAGGTATGCTGACCCATTCAGCTCACAATCCTGAGTTTTAGCCATCGTGTAAGGTGTAGGCCTTATGGTTCAGAAAAAGAGCTCTGTAGAGCTCTACAGGTTCAAGAAGTTGCTGAACGAGTTGGCGAGTAAGGAGGGTAAGGGTACGGAGCTCGTGTCGATTTACGTTCCGCCCGACAGGCAGATATCCGACGTCATCAACTACCTCAGGCAGGAGTACGCCACGGCTGCCAACATAAAGTCAAAGACGACTAGGAAGAACGTTCAGGATGCCATCGAGCGAGCCATTCAGAGGCTAAAGCTGTTCAGCGACGCAAAGCCCAACGGCATAGCCGTGTTCAGCGGCGCGATCCCTCAGGACGGGCCCGGGACGGAGAAGGTGGAGGTCTACCACGTCATCCCCCCAGAACCCATAAACACTTTCCTGTACAGTTGCGACAGCAAGTTCAGGCTTGAGCCGCTCCTAGAGCAGCTCAAGGAGAAGGACGTTTACGGAATACTGGTCATAGACAACGAAGAAGCCGCTGTCGCCGTAGTCAAGGGTAAAAGGTTAGAGATCTCTAAGACCTTCACCTCGGGCGTTCCGGGGAAGCATAGGGCAGGCGGCCAGTCCGCTAGGAGGTTCGAGAGGTTAAGGGAGCAGAGCCTAAACGAGTACTACAAACGTGTTGCCGACCATGCGAACGAGATATTCCTGTCGTATCCAGAGATACGGGGCATAATAGTCGCAGGGCCTGGCCCTACGAAGGAGGCTTTTCTAAACGCTGGCTACCTTCACTATACTTTTAGGGACAAGATATACGTCGTTGACACATCCTACTCAGGGGAGAGCGGCATAAGGGAGGCAATCGCCAAAGCCTCAGAGCAGCTAAAGGAATCAAGGTTGGTAGAAGAGAAGCAACTCATCCAACGCCTAATGAGTGAGAGCGTTTCCCAGAATGGAAGGGCAATTTATGGCGAGCAGGCCGTTAGGGATGCCCTGAAAAGTGGAATGCTAGAAACGCTACTTATATCCGAGGACCTGAACAGGGTGGAGATAAAGATTGAGTGTAGCAATTGCGGATATACGAAGACGGAGACGGTAGATGGTGACGAAGTTCAAGTCGTCTTGCCAAACATGCTGTCCCAAAAGTGCCCATCATGTCTCAACCAGACGCTCCAGGCAAAGAGGGTAGTCCCCCTGATAGACGTCCTTATAGATGAGGCTGAAGAAAGCGGGACGAACGTAGAGCTGATATCTGGAGGGCACGAGGAGGGGGAGATGTTCAAGAGGGCATTCGGCGGGCTGGCCGGTTTCCTGAAAGGCAGGATGGTATCATAAGGCTCTTGAGCCTTGCTTTTTCTCTCCCGCATGCCTCTGAATACAGTTTTCGCACATGGTGTTAAGGGCACGCTTTATGTGTCCTGGTTTAGTCTTGCATCCGCATTTTATGTACACTATTCCCTCCTCGTTGCATGATGGGTCCCCACACTCGCACAGGGTAAACACTATGCCGCTGTACCCGTTCACCAAAGAATCGAGTTCCAGGTCATCAAAGTAGCTGCCGCGGAAGACGTAATAGATGCTCCTGTACAAGCTCCCACCATCCAAACAAGACCTCTACGGAGCCCTTTTAACTTTTTGGGCGGGAAATCCCACACCATTCATGGTGGGATAAAAAGAGAGTTTATTTAGTTATTTTTGCGTAGGGCTAGAGCGTCAGAGGTTGCACCTGCTGAGACCGGGATCTCAGTAACCTGACGGGCCGAATGCGTTGAGGGGATTGTTCCGGCCGTTGAAGCAGGAAGCCCGCTGGCCTAAGCCTTGGGTAGCTCACTCTCTTACGTTAAGGTTATTACATGGGCTTTTCCACGATTGGAGGAGATGGGGTGGGAATCCCTCATACCCGCCGTGGTGGTAATCTCGGCTTCCGGAGCGCTGGCACCCGGCCCGCTCTTTTTCGCGACGGTCTCCTACGGTTTAAAGGGCGGTGCGAGATCCGGCTTTATGGTCGCTCTGGGGCATACCGCTTTCGAGCTCCCGCTTGTCATGGCCGTAGCCGTCGGTTTGGTTTCGGTAGCGAACATAGCGCAGGGTAAGCTCCTTATGGGAATCGTAGGCTCGGTCGCAATAGCGGTGTTTGGGGTTTTACAGCTAAGGGACGCGATTAGGCAGGGCTCATCTTTTAATAACAGCATGAACCCCAAGATCCCTGCCAACGCATTCTTGGTAGGTTTGCTATTCACGGGCTTGAACCCGCTCTTCATCGTTTGGTGGCTTACAGTAGGCATGAAGCTCATCTTGGATTCGTTGCTGCTGGCATCGTTGATGGGTGTGGGCATCATGTACGTATCGCATGTCTGGATGGATTACGCTTGGCTCGTGCTCGTGTCGCACCTTGCCAGTAGGGCGTCGAGGCTCATCGCTGGAAAGTGGATGAGGCTATTAATGCTATCCCTGAGTCTTACGCTGATAATCTTAGGCGTGGTTATGCTAATAAACGTCCTATCGGGTTGAATAGGCTAAGCATAAATCCTTCTACGTTTTACTCAACTGTTTGAAGGCCATGTTGCAGACCGAGCTTGTAACGATAATGATTGCTTTCATCGTCACAACGTTTGCAACGCTCGTCGTTTACAGTGTAAGAAGTCGGGGTTATAGAGTTTACCAGGAAGTTAAGAAAAACCTCCAGCCCAATCCCGAGACCACTAAAATCCAGCTCCATAGGATAGAGCTAAAGAACGTTGACGAGCTGCGAGCTGCCGTACTTGAGTTCAAGGGGAGGTGGGGCTCGGAGTTTAACGAGCTGAACGAAAAGCTAAGCGCCGCTAAGGAATCGATCAGGAAGCTTATGGAGGAGTTGGAGGATGCATGCAAGTAGCGAAGAGAGTATACTGAGGGCTAGGATGGCAGCGATCCTTAACCTATTGTCTAATGAGGTGTCCGACGACATAGTTATCGGCATAGGAAGCGGATCTACCGTTGAGATGTTGTTGCGGGAACTGGGGAGGCTCGTAAAGGAAAAGAACCTTTGCATAATCGTCATACCGTCGTCCTATCGTTCGCACATGCTGGCCATCGCCGAGGGTCTTAGGACAGCGTCGCTCTATGAGTACAGCAAGCTAGACCTGACGATTGACAGCTTTGACGAGTGCGACGAGGAAAACAACGCAATCAAGGGCGGGGGTGCGGCCTTGACCAGGGAGAAGGTAATAGCCCATGCGGCTGAGCGTGTGGTATACGTCGCAGACTACTCGAAGATGAAAAGGGTCCTAAGCATGCCAGTACCTCTCGAAGTCCTTCCCTTCGCCATGCCGCACGTTAAGAACGCCGTCAAGAGGTTGGGCGGCGAGCTTAAGCTTAGGTACGGCACCGGCAAGTTCGGGCCAGTTTTCTCGGACAACGGGAATATGATAGCTGACGCGGATTTTGGTGAGCTGAAGGACCCGCCGAGGCTCGAGGTCGAGCTCAAGCGGATAGCCGGCGTTGTGGAGGACGGTATCTTTGCCAACGTTTGCCACGCTACCTACGTGGGACAGCAGGACGGGCGTGTGAAGAGGATTGAGTGGAAGTAAGCGTAGAAGATTTATTTACCCGAAAATCGTTTATTAGACGGTAGGCAGGCTAGAGTCTCCGGTGCCGCCGTAACTTAGCCTGGTCAGAGTGGGGGGCTCATAATCCCTTGGCGTGGGTTCAAATCCCACCGGCGGCATTCATGAATGGGTGGCATTCGGGAGGGGCTAGCCTACCGGAGGCATAGAATTTTCATGGACGTGCACCTAAATCCCTAGCTCCATGAGCATTAGCTCACCCATGCCGAAAAGCTTTCTTACCGTCCAGACCAATCGTTAACCATTAAATACGATAAACGCCCGCCATGGACAACCTTAAATATTGGATGGATATACCATCCAACCATGCTGCTGACCCGCTTATCGGATAAAATATTGGGCGGGAGGACTATCGATGAACTCCTCTCGAAAAGGCTCAGGCTTTTCGTTCTGTTAGGTATGGCATTCACGGGGCTGTTCTGGGCGTACAGGGCTGCCGTCGGCATAGAGTTCCTTCCAAACCTAGAGTGGGTTATCCCAGCCCTCGTCACGATAGGCTCCTTTTCCCTCCCAATGGGAGGGGGAGGGTTTTGGAAAGCCCTCAACAGGTACTTCGGCATCGTGGCCCTCGGGGGCGTTGTAGCCTTTGACGTACTCCTTTTCGGCTACGGGCTTTGGCATGTCTGGGTCTTCAAGTGGTCAGGGCTCGTCTTCGCATGGCTCCTCGGATTACGGAGTAGGCTTTCCATGTTTGATAAATACACAAGGTTACTCGGCCGCACGCTCCTCACGACTGCGATAGCCATTCTGCTCTTCGATTTCTGGACGGGTATAATCGGTTGCGGCCTGTGGATTGGCTCCTTCTGGACATCCTTCATCGGCCAGATACCGTTTACGCTATACCACCTTGCCTCGCTAGTCTTCGTTCCGCCGTTCGTCGCGCTTGCCAAGCTGCTTGTCAGGGTTAAGGTTCCGGTAACCGTCGCCTCACGTTCCGGCATAGGGTTGACGTCGGGAGAAAGTTGGTGAGCGATTTGGTTAGGAAGGAGTTCCAAGCAATCATACTGGCTTTCGTCGTGCTGGGCCTTGCGCTGGTTTACGTGGGCTACCAAGTTTACTGGCTGCAGACGCAGTTCGTCGAGCGCATAGAAGAGCTTAAGGGGTTAATCCTTAAAGTAGAAATTACCATAGATTACGGCAATGCCACGAAGACGGAAGTCGTTTGGCTGACGAAGGGTGCGACTGCCCTTGAGGCTCTGAGGAGGGTTGCGACAGTAGAGACGAGGTACTTCGCCGGGCTCGGAGAGTTTATCGAGTCCATAGACGGTATAAGGAATAACCCTGAGTCTGGCAAGTACTGGATGTGGTACGTTTGGAGCGAGAAGGAGGGTAAATGGGAGTACGCGACAGTCGGCGCGGGAAGCTATAGGCTAAAAGACGGCGATAGGATAATGTTCAGGTACGAGGTTCCAGCCTTCTGATACCCCCAACGGCTTTCCCACCCTTAAAAGAGCATCGCTCTCGTCGTTTTGTAAGCTCAACGGTGGTCTTAAGTTCTCAGGAGGCTTTTAAGCCGTCCAAGAAGTGTCTTGGAATATCTTTAACATTGTGAGCGTGAAATCCCACACCATTCATGGGTGGGATGAAAGCGAACATTTATATATCAAGCTATAATCTATCTATATGATTGCTATGAGTGAGTGGACAACGATAATGGTGCGAAAAGATACGCGGGATAAGTTGAAAAAGCTTAGAATCGCTAAAAGAGAGTCTTACGATGAGGTTATAAACAGGTTGATTGAGAAATGCAAAAAGTC
>NDWU01000005.1 GCA_003056285.1 Candidatus Terraquivivens tikiterensis
GGTTGAGCGTAGGAGCCCTGCCATGGATATGGTAATCTCCATCCTTTTAAACCAAAAGTGTCCGAACGTCAACGGGTTGTAGGGGCCGTGGACGTTTATAGCCAAGCTGCTTGGCGCTGCTCTCCTATAGCCCTGAATCTTTTCGACGTCCAGCTCGTTAGGCTTCTCATCTATTACCTCCCACGCATTAACCCTTACGCTCTTCATCCACTCTACTATCCTACCAAAGGGCGATTCGTGGACTGAAAGCGTAGAGATGCATGGGATCATGCTTTACATTTTTAGTCATTCTGTAAGCCACTCTATCAGCTTATTCGGGTCCTCGGTCCTTATCGTGACCTTAATCGGGCCGAGGGGCGATTCGCCCTCGGCGCTCGAGAACGATACCTTGCCTGCGTAGGCTGCCTGCTTGTGTAGGTAGAACTCCACTACGTTGCCCCTGATGCCGCCCCTCATAACGGCCTTTGCCGCAGACCTTATCCTCCTCTGCCTTATCAGGCGCTTTAACCTTTCGAGCGACGCTATGCTTTCCGAGCGACCTATCGCCTCATCCTGCAGAACGTCTACCTTAACGTTGAATATGCTTACTATGCTCCTCACAACTTTTTCCTCATCTTCGGTTGGGTTCAGCGGTGCTCTGACTTCAAGCTCAGCGTTCAATTTTGCACACCTAAAGGTTAACAGGATACTCCTTCAAGATAAACCTTGGCCCGATCCTACAAGGCTCGTTTTCGTATGCGCGGAAGAGACACCTCGTTATAAATGGTGCCCAGAAAACCTAAGGTTTAAAAATATAGCTTAATAGGTTTAGCTGGGATGTTCCCTTGCAAAAGGATGCTCAGGTGACGGTCATAGGGAAAGTTTTCAGGCCTAATAGGCTGAAGGTTCTAGCGTTAAACAGGGCACTCGGTGAATACTTTAGACTTGTTAAGTGGTATCTTGGCTTTAACTCTAAATCTAAAAATTTTCTTTATACAAACGGCTATGAGAGGGCCAAGAGGCTTTACAACTTGAACACCGCTTTAATTCAGACAGCAAGGGACAAGGTGGTTGAAATCCTGAAAAGCTTCGAGGAAAACCGAAAGGAGAACAGCATTTTGAGGCTTAAGCGTATATCCATACGCTTTGACAAGAGGTGCTACAGCTTCTCAAAGACGACAAACGTCCTGACACCATATTGGTTAACTTTAAGCCTAAATAAAAAAGAAAGAATCAGTCTACCAATAATCTTTGGGGAAAAGCAGAAGCAGAGGATTGAAGAAACCTTCAGAGGAGAATGGAAGTTCACGACTGTTGAGATGGTCAAGCGGAACGGGGAGTGGTACGCCCATTTTGTCCTATCGAAAACCATTGAACTACCAGACGAAGCAGAGACGATAATAGCAATAGATAGGGGAGAACATACCCTAGCCACAGCAGTGGCTATCTCAAAAAGCAACCCAGAAAAGCCAATGAAGGGACAATTCTGGCGCGGCGAAGAGATCAAGCGCATCAGAGGTCTATACGGACACATCAGGAGGAAACTTCAGGAAAAGTATAGAGTCGGAAAGATTAAGGAGCTTAAGGGCAGAGAGAGACGCAAGGTAAAACAGCAACTCCACATGATAGCAAATCAGATAATACCCTATGCCAAGCAGTTCCCAAAGCCAGTAATAGTCATGGAGAACCTGAATGGGATACGAAGAAAATTCAAAAATTCCAAGAACCTTAACAGGAGGTTCCACAGCCTTCCGTTCAGAAAGCTTCAGGCAATCGTAGAACACAAGGAAAAATTATAGGGAATAGAAGTGAGATACCTCTCAAAGAAGGAAACAAAGAACACGTCTAAAACATGCCACAGATGCGGGCATGTTGCCTAAGTGAAAGGAAGAGAATTTAAATGCCCAAAATGCGGGCTAATCTACAACCGAGACTTAAACGTATGCATAAACATAGCCCATGCCTTAACGAGAGGCATGGGATGGCGGAGCCGTGAGCCCCGCGAACCAGCATATGTGACCGGAGGCGTAAAGCTCCAGGCGAACGCTGGAAGCTCCCGGCTTTAGCCGTGGAGTAGCTCACATATGCGTTGAAGTCTAACTATAAATAATAGAAGGCCGCAATGTAGTCTGGTGTGAGCTATGGAAGGTGAGCACGGCGGAAAGCACAAGACCCAGCCCTACAAAATCGACAAGCTCAAGGAGGCCGTGGCGCAGTCTCTGACGCAGCTCGGCGAGAAGATAGTGAACGCGATCGAGAACGGTACCTTTCCGGAAATCCAGCTTCCGCTAAGGGCAACGAGCAACATAATATACGACCCAAACCTGAGACAATACGTCCTAGGAGATAAAAAGGTTTTAAGAACCACGAAGAACGTCAAGCACCTAAGGCCGTTTGCCCAGCTCGTATGGATCAGCAGCTTTGCTAAGAAGCTGATAAAGGCTGGAAAGACCTCTACCCTCAGGGACACTTACTACGTAGCAATCGGCGAGGGTATAGACTTCGAGGGGCAAGACGAGAGCGACAACATAATAATCGAGCTTGAGAGCCTGCTAGGCCATCCTAGGGAGGACTTCAACATATTCCCAGAAGAAAGGGCATCCATATATGGAGATTTGGTCATAGAGTACACGGTGCCGGGGTTCAGGGGTAAGAGGGTTGACCTTTCGTCGCACCCGGATGGTTTTGCCATAGGTCCCGCGCTAACTACCGCGGAGTTCGTCAGGTGCGGCGCCGAGGTTCTATTCGTAATAGAGAAGGGTGCAGTGTTTGCGAGGTTCGTTGAGGAAGGTGCCGATAAGAAGTATAAGGCCCTCCTACTGCATACGGCTGGCCAGTCTCCAAGAAACGCAAGAAAGCTTATCAGGAGGTTGAACGAGGAGCTCAACCTCCCAGTGTACATATTCGCAGACGCAGACCCGTTCGGCGTTCATATAGCATCCGTTATAATACACGGTTCTGCCATATCCGCGCATCTACGCGAGCTGAACATCCCGGATGCGATATGGGCTGGCCTTTACGCATCCGACATCATCAAGTATAAGCTTCCGTCCATGAAATTCACAGAGCAAGACGCAAAAAGGCTGGAGGAGCTGAAAAGGGACCCAAGGTACCAGACAGATCCATGGAAGAGGGAGCTGGGGGTATTCTCAAAGATCGGGAGAAAGGCGGAGCTTGAGGCTTTCTCCAGATACGGTTTAGAGTTCATCGTGGAAGAGTTCCTGCCCGAAAGGTTGGCAGAGTTGACCAAGCGGTAAGGAAACCTTACAGGAGGTGAGGTTTAATACTTAGGCCGGCATTCAACGGTACGACCGGGGCTGGTCTTGTATAAGATACCGGAGATGCCTGCTCTGCTGATCGAACGACCCGTTAGGAGCCTTATCGTATCTGATGTTCACATAGGCTTTGAGGAAGAGCTCCACGAGGTTGGCTTCAGGGTCCCTTCCCAAAGCTGGAGGATCCTCGAGAGCATCGAGCGGCTAATAGAGAAGACGGGGTCGGAAAGGTTGATAATCTTGGGCGACCTAAAGCACAAGGTCCCTGGAACCTCCAAAACTGAGTGGAGATACCTGCCCAGCATGGTCGAGGACGTTCGGAAGCTGGTAAAGGAGGTCGTGCTCGTTCCAGGAAATCACGACGGTGGGATAAGCAGGATACTCGGAAATTCCGTCACGTATGCTCCCTCAAGAGGTCTTCTGGTCGAGGACGGCGAAAGCAAGGTCGGTCTGTTTCACGGTCACACATGGCCCTCGGTAAGCCTATGCAAAGCCGACGTGCTCGTGATGGGGCACATGCACCCAGTCGTGAGGCTAAGGGCAGAGCTTGGCTTGACGGTCACGAGGAGGGTTTGGTTGAGCCTTGAGGGCGAAAGGGCCTCGCTGGTAAAAAAACTTAGCCGTCGGTACAGCTCTAGGCTTCCGACTGGACGGGTAACTCTCTTGGTGATGCCATCGTTCAACGACTTCCTTTCGGGCGTCGCGGTTAACGCCGCGACGGAGGGAAAGGAGCTGTTAGGGCCTGTAGTAAGGTCAGGCCTGTTCGACCTATCAAAGGCTGAGGTTTACATGCTGGACGGTACGCATCTTGGCAAGGTTTCAGACCTGAGGGAATTGGCATGAGGGATGAGCTGAGCTCTTTGAAGGAAAGGTACGGGTCGATGTACGAGGAAGCCGTCAACGCCGTAGAAAAGGGCTTGGTGAAGCGCTACGTCTTTAAACCGAGCGGCAGGGTCAGGTGGGTTGTCGTGGGCAGGACGCAAGACTACCTCGTCTTGCTCAAAGCAGGGTACTGCACATGTGACGATTTTTACTTTAGGGTCCTGAGCCACGAGAAGCCGATGTGCTACCATCTGCTGGCCGTCAGGATAGCGGCGGAGAGGGGGATGTACGAAGAAATACACGAAGAGGATAGGTGGTACCGTAAACTATTAAATGAGTGGTTGCCAAGGTAGGGATGGCAGCCTGGTGCCGGGGTGCCTTAGCCAGGTAGAGGGGCGGCCTCGAGATCCCTATGTAGGAAGGGATGCTGGTCAAGAGAGCCGCTGACCCGACGAGGGTCGCCTGGGTTCGAATCCCAGCCCCGGCGCTACACCGTTGTCAGCAGTTTCAAAATGGATAGGCTAAAATGGCATGAGCGTTGTTGTGCAAAGCGGACACTATCCGGCCATTTGGTGGCCTATGTATGATTCATGCTTCAGATGTGGGCTTTCCTATGAGGATGGTCCGAGCCAGAAATATTTGGGAGCAGACGTACAAGGGTTTTTCGACCAAAGGGTCGGAGGGTTGCCGAACCTCCTAGGGACAAGGTCTAATGACCAAGGTCCATAACAATAGACCAGAACCCTAATCTCTGTATTCTTTAAATATACAACGATCCTTAAACTTCTTTTTTAGGGTTTGGAGCGGTAATAAATAAGAAGCTTTTACAAAAACATGTAAAATTTATTCTCATATGAACATACTATTTATATGTTAGAGTAAAAAAACGGAGGGCATGGAGCAAGAAGTCGTGAAGTACCAGAAACCCGACGCGTTGACGGCGATCGCCTACATAGTCATGGCCGGAGCGGTTACCGGCGTAGGTTTCCTGCTCACCGCTCCCATACCCCTAATCCCTGGTGCAATCCACTGGAGGGTCCTGGCATTCCTCCCATGCGTCTTCGGCGTGCTGTTCGGCCCAGTGGTAGGGTTCTTATCTGGCGCCATAGGCAACACCCTATGGGCGATACTGGGCGGCTACTTCAACCCGGCGACCCCGATCTTCGACTTAATCGGCGTAGGCTTAACCGGTCTTATACCCGGGCTATTCTGCAAACCCGAGGATGCGGCCGAGAGGAAAGGTGCAGCGAAAATAGCCGTAATATCGCTAATATCGGGAATAATCATGGTGCCCATAGTCGCAGTAGGCTTCGACTGGGTCGGAGTAGCACCCTTCGGACCAGCAGTTTTCATGCTGGCAGTAAGCGACCTACCGCCAATCCTTATCGGAACACCGATAGTCCTAAGGGCCATAGCCCCTCCGCTGGTTAGGAGGGGGCTTCTCAAATGGAGGCTCTAGAATGCCCTGGCCTCAGGGCTGTCGCTCTCTCGTGCAGGTACGGTAAGGAATGGGTATTCAAAGACCTTATTTTTTCTGTTAAACCCGGGGATGCCATCGGGATAGTGGGGCCGAGCGGTTCTGGAAAGACAACGCTCGCCTACTGCTTAACTGGAATAATCCCCAAGTACATAAAGTGCGATTTGAGCGGGAGCGTTTACGTGGACGGAAAAAACGTATTGGAATTGGACGATAAGGAAAGGCCAAAAATCGTAAACATCGTTCTGCAGAATTATGAGGTGCAAATATTCGGCTTGACCGTTGAAGAAGACCTTCTGTTCGTGCTCGAAAACCTTGGGTTGTACGATGAAAAAGAGATCGAGAATAGGCTAGAATGGATTTTAGAAAGCTTTGGTTTAAAGGAGTACAGAAAGTATCAGGTCAACGAGCTCTCGGGCGGTCTTCGGCAGAGGCTTGCCTTGGCATCGACCCTCCTGATGAGCCCCAAATACATCGTGATGGACGACCCTATGGCAAACCTCGATTGGCCTGGCATCATCGGGCTGCGACGAACGCTCCAGATGCTGAAGGAAAGCGGTCATGGTTTGGTAGTGACTGCTAGGAGGCTTAAGGGTCTTGAGCCAGTAATCGACAGAACGATCTTCTTGGGACGTATGCCAGCCCAACGGGGTACGCCAGATGGCACTACGGACGGAGGCTGTCCTACGTTCGATGGGGCCGAGCCGGTCATCAGGTTCGAGAAAGTTTGGTTCAGCTACGCTAAGAGGGCGGTTTTGAAGGGCGTCGATTTGAGCATAAGCCGCGGTCAGTGCGTGGTTCTGATGGGACCGAACGGTTCTGGAAAGACAACGCTAGCCAAACACGTTAACGGTTTGCTTAAACCTTCGAGCGGAAGGGTCCTGGTCCTCGGAAAGGATACTAAAACGCACGGACCGGCACAGATGGCGAGGCACGTCGGGTTCGTATTTCAGGACCCGGACAAGCACATTACGCAAGAGACCGTATGGGACGAGGCGGTATTTGGCCCGAAAAATCTAGGCATAACTTACTCCTACGCCGAGGCTGCGCTGAGGATATTGGGGCTTGCCCATCGGAGAAACGACCCGCCTTACCGCTTAAGCACGGGCGAAAGGGTTAGGTTATCGATCGCAGGTAGCCTGGCCGTGGACCCGGAAATACTGATCCTTGATGAACCAACCACAGGACAGGATGAGGAAACACTATCGATCATTGGCTCAACGATAAAGGAGATGAAGCGGAAAGGAAAGAGCGTGCTCGTGATTACCCACGATAGCGATTTTGCCCTGAAGGTAGGCGATAGGGTCATCGTCATGTACGATGGTGAAGTGGTGGCTGACGGCCAACCCAGTAGAATACTGTTTAACGAAGACCTGCTGGAGAGGTTTGACCTGGAACCCCCGTCAAGCATACTTCTCCAACAAACCAAGGCGGTTCCCGACCATGTTGAAGCTTGATTGCAGAAGTAAATTGGTCTTTTTCTTCTCCATCATGGCTCTTACCTTCATCTGCAGGGACCTTTGGTGTATGCTTGCCATACTGGCCACAGCAGTCGCGATTGTGGCCATGAAAGATGCTCCCCTACTCGGCAGGAGCTTAAAGATGATGCTCCCTATGGCCGCCGTCGCCTTTATAACATGGTCCCTGCTCCATAACTGGTCGCTCTTCCAATCGGGTGGGGCTGGCTTAGACTGGCAACTCGGGGGATTCATGTCTATAAGGTTGCTCGCTGTTTTGATGGTATCTACTGGGTTCCTGGCGACTGTTAAGCCGGGGGAGCTGATGAAAGGGCTTTCGCTGTTTGGTATGCCATACGGGGTAGTATTCACAACAGGTCTGGCATTCAGGCACGTATACACCATAGCAGACGAGTACCGTGCCATCAAGGAGGCTCTCTCTTCGAGGGGTATGGAGTTCGATAAAGGCTCCCTTATCAAGAGGATTAGGAACTACGCGTTTCTCTTGACCCCGCTGTTGGTAAAGAGCGTTGAGAACGCTGAGGGGCTCGTGCTCGCGATGAGGTTAAAGGCCTTCTCGCTCGATAGGAAGCGGAAGTGGAGGGAGAGGCTTGGCCCTATGGACGTCCTAGTCATCTCGTCTTCCATCATCCCGTTAACGGTCGCGATCCTACACTACTATGCAGGGGTTGTTTAGATGCTAAAGAGGGTTGTGCCATATAAAGGAGAAAGCGCCTATAGGGTTAAAGTTGGCGAGCTCACCAGGGAGCTTCCGATAGTCCAGGTTGATAAGGGGCTTTGGATAGCTTCTGATGCGGATCTGGTTTTGGGCGACGTCGAGTTCATCTCGCACGCTGCGGAGCTGGTCTCCAGAAAGATTAGGCATTTTAACCCGGAGGTGATAGTGGCGCCGGAAGCTAAAGCGTTGCCCCTTGCGTTCCAGGTCGCTAAAAACCTAGGGCATAATAGGGTAGTCTTCGCAAGGAAAAGCATCAAGGCCTACATGTCGGATTACCTGCTTGCGGATGCGAAGTCGATTACGACTAGCGAAAAGCAGGTGCTGGTGTTGACTGGAAGGGATGCGGAGTATCTGAGGGGAAAAAGGGTCTGCCTTTTGGACGACGTAGTATCAACGGGAGGGACTTTGAAGGCCTTGGAAAGCATAACGAGCAGGGCCGGCGGTAAGGTCGTATGTAAAGCATCCATATGGATAGAGGGGCCATGGTACGACGGTGAACTAGTATTCCTCGAGGAGCTGCCGGTATTTTTAAGCGAAGAAAAACTTAAGGATTTGGAGCGGGTTCTGGGCTAAGCATGGATACGTATGGTTCCACGCTTAGCCTTGAGCCTCATCACCCTCATCCCCCTCTGGGTTCATCGGAGGCGTTTCATCAGGCTTGGCTCCTTTCGGGTCGAACCCACCCCATACGTTCTCTCCCAAGCCCTTTCGAGCCAGGGGTCATCCGTATGGGGGAAGTCCCCACATCTGAAGGTTCGCATCATCCATGTTGTCCGCGCTTAACGAAAAGAAAGAACCCTCATGTCTATTTAAGCCTATCTATTCCGAAACTGCTGACAACGGCATTCACCAGGGAAGGAGCGAGGACCATACTTTCCGCTTTGCTCTAACTGGCTTCACGGACCTTCTCAGGCAGGAGCTTTATGGAACGGGAGTGCGCGTCTTGGGAGTATACCCTGGGTACGTCGATACGCCCATGATAGAGAAGCTGAGGTTACCCGATAGTAGGGCAGCAAAGCCTATACTACCAGAACGGGTAGCGGCCGCTATACTCGATGCCGTAGAGAAAGGTAAGGCCGAAGTCATAATACCTAACCCGGTAGGCGTCAAGGCCTTCCTCATCCTGAACACGCTGTCCGCGAGCCTAGGCGACTGGTTCGTGAAGAAGTATAACCTCTCTGGAGAATTTTAACACCATGAGCGGAAATCCCAAACCATCCATGCGTCAGATGAGAGCTAACAAATGTATATTGCGTGAGCGGACAACGATAATCATACAAAAATAGACGAGGGATGGGTTGAAAAAACTTAGAATCGCTAAAACAGAGCATGAAGGAAGGTTACTTGAAACCTTTAGCTTTGCATGCATGATAAGAAGGAGGACAGGCCTGATCCGCCTGCTTATGTGGAACCTCTACTGGTAGAAAAACCAACCCGTCTTTGAGGCAGGGAGCCCGCTGGCTTAAGCCATGGGTAGCTCACGCATCTAAGATCCTGTAGCTCACCCTGAAACCGTTGCTAACCTTTTCAACAGAATCGATCTTTAGGCGTCCAACCTCGGACGTGCACCTCACGTGCGTTCCGCCACAGGGTATCGCGTTTATCCCCTCTATCACTATTATCCTGTAAACGTCCAAACGGGGTAGCCGACCAAGGTTGGGTGCGCCGAAGACCTTCTTGCCCAATTCGTTGGCACCAACGTACTCTGCATAGACGGGTTTGTTCAACGCTACAACCTCGTTGGCTACGCTCTCTATCATTTCCCTTAAATCTCCCGAGTACTCGCCAAAGTATTCTTGAAAACCGTACCCTACATCGTGCATGGCCGACTGGGACTGGAAAGCTCTTCCGTAAACCTTTACGACCGCGTAATCGACTATATGTCCAGCCGTATGCGTCCTCATTATCTTGTACCTTCTTTCCCAGTCGAGCCGCATCTTTACGCCCATCCCTTCTTCAAAACCCTCGCCGCTTATCTCGCCGTAATGTACGATGACGCCTCTGTACTCCATGACCTTGCTTACCGTGAAAGTCGTGCCGACGGACTCTAAAACACCTCGGTCTGACGGTTGGGCTCCGGATTTTGGGTGCATTATCGTTTCCCTAAGGACGAGGTAACCCTTTCTTCCCGTCTCCCTTATCCAGCGCAAAACCTGAGACTCTGCCTCTCTCTTATAAGAATCTTCAAGGTAAAGCTTTCCGGTCTCGGGAAGGCCTTCAACGACTTCGGCCAAGCTTACCATTCCTTAACATCCCTTTTCCACTTCGAAAGCAGAGCTATAAACGTTTAATGCGGCTTTATTAACCCAAGATAGGGAAGAATGGCGAGGGTTCCTACAGGTCTGCCAAGGCTTGACATAAACATAGGCGGCTACGTAGGCGGTATGCTCTACTTCATCTACGGCGATGAAAAAAGCGGCAAAACGAGCCTTGCACTCCTAGCCGCCGTAAACGCTATCAAGCTGGGTGGCAAGGTTATATGGGTAGACTGTGGACAAAGGATGCATGTTAAAAGGCTCTCGCAGGTTCTGTCTACGAACAAAGCCGATGCCTCCAGGTTCATCCTCATGTCCGCAAAGAGTTTTGACGAGCAAGAGGCGTCCGTCGTAAGCCTGCTCGATGGTACGCCTCCATGTACTAGGTTGCTCGTGCTCGACGATTATACTTACCTCCATCGGATAGAGATGAAGGGTGAGGTGAAAGAGGATGCGCCTATACTCAAGAGGTTAGCGTTTCAGACTGCCTCGCTGAAGGAAGTTGCGATCACGAACGACGTACCGGCAATCGTCGTGGGACAGGTGCACGACGTCCCTGGCTTGGGCATGAAGCCCGTGGCGTCTAGGATAGTTGGTTACTGGTCTGACGTCGTAATCAGGCTCGAGAATGCTCCAGCAAGCCTCAAGCTTCTGGTACTCGAGAAGGGCGGCATGCCCATCCAGCAAAGGTTTAGGATAACGGATGCTGGCGTTGAGGCAGTCGAATAAATCATCCGACTTTTGCTTGTAAGGCCAACAGGATTCCGACGAACGCTATCAACAGTAGGATGGAGCTGAAGACGTACATGTACTTTACCCTCTTGCTCAGGAACCTTTCCCTCCCGGCCATGATGTAGAGCAGTACGCCGACGAAGGCCATGAGATAGTACGTGAACATGACGAATAACTCTCCGGATGTCTGCATCATGAAGTCTGGGATGAAAACATGGGCTACACCTCCTATGAATATCACGGCTACGGTCGGGTTCGATACGCAGTATAGAAGGCCACCCATGAGGAGGATAACGAAAAGCACAACGACCAACGGGATGCCTATCCCGAACTGTCTAGAAGAAACTACTTTGCCGAACGATTTAGCAATACGGTCGTAAAGCTCCTCCAGCTTCCTTTCCATTCTACAGCACCGTTCGGGTGTAGCGTATGTTAGGCGATGCGGTCGGCTTTAAAGTTTCTTAAGCTGGAATAAATGGTCTAAAAGCGCAAACTTAAAGCTATATAAGCCCGTCGACGCACCTTTTTGGCAAGCAGCTCGGTGGTCGGCTTGCTGGTTGTGGTGTGCGGGCACTGCGGCTACGTTTTGTACGAGGGTAACGAGTTAAAGACGCTTAACGAAATACTCAGGGAGTACGCCGGCGTTTGCCCAAATTGCAAGAAGTCTCTTAAGCCAGTCACGCAAAGCGTTAAGATCTTAGAGGAGGAAGGGTGAGTTTATGGAGATCAAAAGCCGCCTTCGCCTATTTTTTAGGTCTAGGCCTGCCGTACTAGAGATTTCGGCACTTATGTCCATCTTAGCAATCGCCGTCCTCATAAGGTTGTTGCCGGTCAGATGGGGTGCCCTCCTGTCGGAGTTTGACCCGTGGATGCAGTTCCGTCAGGCCGAATTTATCGTCGAGAGGGGGTGGTCGGGTTTCAGGGAGTACTTCTCTTGGATAGATACGAAGCGTTGGTATCCCTATGGCCAGTTCGTGAGCAGGACCTTTTACCCAGGGCTTGCCTTCGCTCTTGCCTTCATCTACCTATCCCTATCATCAATCGGCTTGCACCTCGACCTCTTAGAGCTGGCCGTCGTCTTTCCTGTATTAATGTCCGTGGTGGCTGTGCTAGCGGTTTATTTCTTGGGAAAGGAGGTCGGCGGTAAGTCGGCCGGATTGCTGGCAGCGTTTGCGTTGGCTGTAAGCAGCGCAAACATAAGCAGGACGCATGCAGGCTGGTTCGACGACGAGAGCATCTCCATACCGCTCATGCTGCTAAGCTTTCTCATGTATATTTACGCCATTAAGAAGGGAAGGGAACTTAAACACGTGGTCGTTTATTCCGTCCTATCGGGTTTCTTCCTTGGATACGTCGCTACGTGTTGGGGTGCCCACAGATTCCCGTTCATGTTTATACAGCTCATAACGTTGCTGCTCTCGTTCATAGGAAGGTACAGGAGGGAGATCCTGGTATCCTATTCGATAACGTTCGGGCTATCGTCGGCTATTGCCACGAGCGTCCCAAAACTCGGCGGCGTGGCGTACGTATACGACTTGACGATAGCGAGCGGGCTGATGGTCCTAGGCCTGCTCGTGGTTTTTGAGCTATCGAGCAACCTCGCCAGCAAATTCCTAAGAAGCTTCGTACCGAGAATCACGACGGTAGCTTTGTTGGCATCGATAGGTATCGTGGCTTCCCTCCCAACCACAAAATTCCTTTCGACGCTATTGCCTGGCATAAGGAGCGAGCTATCCATCCTGATATCCGTAGCCGAGAACCAGGTAAGCACTTGGGCAACGGTATTCAGCGATTTGGGATTCTTCCTGGTATTCGTTCCCGCTGGGATCTTTTACATGCTAAGAGAAGGGACTGACGAGTCGATATTCATCTCCGCCCTTACCGTCTTGGGCATATACTTTGCAGCATCCATGGTAAGGCTTGCCGCGCTCGCTGCACCGTTCGTCGCCATATCCTCTGGATATGCTATCAGTAAGGTATTCGACTCGCTCGGGGGCGTTATAGCAAGCAGGGCTGAAAAGCGGAAGGGCGAAAGGGTTCCGATAGAGTACGCGATCGTTACGCCAATACTCGTCGTGCTGCTGCTGGCGCTTCCGCTCTCGCCCTCTTTCCTCGTTGGAAGAAGCTTTCCGAGATTATCTCCCATAGACCAGGCATACGTCCCTCCGACGGTGGTACAGAGCACTTTGCCCGTTGCGGCAAGCATACCGGATTGGGTAAACGCCCTATCGTGGATGAGGGATAACCTTCCGGAGAAAGCAGTCGTCGCCGCGTGGTGGGACTACGGCTACTGGATAACTATGATGGGGAACAAAACGACGCTTGCCGACAACTCCACAACGAACAGCACGCAGATTGGCGTAATCGCCCTTGCGTTCATGTCGCCGCCCGAGAAGGCCTACCAGATACTTAGGCAGCACGGCGTGACGCACGTCGTAATATTCGTAACGCATGAGGTTAGCTTTTACGCTGGTAAGTATTTGCCAAGGTTGCTTGGTTACGGAGATGAGGGAAAATGGGTCTGGATGCTGAAGATAGCAAACCAAGAGGCACAAAGGCTCGGCGTGCAGCCCATGAACGAAAGGGACTACTACGACCCAACGAAACCCTTGACAGAGGGCGCTACGGAGAAGTTCTGGAAGGAGACGCTGCTCGGCCAACTAATACCCTATAAGCCTAGTACTCAGGATGGGAACGTCGTACACTATTACGAGGAGCCCAAAGTGAATGGGTTTAAGCTTGTTTACTCTTCTAGCCCTCCGTACAGGAGTTATGCGTACGTGTACGTTTACGAGCTCACAGGTTGAGGGGGATAAGCTTAATTACCGATTTGGCCGTCATACGTTTTGGGTTATGTCGAGCGGAGCAAAAAAAGCTGTAAAGATGGATGCGCGGTATCGGTTTTTGGCGAGGTTAATCCTAGGGCTGTTCATAGTGTTCGCAGTATGGCTGGTATCCGGCACCTTAGCAGCGGCTGCAGGCATTCCGAACCTAGCAGCGAAGGAAGCCGGACTCGACTGCCTCTGCAGTCCAGTTCTCGTCACCCTTTTTGGGTACTATGCTAAGGTCGGAGGCCTGGAAGTTAATTTAAGCTTTTTGGTCCCGGCGCTGCTCTTCGGTATGCTGCTGCTTTTACTATATGCCTCCCGTAAGGAGGCCTTTCAAGCCAGAATAAAACAGACTGTGGCTATATCGCTGCTCATCTCAATCATAGGTATTGTCGGGGTGGTTTCGACAGCATACGTCGGCGGAGAACTGTCCCCCTATATCCAGACCCCAAAACCCTTGCATCTCCAAATAGAGTTTGAGCTTCTAAACGGCGAGGTGGTTACGTTAGCAGACTTCAGGGGCAAGCCGTTGCTTTTGGAGCTTATGTCACCCTGGTGCAAATATTGTAGCATGGAGGTTAACGAGCTACGAAAAATTACGGAAAAGTACGGCGGTGCGCTTAACGTACTCTCTGTGTGCGCAGACAGCAGGGCAACCGTTAAGGATGTTGCTATTTTCAACGAGGCTCATGGCGTTTCTTGGCAGACAGGGATAGACCCTACGGGCAGGCTCATGGATGCATTTGGGGCACCTGGGTATCCGTACTTGGTGTTGCTCGATAAAGAGGGGAACGTCGTCAAGGTCTTCAAAGGCTTAACGAAGGCAGAAACGATTGAAGCTTATGCCGATGAGGTTGTCAGTCGGTAATCAGGATCTTTACCTCTTCAACTGCGCCGGAAAACGTCTTCTTTAGGCGTGAAATCACGTTATCGTCGCCCGGCAACACTCTGGCCTTTACCACCATGTCCACGTCTCCATAAACCTCGTCAACGCTCTCCACATCTTCCCACGTTATAAGCTCGCCTATTATCTTGGATGCCGGGAACTGGGGTTTTAGCTTGATCAGGATGTAAGCGTTCTCCGTTCCGAATATGCTAGAGACGTCTTCCATTTTGACCGGTATTCCAGCGTTTACCAGGATCTCCCTGACTTCGGATGGGAGGAGCTTTCTCCCCTTGCTGCTCGAGTTGGATGCGAGCATCTCCGTGATCCTCTTTGCATCCTCACTCCTGACGCCGTATTTCGACAGCAGCCTCTCAACGATCTTGTGGCTTAGGTAAGGCGTAGCCTCAAACATAAGGCTTCCGTTAAAATCGTACATCAACTTTTTCTCGGGAACGTAACCTTTCGGCATCTTGACGACCATCGATTGGTGCACGCCCGCCCTAACAGTTCTGGCCTCCCTCGAGAGCGGATGCGAGAAGTAAGGTCTTATGCCCGTCAGCTTTGAAAATTTTTCGTATAGCCTCGAAATGGAATCGCGCCTAACGCCCGTGCTGATGTTGTAGAGGTCCTCAAGCCCTGCGACGACCTCGTAGAGGTCGGCTATGCCGTTTCTGTCACCTATTCCAAGTATGCAAACGTGTGCCTCGTCAGCGCCCTCAGCAACAGCTTCGACAGTGTTGGCTGAGGCAAAACCGTAGTCGTTGTGGAAGTGGCATGCGATCGGCGTCCTGCACCTTTTCTTTATGATCGATACGAAGTCCCTGGCCTGCTTTGGGGATAGCATGCCAGCGGTATCCGGTACGCTAACCAAGGTGGCGCCGGAATCTCCCATGGAGTCGACGAGGTTCACGAGCTTTTCCATGCCGGCATGCCCCTCGAAGTAGAACCTGCTCGCGTCCTCAACGGTCGCCCTAATGTATTTAAAGCCGAAAGATTTCGCTAGCTCTACCGAGTCCCTCATCCTCTGAACGGCCTCCTCGTAGGATAGACCTCCCAGCTTGTACTCTCTATGGATGTCAGTTGGCGCAAGGTAAAGCGCGCAGCCTTCGACGTCGTACTTGCTCATGGCCTCTATATCCCTTTGGTAGGCCCTGCCGTGCATTACGACCTCTACGTCGTACGAGCTTAGGGCATCTATGACATAAGCGACGTCCTCGTAGACGGTCCTAGGCGGGTAGTCGACCGTCAGCTCTATTCTTGGGATGCCTACCTCGGCCAGCTGAACCGCTATCTCCTTGTTGACTTCGCGGCTAAAAATCCTATAAAGCTGCCCCTCGCGTAAAGTGGAGTCTAGGATGACGGCCCTCATGGTCCAGCCCGTGTGTTTATCGTTTAATAAAATGCGTATTTAAGCATAATGCTTACTATTTTCGTAAAAGATGTATTTATTTCATCCTAAATTTGTAAATATATTTCGAAAAATTTCAAGAAAGGCAACGATCCCCATCCTTTAGGCACAGCGGGCAGGGAACCCCGCCCTTTGGCGTTGGGTGATGGCTAACCGAACACCATCGCCGGTTGCCCGAAAACCATCCATGAAGCCCTAGGGGCAGAGGTTGAAATGTTAACTATCCGACAACGGTGGAGAGGCGAAAAGGCTAAACCTCGGCCAGCACGGTACAAGGAGCGCTATCGACCCCTTCGATGAAGAGCGGCACGACGATCACCAACTTTGGACTATCCGTAAGCATGGACAGATCCATATCTTCCACGATGAAGAAATCCCGGCCGCTCAGAAGTATCCTGTGCGAAACCCTACCGTCCTCCCTGTGGTCGGCAGATGAGAGGGATATCGTATCCAAACCCAAGGCCCTGAGTTTCGGAAAGGTCTTTACGAGGAATTTAGCCGCGTCGGAGGAAAGGCCCGGGTTGTGTAAGCTGTACCTCTCAGGGTCGGACGACCTAAACCTCTGGAAGCCCGTCTTTATCAGAAGCATGTCCGCTCCCGAGATTTTGTCCTCGTATGCCTTAAGCTCCTCAGCCGTAATCAGCTCCGAATCGTTTTTCTGTATGCTGAGCAGCAAAGGTCTTTTGAACGTTAGGCTCTCTATCCCGTAATCCGATATGGATCGGCCAGAAGGGTCGAAGTGTCGGGGTGCGTCTACATGCGTTCCCAAATGGTTTGGCATTTCTATTATGTAGCTGTTGCTGCTATCCCCTTTGGCTATTTGCTTCAATGGTCTAAGAGCGAGGCTCGGACCTCCTGCATACGCAGGCGTCATCGTACTAAGCTTGTGCGAGAGTAGGACGAACATTCCGATCTAGCATGTATTAGGCAAAATATTAGTCATTTGGTTTGACCGTTGGGTTCCGCAAACGGCTGTAGGAGAGGTTTACAGACCCAACAGGCTGAATGTCCTAGCTTTAAACAAAGGGCTGGGCGAACGCTTCAGGCTTCTCGAGCGGTATCTTTAAATGCGGGATACAGTCCAGCCGCCCATGCTGTAGGATAGAATGCGACGGGATTTTAACGCACGCTTAAACATAACCGCGAGCCGGTAGATGGGACCGGAACGCTGGAAGTCCCTGACCGAAACCACGGAGGCTCCAGGCTAAACCTGTTCAAAATATTCTTGAGCTCTGCCGGTTTATACGGGGGACTGTAGCCGTATGATTTCAGGTACCAATTTTTATAAATAAGACTAAATAGGCTTGGCAATAACTTATAGTGATGGGAACATGAGGACGCTCAGGCTGGGTTATTGGGCAGCACAAGAGCAGTACGACCCAGTACGTTTGTTAGACTTTGCCGTTAGGGCAGAGGTCGCGGGCTTTGACATCATAGCCACGAGCGACCACTTCCACCCATGGCGCGACACTGGCGGACAATCAGGATTCCCGTGGGTGTGGCTTGCGGCTGCGGCGGAGAGGACGAAAAGGGTTCAGGTCGGTACTGCGGTAACCACGCCGATGTATAGGTACCATCCAGCGATCGTGGCTCAAGCTTTCGCGACGCTCGACTACATATACCCTGGCAGAGTATTCTTAACCGTCGGCACGGGCCATGCGATGAACGAGACGCCGCTCGGGTTCGAATGGCCAAGCTTCAACGAGAAGGTCGAGAGGCTCGAGGAGGCCATCAAGATAATACTGGAGCTCTGGAAGGGAGACTTCGTAAATTTTGAGGGGAAGTACTATAGGCTGAAAAACGCGAAGCTGTACACGAAGCCGAAGACGAAGATACCGATATACGTGGCCTCTGCCTGTCCAAGGGTAGCGAAGATCGCCGGAAAGCTCTGCGACGGCATGCTTATAAACCCAAGGGGCCTCGAGAAGTACCACGAGATAGTCCGGGCTATGGAGAAGGCTGCCCTAGAGGCCGGGAGGGACCCGTCAACCCTCGTCAAGTCCATGGAGTTTAAGGTTTCATACGACGTAGATTATGACAGGGCCTTGAACTCCGCACTCTTTTGGGCATCGACGGCCATACCGAGGGAGAAGCGTGAAAAGATCTCAGACCCGAGGGAGCTGGAGGCGAACGTCGGGCCGGAGGAAATAGAAAAAATAAAGAAATCGTGGCTCATAACGACGGACCCTGACGATATATTCAAGGAGCTTGCAGAGTTCCTCAGGTTGAGGCTGGATATAGTATACATACACAGCGCCAGCCCCGATGAGGAAAAGTTCATCAGCATACTCGGAAGGGACGTGCTGCCCTGGATGAGGGAGTTCTACGAGATGCTGGATAAGCCCATAAGGAAGGTCGTCGAGTAGCTAGAGTTCACATCACTGAGTGGTACCAGCTGAGTATGTATTCGGGAAGCTTTAGGCCCCTTTCCTCGATACGGTTAACCAAGTATATTGGTAACGGGCTAAGCGCAAATGCTGCTTTAACGTAAAAGCTGCTGGGCCTGCCCGGCACCCTCTCGCTCTTTATTACGTAGGACTCATCGGATATTGACTGGAGCGTCGAACCAGGCGTCCCGACTATAGCGGCTATCTTTCCGCCAAGCCTTTTGAAGTTTTTACACCAGCTTATGACTATCTCGGTCTCGCCGCTTCGAGAGATGACCACCAGGATGTCACCGGCTCTTGGAGCCGGTGTGCTCGACTCGCCGGCGACGTATACGTGATCGCCTATCGCCCTTTTCACGTGCCCAACCCTAACGGCAGTCATCCTAGCGACCTCCTGACCGCTACCTAGGCCAGCGAAGAAGCATGCTTTCCTCTCCTCCAGGTTGTCCAACAGAAACTCAAAGAATTTAGATTTGATGATGTCATCCACCATGCTCCCTATCTCTACAGAAAGCGGACGGATGTAGTCCTGAACCTTTTCGGCCGGCTTTTCGTCGTTCATTGCCTCTGCCATGGCGTAGAGCAGGACGGTGCTGCCCAGGATGAAGACGTCCTCCAATATCCCATACGCTTGGAACTCCCTTGCCTCGCCCTCCACCCTCTCGTTCCTCTCCCGTCCCTTAACAAGGAGGACGTTCCCGTACTTCTCGCCGAGCTTCCCTATGGGTGAGTTGATGTCCGACGTCATGACGTCTATGCTGAAGTTTTTTGAGTCACCCGTCCTCTCTATGTACAGGGCCATGTTCTGGGCATCGACGAGGGGCATGAGGGATTTACCGCTACCGCTGTTTATCAGCAGGCTTACGTGGCCGTACCTATGCTTCAGTATCGGTGCCGCCTCTGATATGTCCCTGCCAGGGAACCCAAGGTCGCTCCTGTCTACGATCACCTTCCCCCTCCTCATCTTGGCCATCTCGCTACAGATTATGCTGAGGGCGCCCTTTGACCTACCCTCGGCCGATGGGATTATCACACCGCTCTTCACGAGGCTATAATAGAAATTCTCCAGCTGCGTAGCGTCAACGAGCCTTACGTTCTGGAATATTCTGTTGATGTAACCCAGACTGCTGACCGTCTCGGACATGCTTTTCGGCATCTATAGCATAAAGCCAGAATTATAGTTTTACGTTACTTATTCGATAACCTTTTTATTCCCTTGGCAAACGGTACGGTCGTGCAGAAGTCGGACGTCGGGATCATAGGGCTAGCTACGATGGGCGCTAACCTAGCCCTTAACATAGAGAGCAAAGGTTTCACAGTATCCGTTTATAACAGGACAGCAGACAGGACCAGGCTTTTCGTGGAGCAGAGGGCAAGGGGAAAGAACATCCATGCGTACTTTTCGTTAGAAGATTTTGTCAAGTCCCTCGATAAACCTCGTAGGGTAATACTGATGGTGAAGGCCGGTGAGGCCGTCGACGAGTTTTCTGAGCAGCTGGCCACTTGGCTAGAGCCAGGTGACGTGATAGTCGATGGCGGTAACTCCCACTTTATGGATACCGAAAGGAGGGTAAAGACGTTTGGGGAGCGCGGTATACACTTCATGGGCGTTGGGATAAGCGGTGGCGAGGAGGGCGCGCTGAAAGGGCCTTGCATAATGTCCGGTGGCCCCCCGGAGGCGGAGGAATGCATGAGGCCGATATTCTTAAAGATTGCCGCAAAGGTCGAGGGTGATGCCTGCTACGGTTACATGGGGCCTGGCGGTGCAGGCCATTTCGTGAAGATGGTCCACAACGGAATCGAGTATGCGATAATGCAGGCGATAGCGGAGGTCTACGACATCTTCACGACGCTGCTTGGGTTGGGTGCTGCCGCAATCTCGGAAATATTTGCAGAGTGGAACGCCGGGGAGCTGAACTCCTTCCTGCTGGAGATAGCTTCGGAGGTTTTAGCGAAGGTGGACGATGAAACCGGAAGGCCGCTCGTCGAGCTTATACAGGATAAGGCAGGCCAGAAGGGGACTGGGAAGTGGACTTCGCAGGTCGCGATGGATTTGGGAGTACCAATACCCACGATCGACGCAGCGGTATCCGCAAGGAACGTCTCAGCGTTAAAGGAGGAGAGGGTCATGCTGTCAAGGATCGTAAAATGTTCGATGGAGGAAGGTGGTGTGGACGGGTCTTTTTTGAAGAGCATAGCGAGACCATCTCTGTACTGCACGATGCTCACGGCATTCGCCCAGGGGATGTCCCTAATATCCGCGGCCTCGAGGAAGTTCGGCTATGCAACGAGCCTAGAGGAAGTTGCACGGATATGGAGGGGTGGATGTATCATAAGGGCAAGGCTACTCGAGATGATAAGGGGTATTTACTCTAGGAAGCCAAGTTTGACGAACCTCATTCTTGATGGTTCTTATGCAAAAGAGTTGTCCGATAGGCATACGGAGTGGAGGCATTTCGTGAGCACCGCAAAGGTGCACGGCATACCGTGCCCGGCCATTTCCTCCGCGCTGGACTACTTTGATAGCCTTAGGCGTGAGCGGCTGCCCGCAAACCTCATACAGGCCCTGAGGGACCGTTTCGGTGCCCATGGGTACGAGAGGGTTGACAAGCCGGGAACGTTCCACACGGAATGGAGGGCGTGAGCTACCCAAGGCCTTAAGCCAGCGTCTTCCTGCTTCCGCGACCGGGATCGTTCACTTCATCGCACCGGCTCATCCAGTTACGGAGGTCGATCTCCGTAGCCCGTAGGTTTGACCTCGGCCGCAGGCTTAGCGATAGTAGCAGAGGGGAAGGGGTATGCATAAACGTTTGATCCTCCCATCCAACGCTTAAAGGGTGCTGGATTTCCCGCCCGCGATGCCAAGGTAATACGCCGTAGTCAACAGTCCAATTGAAGTCCGATGTGGATGTCACAATAAAGACCCGAAGGAAGCAGAGCCCGATGAACCTGGAGGAGGTGCATGAGGCTCAAGGGCTAAGCGTGGATTCTGCATTTAGCTCAGAACCCGGATTAACACCTAGACATGCATTCTTTTATAAAGGAGTACGCCTCGTTGAGGTTCATGATGCGCTTTATCCTTTCGTTATCCCTCACCAACCTATTCCAGGGCCTGTCGTATAATGCCACGTACTTACCTGCCGACGCAATCTCCTCGGCGTTCAGGGGTGAGTCGTCTATGTAAAACTCATAGCCGAGCTCTGACTTTTTACACCCTACTTTGACGAACACCACGTTCCTGTTTCCGAGTCCGTGCATATTCAGCCACTTCAGGACGTACTCCTCGGTGTTTCTCGGTCTTGAGGTAACTATATCGACCCTTCCGAGCTCTTCGAGCAAAGCGACCTTATCGGTAAGGTTGGGCTCCGTCGGCGGTATCGACCGCCAATTTTTCCACGCTCTGTAGAATATCCTGTGAAACTCGCTCAAGGTTATCCCCAAACCCTTCCAAAAATCCCAGCACCTAACATCCTCGAGCGTAAGCGAGTCTTTTCTAGACTCATTCCATATTCTTAGCCACACGTATATGCTGTCTGCTAGAACACCGTCGAGGTCGAGTGCTATCCTCAACACCCTCATAGGATTGAGGGGGGAAGTATTAAGCCTTCATCCTAAGCCACCAGCTATCCTCTTGACCTCTTTTAGAACATCGTCGCCGTACCCGTGCTGCTTCAGGCCTTTCAGCATTATAGCTAGATAATCTGTTGATGGCTTAACGAAGTGTCTCGGATTTGCGGCGACGTACGTGACCGCCTCTACCTCACCACCCTCCGTCCTCACGACAACCTTTCTCCTGAGGTAGATGTTCGGAACACCCTCGTACTTGTCGAGCTCCTTCAACTGCTCCTCATCCAACAAGTAAACCACGCCGTAAACCCTCGAGCCGCCCCATTCCCTTATGTCCGCCACGCCGCCTCCCCAGCTCTTCGAGAACACGCCGAAGCACAGCTTGTACCCCTCGAGTACGCCCTTCTTGCAATCCTTCCACCCGCCAACCCTCCTCCTCATCAGGTCTTTATTGAGGTTGGCACCGTAGGCAAAGTACCAGACGGCCATTCCGGATTACGTTTGCCATGGGTGCTCAAAAGGGTTTGCAAAAAGGTCACAGAAAACCTAGAACCTCAGCTCTGGTGAACGGGGTTCTGGTCTACGCCATCATCAGGCCCTGGAGCGCGAGTACCCGGCCGGATGGAAGAAACCCGAGAAAAGACGTAGACCTCAGGCAAGGGAGGAAAAGCAGGAACACAGCCTGAGCCGCTGAGGGGCGTCACAGGCGGACTATCTTAGCCTCAACGGCCTCCCTAATCTCCAATATCCCATAGGAGGCATACGGAGCTGGCCAGGCCCCTGTCGCGCTACCTGGGTTGAAGTACAAGATGCCCTCCCGGACCTCCTTTTTCGGTTTGTGGGTATGGCCGTACACTATGATGTTTACGCTACCAAACCTCTCCCTTATCCTGCTCTCGATCCTTATCGGCGGTCCGCCCTCGGCAGGATGGCAGACGCCCACGAGAAAACCGCCCAGCTCGAAGAGCTCAGTCTCTGGGAGCAAGGCCTTCACGCTCGGCGAGTCCATGTTGCCATGGACGCCCTTAAAGTTCCCATGAGCCTTTAGCTCTTTCACAAGCCTATCCTCCGTGAAGTCTCCGGCGTGGATTACCCAGTCAGCACCACTGAGCTCATCTAAAATTTTACTCGGCAAAGAGTCCAGGCTGGACGTATGGGAGTCCGAAAGAACGACGACCTTGATCATCACCAGCTTCACCCAACGTGCTCTCCTAAAAAATTTAACGGAGCACCTAATCGTCGGTTGACATCGGGTACGAACCTAAAACTTTTAAGAACGTCGTCTTACCCTTTAGAGCCTCCAAGCAATCCCTAACGTGCCCTTCCGACAAGTGCCCCTCGAAGTCTACGAAGAAGTTGTACTCCCAAGGCGTCCTCTTCGTCGGCCTAGATACCAGCATAGTTAAGTTAATCCCCCTCTTCGCAAAATCCTCCAGGGCTAAATAGAGAGCACCGGGTATGTGTTTTGTCGTGAAGATTATCGACGTCTTATCCTTCCCAGTCCTAGGAGCCTGCTCCTTGCCTATCACCAAGAACCTCGTGTAGTTCGAGATGAAATCCTCTATGCCTCTCCGGAGGACCTTCATGCCGTATATCTCCGCGGCCAGCTCGCTGGCGATTGCGGCGGCATCCTTTACTTTCGACTCCTTTAGCATCTTTACGCTACCAGCCGTGTCGTAGTAAGGAACGGCCTCCCAGCCCATGGCCTTAAGGTATGACCTGCATTGGGCGAGCGCTTGGGGGTGCGAGTAAACGCGTTTTATGTCGGAGATCTTTGTATCAGCGTTGGCTATCAAGCAGTGGACTACCCTTAACTTCACCTCGCCAAAGACGTACAGGTCTCTCTCCAGGAGCATATCGTAGGTCTCGTTCACGCTACCCTCCAACGAATTCTCGAAAGGGACTACTCCGTACCTGGCCTCAGAGACCTCGACGGCATCGAAGACGTCGGCTATCGTCTTCTGGGGCAGGGCGTCTATCGACCCAAAGAACTTCAAGGCGGCTATATGGCTATAGGCGCCGAGCTCGCCCTGAAAGGCAACGGTCAATCTTCCGCCGCTCATATCGAGCTCTTAAAACTACGTCCTTAATTATCTCCTTTTATAAAAAGGGGTGCCCAGAAAACCCTAACTTCAGTTAGGGGATGAATGGGCAAAATTTAAAATAGCTTTTGAATAAATTTAGATGGGAATGTTTTCCGATGACGGAGCCTCGTGCTCTGAGTTCACTAAGGATAGCCCATGCGTTAACGAGACGCATGGGATGGGGGAGTGTGAGTCCCCCGAACCAGCAAATGAGGAGATAGGCATAAAGCCTGCTCTGAACGCTGGAAGCTCCCTACTGAAGTAGGGAGTAGCTCACGTATAACACCCTACGGATCGACTCCTCTAGCATGAAGCCCATGACGTTTATCGATACGATGGAACCTAAGGCTACGCCAACGATTACGGCAAGCGGGCCAGGCAACTCCAGACCAAAAAAGCCGTAGGAGCCCGGCATGCCCACCAGGATCCAGAGGTAACTCCCAACTACCAGCGTTACTATGCACGTTTGGACAAGCGTCGCGACGAACCTCCTCACCGCGCTGCCCCTCCTCCCTATCAACCATGCAAGGTAGCACGCCAAGAAGTTGGCCAAGGCACCGCCAGTCACGTCTATTATGGATGCGCCGCCGAATAGCATCAGGCCGCCAGCGTAGTTGGCGACGGCGCAGCCTATGGTGAGGCCGTAAACCGCCGGCATTCCTAGTATTATCGAGAGCGGAAGGAGGGCATCGGCAACCCTTACCTGGAAGGGAAGGAAGCTGATGGGCGCAAGGGTCACCACCAGGACTGCGTAGAGAGCTGCCAGAAACGATGAAACGGCTAAAGGCCTCGTCCTACTCTTCAAACGCAAAACCACCTACCTATTCTTCCCGTTCGTACAGCCGTATGCCTATCTTTGGGCCTTCTGAGGGTACAGTGGCTTAAATACGTATCGCATAATGGCTTTAGAAAATAGATTAATAGAGGCCATGCTTTGCCCTGTAAGTAATGATGCTGCGGCCCTTGCAGGTGAAGGTCGTAAGGATAGACGAGCTCATCGAGCATGAGGAGATAGACCCAGTGCACTTAGAGGAGTTGAGGGCGGAGATAGTAAGCGACGGTTACCTCAAGAAATCCCTGGCCGTGGATTATAAAACCATGGTAATCTTGGACGGGCACCATCGCTACAATATACTAAAGGGGCTTGGGTGCAGCAAGGTTCCCGTGTCGTTCTTCGATTACGACTCGCCGCTGATACTGGTCGAGCCGGGTCCGCTCGGATTATCCGTTTCTAAGGACGTCGTGAGGGAGGCCGGCCTTAAAAGGAGAAAGCTTCCCCCGAAGTCTAGCTACCACGTGGTCCTGACGGATTCTGGAAAGATTCACCTGTCGGAATTCGAGCTGGACGTATACGCTCCTTTGGAAACGCTAAAGTAGGGGTATCGCTATAACGTTTATGGGCTAGGATAAACGGGCGGGGGTTGCCAAGCCTGGTCAACGGCGCAGGGCTCAGATTTCGTATAGGATGGGATACCCTGTCCCGTAGGGGTTCGTGGGTTCAAATCCCACCCCCCGCACTAATTATAAATAAAATACTTGAACGTTGTTCATTTTTGTTGGTGGTTGCAACGAAGCCTGATAGGGGTAAGACTCGCACGATTTAAGGATCGCGCCATTTATGTTTATTTGCCTTCTTTAGAGATGGTTGAGGATTCTATTAGGCGTGAGGAGTGTGAAGAAGGATATCTCAGCCGGGCTGAGCTAATTAGGCGTTTGCGGGATGCTGAGGAGGAGTTGAAGAGGCTGCGCGAGGGGAACAGGCTTTTGAAGAGGTTGGCGGAGAACTTAGATAATGAGCTTAAGCGTTATCGTGCTCAGCCCTTCCTCCAGGAGACTTTGAAGGCGTAAGGAGGTTCGATAAGAACTTGATAGATTTGTTGAGGGAGGGTGGGTCTTATTCACAGGAAGAGATTCTGGCGCAATTAAACATTAACCCTTCTGATGTGGATTTAGTTAAGGCTGTTGACAGGCAGCTTGAAGCCTTAGAGGCTTATGGCCTAGTAGAATACAAGGGTAGGGGTTGGAGGTGGACTGGTTAAGCCTAAAAACTTTGCAGAAACCATAAGCCTTGATTGAGGATTTCAGCCGGGACTATAGGCTTAGGGGCATGACAGGGGAAAGCGTAAGGAGATACGCGTCAAGCCTAAGGATATTTGCAAAGTTCCTCGAAGAGCGTAGCTTGAATATAAATGATGTAAACGCTAATATGCTTAGGGGTTTCTCCAACATTTAATTTATGAGCATAAAGCCAAGCATAAGACGATTGAGAATTATTTTTCTGCGCTTTCAGCCTTCTATGACTTTTTGTCCTTTGAGGGGTACGTGTCCTACAATATTGTTCTTCTATTCAGAAAGAGGTACCTGAAACGGTATAAGGATGGTTATGATGATCCTGAGAGGAAGCTTTTAAGCGTTGAGGAGATAAGCCGCCTCCTAAACTCCATTCTGGATCCTAGGGATAAGGCCATAGCCGTATTACTCGCGAAGACTGGAATAAGGAGGGGTGAGCTTTTGAGGCTTGACGTTGAAGACATAAATTGGGCTGAATACTTTATAATGCTTAAGCCTACGCCTAAAAGGAGCAACCGCACCGTGTTTTTTTGATGATGAGTGCGCAGCTGCGCTTCGAAGATGGCTTAAGGTTAGGGAGAAGCTTAACCCGCCTACAAAGGCGCTTTTCATAAGCTACCAAAGCTTGAGAAGGCTGGACAGAAACGGCCTATACACAGCCATAGTAAAATATGCGAGACGCTTAGGCTTCCACAACCCAGACTCACCAAAGCTGGAAGATCACTTCGGCCCTCACTGTTTTAGACATTGGTTCACAACGTGGTTATTGAGAAATGGCATGCCGCGCGAATACGTCAAAGAACTCAGAGGCGACAGACGCCATCTCGAAAATTAATGTTACAGCTTTGAATGAATTCGTAACTTAATTTTTCTTTCTCGGGGATGTATTTAGGAACAAGTTTCAACTTCATTCCTGCTTTGATATCTTCTGGTTTAATACCCGTGAACCAAGCCATTACATTAGGGCCTTCTTTAAGTTTTGCTATGGCTATTATGTATGGGGAATGTTGTGAAAAGCTCTTGGGGCTGACATGGACAATTGTCCATGTGATTAATTCAGCGTCGCCAGTTAGTTCTATCCAATTCATGTTAGAGGAATAGCATCTGGGACAGTCGGCGGTTGGTGGGAAATATGTCTCTCCGCATTTTGTACATTTTGTGGCGAAGAGCTTCCCCTGTTTTAGTCCTTCCCAGAATTTTGCTATTCTAGTTTGCGGGATCTCCATATCGATGTTTAACGTGTTTTTAATTGTTGGTTGTTCCATTTAGCCTTCCCTTCCATAGATTGTTACGTAGCAGAATTGGCCGGCTGCGCCGACGTTATGAACTAAGCCGACTTCGGCTTTTGGAACTTGTCTTTTTCCAGCTTCTCCTCGGAGCTGTTTAACGATTTCTGCTGTCATTGCTACTCCGCTAGCTCCGATTGGGTGACCCTTACTTTTTAGTCCTCCGTCAACGTTTACTGGTATTTTGCCTCCGATGTATGTTTGCCCCTCCTCGATTAGCTTTCCTCCCTCTCCTTTTTTGCAGAATCCTAAGTCTTCGTAGGCTATTATTTCGGCTATTGTGAAGCAGTCGTGCACTTCTGCGACGTCTACATCTTTAGGTTCTATTCCCGTCATTTTGTAAGCTTGCTTTGAGGCTAGTACTGTAGCTTGAAGGGTTGAGATATCTTTTCTCCTACCTAAGTAGCCTGTGTCGGTAGCTGATCCAAGTCCACGTATCCACACCGGCGTGTCAGTTATCTTTTTAGCTTTATCTTCAGATGCCAGCATAACAGCGGCGGCGCCATCCGATATTAAGCAGCAGTCATAAAGTTTTAATGGCCAAGCGATGACTCGTGAATTGATTGCTTCTTCAACTGTGATTTCTCGGTGGAGTTGTGCAAGAGGGTTCATTGCTCCATACTTATGGTTCTTTACAGCGACCATTGCAAGTTGTTCTTCTGTTGTGCCGTATTTGTTCATATGATCTGTTGCAATTAGAGCATAGTAGCCGGGGAACGTTGTGCCAAATGGTATGAACTCCCATAAAACGTCTCCCGCTCTGCCTAAAAGCTCCACCGCAGTCGGGGTGTCTACTTGAAACATTTTTTCAACCCCTATTGCCAATGCGATGTCTGTTAAACCTGATCTTACACTCCAGTAGGCTGCGTGTACTGCAGCGCTTCCTGATGCACATGCGGCCTCAACTCTCATCGCCCCCTTCGGGTTTAGCCCTGCATATTCTAAGATATATGGGGCGGGGCACATATCTTCGGAGAAGCCTCCATAGTTGGCGACCACGGCGAAGCCTACATCTGAAGGTGTTAGCCCTGAGTCTTCAAGGGCTTCTTTAATTGCTTCGAAGGCAAGTTCCCTAATTGTTACGTCGCTCCTTTTTCCGAATTTAGTGTGACCTATTCCAACAACCGCCACTTTACCCAATCAAATCACCTATTTCCCCTTCCAGACAGGCCTCCTTTTAGCCAGAAAGGGGGTTAAGCCCTCTTCAGCATCTTCAGAGCTGTAGAGTAGTGCGAACGTTGCTTTTTCGAATTCCAACCCCTCGTACCCTCCATAGGCAGGGTGTACTGGACCTATCTTCAGCATCTCATCCGGGAATGGCGCCTCAAACATTTCACCCAATTTCTCTTTCAGAGTTTTCCCTCCTTCTCCGTAAAAGATTTTAACAAAAGCAGTCCAGCCAGTATATTTTCATATGAGTGGAGAAGACAGTCGCTCATAGATATATCAATGTATTCTCCTTCACCTGTCTTCTCCCTTTTCAATAGGGATGGAACGATGGCTAAAGCAGCGTGTGTGCCAGCGAACGTGTCTCCAATACTAGTCGTTGCAATGGAGCTATCAGCTTGTCTCCATATATATCCCGAAAGTGTTTGAACCAATAAATCGTATTCCGGGAAGGATGAGTACGATCCGTGTTGACCGAAAGTGTTATGGAGCAATAAACGATTTTGGGATTTAGACTCCTCGCAGTTTCGTAGTCTAAGCCAAGCTTCTTCATTACCCCCTACCTGAAAGTTTTCAATTATCACGTCGCATTTCTCAATCAGTTTGTAAATGATCTCTCGTCCTTTATCGGTTCTCAGGTTTACACAAATGCTTTTCTTTCCCCGATTTAAGTTTAGAAAGTAGGAGGATAGGCTTTTATCCTCTTTTTCGAAATATATAAATAAATATCGAGTCATATCACCATAGGGGTATCTTTCAGCTTTTATTACCTCCATTCCCAGGTCATGCAGAAGCTTGGTGCAGAAAGGACCGGCAAGCGCTCATGTGAAGTCTAAAACTCGATACCCCCTCTAATGGGAGCCTCATGGTGCATCAGCCTTCAAACTCTGGAAATTCTTCAAATTTCTTTATCCCTGCTAGGCATTTAGCAATTTCTTTGCGCTTATTGAAGTCGTAGCCCCTATATATGGTGATTCTCTGCGCTTCCGGTGATCCTCCACCATGGCAGCTGGCGACCATAATCCATCCTGCAAAACCGTGGGCTGTAAGGTCTTCGGCGAGTTTAAAGGCGCGCACCCTATGTTCGGTTGGGATGTCGGCTTTACCTTTCAAATACTTTTCCAAGTAATTCTTAAGTTCTGGATGGAAGTAGTCCTTCTCGGATGGACAGGTTATTGTGAGGCCGCCCGCTATGTCATGGACGCGGTAAATCTCTTCGTAAATATGTGTGCCAGCTATGTATTTACCAATGTTGACAAGCGTTATGTTGGGGACGTAGGTTCCTGGGCCCATTGGTTTTCCCTGAACTGAACCGGCAATACCGCAAGCGTATATTTCTTCGGCCGTACATACAATGTCTGTGAGTTTACTTTGTATGTGGGATGCCCCTTCAACGTTATTGTATTCAGCGAGTAAAGCGGCGATGCCCATAAGTACGTCGCTAACTCCAGGTTTGCATCCACAATAACTATGCCTGTGGTATATGGCGAAAAGCTCAGCTGCTGATCCTGCAAACTCCCATTCCCCACACATGAAAACTCTATCCATCGGCACGAAAACATCATCAAAAATTGTGACAGTTTCTGTGACTCCCCATCTACTTCTAAATGGTGAATCCATTTTTCCCCTTTCACGGGGAACCGTTGAGCGAGCCACAAACTTTAACCCTTCCGCGTCAACAGGCACTGCAAAGGCAACAGCGTAGTCTTTGTCCTTATCCCTTAATGCACGTGTCGGCATTACTATAATTTCATTTGATGGAACGGCCGCTGTTGTATGAGCTTTAGCTCCCCTAACAACTATTCCATCATCACGCTTCTCAACTATCCGCAAATAAAGATCCGGATCGACTTGCTCTGAAGGCCTAAGGCTTCTATCACCTTTCACGTCCGTCATGGCGCATGTCGCCGCGATATCCTCCTTCTGGAAATACTTTACATAATTCACCAAATTCGAGTAGTAGTTTGTTTTATGTTTCTTATCTATTCTATTTCATTATGTTATTATTGATAGGGCGTTAAGCGCGTCGACAGCCATGCAACGCTGAATGCAACAACAATAACGTGCGTACATCCTTGTCATTTTAACCTTCTTGATTAGATCCTCCGTGCTCTGATGTATATGGGTAAATCTATTTATTTTCTCACCTGTTAAGTGAGATCTCGCCGTTGTCAACTCCTCATATTTTGGGTTTTGTGCCATCTCATATGTCAGCGCAAGTACATCAATTTGAGGTTTGATCAAGGGATGGTTTACACGGTCTTCAATTTTTTCTCCAAACATATAAATAGTTGGCTTCTGTTTCTTCAAACTTTCGATATACTGTTCCTTCGTCTTCATATTAATCCCCCATTATACGACCATTCAAAAACCACTTAAGCTTTTTCATAAAAAACTTATATCATGACAAGTCCGCCGTCGAGTGCTATTATTTCCCCAGTTATATAGTTGCTCTTGTCTGAAGCTAGAAATACGACAAGCGCTGCAACTTCTTCCGGTTTGCCGATCCTGCCGAGCGGTATTCTAGGAATATACTTTTCTTGGAATTTGGGTTCCTTAAGCCACTCCGTCATAGCTGTCTCGATAAAACCTGGAGCAACAGCGTTAACCGTGATTCCATATCGAGCAAGCTCCTTTGCCGCTGTTTTAGTCAGCCCAAATATTCCCGCTTTTGACGCAGCATAGTTTATATTTCCAATCATCCCATCCCTACCCGCAATTGATGCAATATTTATTATTTTGCCCGTCCTCCTCTCAATCATATGCGGGGCAACCGCCCGAATACAATTTAAAGTGCCCGTTAAATTCACGTTTATTACGCTACTCCACTCTTCTTCCGTAATTTTGTAGCACATGGCAGGCCGAGCGATACCAGCATTATTGACTAGTATGTCCACTTTTCCAAGACTGCCTATGGTTTCTTTAATGAGTTTTTCAGCCTCTGACATTCTGCTAACGTCAGCGACTATGCCTATCGCCTTTCTACCCAAATCCTTGATTTCCTTTACCACTCGGTTCATTTCCTCAACGCTTTTGCTCACATTCACCACCACATCTGCCCCTTTGCTTGCCAAGGCCAATGCTATGGCACGTCCTATACCACGTCCCGAACCCGTAACAATAGCCACCTTACCATCCAACTCTCCCAATTCATCCTACCTCTCATTTTTAAAATATTATATCAAATGGTTTGACATAAACATTTATTCTTTCGCATAACCTCTAACATTTTCACGTGCGATGAAAATCGATTGTTTTATGCCTTTGCTTAAGTATATTTTTGCGCGCAATACAATTAGGAAAAGAGTCGAATAACTGTTTATCACAAAATCATCCTTAAAATAATGGATCAACAAACCAAACAATAAAATAACCTCATTCTCATGCATCGGCTTGTAAAGAAAACCACTCTTTGCAAACCATAAATATCCCCAATCCATCGCAAACCATGTAATAAAATTCCTTCAATGATGCTGATAGGACTATGCCTGTTCATGAACCAAAAATAATTTGAAAGTAGGCGACGTTTTGCTGCATCATGCTACCAAATAAAATTAAACGACATTTCAGGCGATTCTGTAGAACATAATGGAAAAATGCGACGGATATTGTACATAACCACAAATATGCATGGTATCTTTGGTCACAAAAACGAAACAGATTATAAGTTGTCACGGGGAAAACGAGAAAGCACCACAAATTTTGCAGAATTAGCTAGCCTAAACGGCTCAAAAACGCATAGGCGCGTCAGTCCTCGGGATCCTCGCCGAGGAGCCAGCGGTAATCCTCACGCCTTATGACGCCCTTCTCATATAGCCACACGATCTCCTCACGGTCGCACTCCTCCCTTAGAACTCCAACACCAACTCAACCTCGAAGTAACCTAAAGCATCCTCCAAAACCTTCTCCACAAGATCCTTCTCGTTAACGTTGCTGAATCCTCAGCATGCCCCAATGGTAGGCCCTCCATGTCAAGTAGGAATAGGTTTCTATAGCCCAAACAGAAGCCTTCAGGGCCCTTCCAACCCTAGCCTCAGGATCTCTAAGGCCTCTTGTGTTGTCTTTTGGGTCCCTGCTGCTCCAAGCCTTAAGGTCCATCCCGTCAAAGCATGCTGCCTGAATTAGGTCAGCGGCCAACATTGGGTGCTGAAGCCTAAGCTTATAAGCCTCCCCACGTAGATAGCGTTCAATAGCCTTAAAGCCATCCTACCAATCCGCCTCTTCATCTGGCTGAAATGAGCCTCAGTGGGCACCCTATCCCTATAGCCGCAAACTTCTCTGAAATAAGCGCTCCCCTCAAAAGCCTAACCAAGTCCTTAACGTATCTAAGCTGCAAAAGCAACCGCAACATCAAAGCCCTCAAATCTTACTCAAGATCATAAACTGCAGGCCTACCTGGACCATCAACGTGAAGGTCAACCCAAAGAATCGCGCGGATAGGCTTAAAATCCACCAACTTGAACAACAGCTTAGGAGAGCCAGCCTCCTCCATCAATAATCAAGACGGAGAAGGCTGACTCTCCAAAATAAACATTCAAGAACCATATAACTCACCATACACGCCAAAAACTGCCCTAAACACCAAAAGAGAAATAAAAACCATTTTTAACCAATTATTTAGCAGCCCCGCGCATCATGCTATTTACATAAGCATAGAGGAGAAACCGATCAGATTAAACATGGAAACTCATCACTTTTAAAATAATGGTTTCAAGAATAAACTGGGATAGGCATGAAGTGAAGATTCATAGATAGCGTATGTCGTGGTCTATTAACATATGAAAGTGAATGTTGGAGTTTGGAGCAGAGCACCACAAAACTTGACTCTTAAACCCCAATCGATGGAAAACTTTGCGCACAGACCAACCCTAACACCATATCACCCTTAACTGCGCGTCTTGGTTAAACTGCAAACCATTTAAAGTTAAAAAATGGGAATAAAAGGGTGGTGTGGTATTTTATTTTTCTGTTTTCGGCAAACCTGGCCTAATAAGGAAGTCGTAGAAGTAGGCAGCGGCGACACCACCAACCATTGTGGAAATAGTTGGTATCCAACAATCGAAGCCTCTGGGACCTGGAAAAGCTATTTTGCCCCATCCCATTAGGTAAGCCCATATTCTAGGGCCTAAATCTCGAACTGGGCCAATTGTACACATGGCAATAGGCGCCTCAGCTACAATCACTATGGCAACTGCAAGTCCAATGATGAACGCTGCACCTAAGCCACCTGGTCGTGCAGGGTTCCTTTCGTCGGTCATACCAAAGATTATTAGCACCACCACGAAGGCCATTGCAGCTTCTGCAAAGAACCACAGCGCTGGAGATATGATCTCGTAGGGCCAGCCTATTGCTGCCCTAAACGCTGGGTTTGGACCATTAGTGAAGAAAAACATTCCGGTGAGTTCACTGCCTAACTCTCCACGCACTATGCCTTTTGCTGCCTCAAAATATTTAATGTATGGTTCCCATATATAGTATACTAGTACTCCACCGCCTACTAGCGCGCCTATCAATTGAGAGATCATGTATGCAATTCCATCTTTCACAGGCATCTTTCTACGCAGAATCATTGCTGTTGTTACCTGCCAGTTAAGGTGTGCACCTGAAATACCCCCAACCAAATAAACGGCAAACGCCACCGCTATTCCCCAAATCATCCCAATGGACCATAGATTGTAACCACCCAACGCTACTCCAATGACTACGCTAGAGTTTCCAATGAGCATCACAAGAGCTATTCCAACGAATTCAGCAAAGCATTTTTTTCCTAAATCCTTCCACCCCAACTCAAAGCCCTCCTTTTTTTTTAAAAAAATATTACGAATTAGATATAAAAGGTTTTCGGTTGATTGAACGCTGCTATCGTGGCGGCATCTATGCCACCTAAAGCATCCTCCACGCTCTCCTTGGTTATCTCCATGTAGCGGTAAACCACGCCATAGGGTGCAGTGACCGCAGGGCTGGCAACCTCTTGAAGGGTTATCTTGGCCCCACCAACCTCACGCGAGGACCTTATCTCAAGCGATGTTATTGCCGAGCCCTCGACCCCAGGTCAGCATCAGCTTTCGAGAAGGTCATCAGAACAATATTATTTTTACCTCCATACTTGCATTTATACACTTCGATGCCGACCAACACCAACAACTTACGTAGTTAAGAGCAAAATATTATTCGAGCTCTGAGTTCCATACGTCTTCGTCCAATAGAGTGGGGTAGAACTCTAGCCCATTCTTGAGGCGCTTATGAATCTAAGCTAATGGCAATATTCGCTCCTGTTTTATTAAAGCTTGTTAATGAGTAAGCGATAGAGGTTTTGCGGTTTTCAGACCAAAAAAAGAGCTTGGATAAGGCTAATTTTAGGCTCTGGATATGGTGCGGGGGTGGGATTTCAACATCAATTTACTAGTAAAATTGAACGAACCAAATAGATATTGTTGCGTGTGCGCCGCCGCTTCGCCTAGTTTTTGAGAGGCACCTCAACAACAAATACTTCGCAAGGAGCTTTATCGACAACGTCGCACCACTGCTGCAAGCCAAACAAAACAAACCGGTTGCTGTTCATTAGAGCCTAAAGCAGCGAAGCTCACCATAACTATTAAAACAGCCATCGCTGGAGCAAAGTAAACAAGTTTTTCATATTCACCCTCTTAAGAAATAAAATCTGTTCTGCAAAATACTTCTATAACAAAACGTTCTACTAGAATAAGTCATAAATCGCATCGTAGAATACGATGGAATACCACCGCCACTCTTTCTTTTTCTATTTCCAAGAAATAAAACAAGTTTACTCTCATTTTCGGTTATGGCAACAAAAAGAACATTTTTTCCCAGCCATTTTTTAATAAGTTTAATTATTTATTTGGCAAGCGAGAAACTATGTTTTAAAACCGTAGCTCTCTAAGAAAGGGCTTTTTACTTCGATGCCGCCAAATTCTGGTATACAAAAGATTCAACAAAAATCGTACACTATAAAAAAAGGAAGATTTTGGTATTTCCCTTTTACTTCCATGGGTCAAAAACGTGTTTTACTCCCTCAGCCCGGATGCATGATTCTATTGCACTCATTCCCTCTTCAAGAGCGTGTTTGTGGGTTATCATCTTAGCATACTTCCTTTGCAGATCCTTGTCCTTCTTCAACATCCTTACGGCCAGGTCTATTGTGGAGAATGGATATGCCCATCCAGAACAAATGATCAGTTCTCTAGAGCAGAATTCATGGGGGTCGATAGTGAATGTTCCAGTTGTCTTATAAACGTAAGCTCCAGTTTCAATGAAAATTGCCCCAGGTCTGCACATCTTTATACCTTCTGGGATTACATCGTTTGCGTTTCTTCCTGTACAATCAAATAGTAGGTCCACTCCCCATGCGCTTCCAAGGTCTGGTCTCGGTTTCCTCAAAGTTATGTCCTTTATCATATTTTCTCTTTCGGTAGGTGTAGTTTTTGCAAAATTAATTGTGTAATCAGCGCCATTTTCCTTGGCAACTTCCAGCCTATGATCCTTTAGATCCACCATTATCACTGTTGATAGTGGTAGGTGACGTTTTACGTTAAGAAGGACAGCATTGCCAATTGGTCCAGCGCCATATATCAAAACCACAGCATCTCCTAGCTCGAACTCTCTAGTAAAGCTAGATACCGCTGCCAACGTCAGAGCTCTATTAACTTGTCTAAGCCCAACAACGTTTATTTCGGCAAATGTTGTGGCTTCAGGTGAAATTTCACTCATATCCCAGATGTGGGTGTAAGGTTCAAGGATCACATATTGAGCCCATGCACCACGCGGTCCCATTTCAACTGGAAAGCTGAAATGCAAAAATTGTGCCGAGGATGTAACGAGAAAGAGAACATTTGTTCACGAGTAGCGATCAGCAAACCTAGGTTTATACGAGCTACTGTATTACTAGCAAAGGCGATTGCCTGGTTTAATAAGAGAAATTTTGTGGACGTTAGTGATGTGCGAGAAGCTATAAAGTATACGCTACCACACCGGCTTGTATTTCTAAAACGAGAAAGAAGTATTCAAGAAGCATTTAGTTATGTAAACAGGTTAGTTGCAATGTTTGATGAAGAGTATGAGAACTGGAAAAGCAGAGGAATATTTCAAACACTAGAAGCCATTTCAGCAAATGCCAGATCTGGTAGCGAAAAGCAACCCGTAAAAGAGGTAGTTGATAAACTTCTGGCTGAAACTCAGGAGTGCTTGCCGATTAACAAATATGTTATTGAAAATATTAGAAATCTTGGGCTTCTTTAATTGCTTCGAAGGCAATCACCCCCTTATAAAAATATAGCTCTAAGCAACCGGAAGGTGCTTAAAGACGGAGGCGCGGCGCCAAACATTATTCAGAAACAGCCTTTCATAAACTCATGTGCACAAATAGCAATATGATTTAGAGTGAAATTGCACACACTTAATGCTTTTTATTCGTTTAGTTAAGGTAAATCTTTAATATTTTCACATTATAGCCCGAAAATATATTCTTGACTTTACGCTGTTGTTCACGTTTAAGGTCTTCAACCTGAACAGGTGCATCTGCACGTGGAGAACTCGGAAAAAGCAATATTTTGAAAGAGTTGGTTACCCTACCTATCTTTTTTATTTGTTCCTTAGTTTTTTCTATATCGGCCAAGTCCATATCGCTTATGATTATCAGATTACTATTCTTATATTCATTGCTAGTGTATAATGCTAGAGCCTTAGATAAGGTTGTTCCTCCAGCAAATAGACCTGGGGTAAACGTTAGGTTAAAAAAAGTATCTAACTTACTGGCAGGTATTCTAGCAGCAGTGTCGGAAAAAACTGCTAGGTTGAACTCTATATCCAAACGTTTACATAATTGATAAATTCTTTCAACTATTAGTAATGCTTTACCTATCTTTGTCCTCGGCGTCGATTTAGGCATCCCTGCGTAAGGCAATCTGTTAATGGAACCCTCTGCAAACATACTGCCAGAGATGTCCAGAAAAACAATAAACCTTGAACCCCTCAACATTTCCTTGTCATCCGATTTGGCAAAATCGTATTCTTTAACCTGAAGACTAAATCCAGGTATCCATCTCAAGTCTTCAATTCCTAGCGCCTTTACTTCTGAAGAGGTTATATCCACATCCTTAAATTGATCACCCATTCTCCATGGGATAGTGGATATCTTGTACTTCTCTCCACTAGATAATCTCCTATCGTTACTATAAACTATATCGCGTAGTATGAAATCGTAGATTTTAACGAGTTCATCTTCATCTATGTCACTTTCCTTAGCGACCTTAATGTTGGGGTTCCTTATTCCACTATCAGAGGCTCCCGTAGCGATACCTAGAAGGTTCTCAATTTCCTGTTTCTGCCCCTCAAGGTTGAGGTTAAGTTCTTTTGGTGCAAGAATGTTAATCGGAGAAAGATTTATATCCACAACCGATTCCCACCCGCACTTGCAACATCGAATCCTGACTTTCAGGCAGGAACCCTCCTTTAAAACGATCCAACTACCTGTATTTTCATCTTGGTACGCAATTATCTCAAATTCTTCATTTCCACACCGTGGGCATTTAGGTATGTTCTTCTGATTAACCCCATTTCCTTTAGTTCTTTTTTCTTCATCCATCTTTTTTAAGTATTTATGAATTATCTTAGTTAGTTCTTTTAAAGCAAATGCTTTGCTTATCTCACCTTTTCTGGTCTTATTAATAAGAGTCGCTATTTTTTCTGAATCTGACTCTATATCAGCAACATTCAGATACATTTTTTGTAAATTAGGTATCAATTTTGGATACACGGCCAAGTACAAAAGGCGAATATAGTTAATCTTCGACGGCCACCTGCTACTAAGAAATGCGGCATCTGAATGCAAGTAATGCCATATTTTACTCCACAAATCATTATAGTTATAATATAAATAAAGATTAATTAAATAACGTCCCAAAATATCTGCCGCAAACGCAAACTCATTGAGGGTATATTCAAAACCTCTCCAATCATATGCACCATATAGCGAATTTGTTTTCTTGGGTTTGAAGGACAATTCTTTAGCCAACATTCTTCTCGCAGTTAGTATATCCTTCCGTAATCTATGTTTATCCTTTGGATATAAACACCAACGCAGTAGTTCATGCATTATTACCGCCTCCGTAAAAGTTTTTCCTCTCCAAACAGGGGTCAGAATTTTAAGAACACCAACATCGCTTTCGTATCTTTCTTCAGGGTGGACATGAAAAACCAAACGCATTCTGGGACTGATGGGATTACATATTCTTCTACACCTAGTTAGACTATCTTTTATTTCTTGTCTTACTTGGGCAACTTTATCTGGAGTTATGAGAACAAATTCTTCGAAATCTAACATCTCAATACCAAATGTCTTTTCATCAACATCATACTTATATTTATTGCTCTTATTAAACATTATAGATACTTAATTGCCGCATTCCTTGAGGACTCCGGGCTAACACCTTCAAGATGTTAGCTTCGCCATGGTCGCCAACTACGGAGGTTTTAACAAAAACCAGCTTGAAGGCGCAGATCAATTGGGCCGCGCGACCTATCCGAACTCTTTGAAAACTTAGGAGAAATGCCTATGCTTCAATAGAAGCCTCTGTCAAGATAGTTGCAGAGAAGCTAAACAAGCTACTGCACTCAGGTAAGGCTACACTCCTGGGCAAGGTGACAGTTTTGGAGGCAAGACCATGATGGACAAGCTTTTCGGGTCGCTACCCAGGTAACGTGAGGGGCTTTTCAAACTTTACCCGCCTAAAGCCTAGTTCCCAGAGGTATCTTGCTACGATAATTTTTATTACTAGCTGAGCTTCGTTGCCTCGCTTTGGCTTTTGCGGTAGACTTCCTGTAGCTCCTGGTGGGGAGGTCATTCTCATAGACTTTCCTAGAGGTGAGACCTTAAAAGAATGGCATAATGATGGGTATCCTATTGAGAAGAGACGCCAAGGGACACCGCTACCTAGAAGAGGAAGATGTTATAAATTTTCTAAGAAACGAATTTAAGCGTAGCGACTTAACGCTATGCTCTTACTGGACCATTTGACGTGCATGTCAGGATGTTGCCAAATTCTATGTTTAACATTAATCATTATTATTGAAGTCTGTGTGGTGAAGTATTTTGCGTATAATAAACATAAAAACATTAATTTCGTGCGCATAAGTTTCGAGGGTTCAAAACGTGTGTATAAACCTAACCCCGCACCATGATTCAATTTTCAGGTCTCTCTAGGATAGCCTTCGCTCTTCTCCAGGCTTCCATCCCTATGTATTCCATAAGCTATTGAACGCTCTGGAATTCCCATCCCACACCATCACCTTAATCCTTTCGAGCCAGTATGACCTTAAGGTGGATGCCTTGATAGAATTTCTTCAACCTTCTTCTGAATAATTTTAGGCTTTCCTCAACTTCACCCGATCCTTACGATTCGTCATGTCAATGAGGACCCCTTAAAGATCTTGAGGCGGCTCGTGTAGGCCACAACGAAACCAAGATACGAAGTTAACGAAGCTATGCGTAAGCGCCATGGATTGAGACGCATTTTCTTCAGACAGCCTTACGGATCTCGTGCGGCTGGACGGAAAACTGGCAAAACTAGCTTTCATGGTTTGATGAGGAAACAGCCGACTATGCTGAGCTAGAATGCTTGCTGGGTAATCCTGACATGTGGCCCACCATTCTTCTCGCAAGCAGTTCCTTTCAACAGCTTGTAGACCCGATTAAAACCGGAAAACTGCTGTTTGAACTCTCCAAACTGGGATATGCATAGAAGGGAAACGAAAGGACACATGCTCGGCTCGCTGAGGCCGATTCTTTTATTTGTTACGTTTATGGAAGGTACGGTGAGAACGGCTTCCACAAGTTACTCTCGGAGTACAGTAGCTTGTCCCCCGGGATGCTATGGGGAAAGCGTTTCCTTTACTTTGCTGAACCAATACCCGGTACAGTAACCATCTCTGCTTAGCCACCTGCAGCCGTTACGGTCATCCCTTACTCTTCCCTCAACGCTGAGGTGTATCAAATCTATGCTTTGGGCTATTCTATCAATCCTTCTCGAGAAGCTATTCCTAAGGTCTTCAAGCGTTCTTAGGCTGGATACGGAGGACTCGAGGCTTGCTATAGCTAATGCCTCTAGGGAGGCTGTTAGGATTTGGAGACATAAGTTCTCTAAGCTGTATAATCCATCGAAGAAGCATAGGAGGCTTGTAGCTGTGGATGAGGCCGTTGTTAAGGTGAATGGGTATAGGTGCTATCTGTGGGCTGCCATAGACGTAGATTCCAGGAGGTTCTAGCCGTATACGTGTCTAAGGGCGGGTCCATGCTAAACGCATTAACATTCCTAAAGAAGGTCTTGAAGGTCTGTGAGAACAAGCCCGTGATAGTGGTTGACAGAGGCCCATGGTATCCATACGCATTGAAGAGGCTAGGCCTAGGATACTTCCACGAGACGTTTGGTGAGAGGAACAGGATAGAGAGATGGTTCAAAAAGCTAAAGGAGAGAACAAAGAGATTCTACAACAACATAAACACAAAATCAATAAAGAACGTAGAAGAGACAGCAAAAGCAATAACACTACTACATAACATAATCACACAGACCAGAAGCCTAGGAGGAGTAATACTAACTTGACAGTATCAGAACCCAGAAGTTTTTGAATTTAACCGCATTTAATGTTAAGATTTAGCATTTCATGAAAGACTTGCGATTAGCTTTTCTGCTTCGTCTTTGTCCTCCATGTTGTATGCTTCGAGTCCTTATTCTTTTGCAGCTTTTAGCAGGAATTGGTCCGTTGCCACGAATATTGAGCATAGCCCTAATATGGCGGAAAATAGGTGGAGAGCATCACCTGCAGACAAGTGTTTTTCGACGACGTAGCGGAGAGAGTTGCTAACATTCTCCTGCGTTACTGGTATTATTACGAGTTTTCCTTCAGCTGCTAATCTACTGGTTTCGGCTAAAATGGTTGCTATTGCTTGGTTCCTCTCCTGGAGCGTAGTCTCTCTTCTTCTAAACTTCCTATCCAGGGCGGCTATAGCCTCGTTTATCGCCCAATAAGACATCACTATTGATACTCTGCCTTCTTCACATAACTCTAGAAGTTTATCTACAGCCTCTGAGGAGGGTTCGGGGCTAAAATGCTTAACGTAGGCTGAGGTGTCAAGATATATCCTCTTCAAGCTATTCTTCACGCATCTCTAGTATGACCTTTGATAGGGGCGTTCCCTTAGCTAGGCTTCTTCTGGTCTCTTCTAGGTTAGCCTTGGTTAGGTCTATCCCCAGCCTAGATGCTAGGCTTGATATCTGTGAGCTGGCCTGCTCAGGAGTTAGGGCATAAACCCAAGCTTTAATAAACCTCTCCGCAGCCCTCTCTAACCCTCCCTTATCCACAGAGCTAGGCACCGAGCTACACCAATAATCAACATTAGACTAGCTGCTTAAATAGTTATAGACAACAAGAAATATGAGACTATTTGAACTCATAGTTTTTAAGAGATAATTATAATAGTGAATTCTCTTATTTTACATGCCCCGGGGTATCGATCATGTTAATTACGTATGGTTTTCCATTCATCTTGTAATACAATGATATGTTTGCGGCCTTAATCGTTATCTGCCTCTACTGTTCCTCCTCCAAGCAGTGAAATAAGACCTATAATCAGCGGACATATCTCTCCAAGGACAACCAGCAGTAACGACATACAGAACTCCGTTAACAAAAAGTGCTATCAGCTCTTTTAATTATCCTCATCCTCGGTTAAATCCAAGACTATATCTATACTGTCTTCAGGGTCCTTTGTTTTTTGGTTTGAGTACTCTGTTTTTGATTTTGTTTTATTGTTTTTTTGTATGTTTTGGATGGCGGGTTAGCTGGTTTTTTGCAACCTTCCCTTAAAAACTATCTCAATTATTTTTAATGTTGTTGTAAGGAGGGCTAAGGTGGTAGCTACTCCTATTATGAGGTAAGGCATTAGAATGGCCATTAGGACCATGCCTGGTACTATCATGATTTTTTCTAGTGAATCTGTGAAAAACCTTCCATCCCCATCCAGTAGAGCATGTATGCTGCAAAAACAATGGCTATTGCGAGGGGCACAACATAATGTAAGTACTCAATCACCCTCCCTACCCCTCCTGAATATTACGATTATTACTGCTATGGCTATAAGTATCAGCGTCAGCAGTACGAGGATTTTCCTCCTGTTAACCCAAAGGAAGGCTATTAGACGGTTTACTGTTTCGGCCACTTCATCTAGGTCAGGCATTCCCACCACCTCGAGTAAATATTCCAATCGTTTTCACAACGGCCCTGTAAATCAGGTAGGCCATAGACGTATACGCTTCTAGGGGCAGGCCAGTTCTTAACGCATTAACGTTCCTGAAGATGGTGTTGAAGGCTTGCAAGAACAAGCCTTTAGCGGTGGTTGATAGGTGTACGTGGCATCTTTGGGCTTTGAGGAGTCCAGCCTGGAGTATATTCACGAGATGTTCGGCAACAACATGAATGCAAAGACAGTAAAGGGCATAGAAGAGATAACAACAGCAATAGCAATACTACACAACATAATCACACAGAACATAAAACAAGGAGGCGTAATACTAACTTGACAGTATCACCAGTATTGTGGAGGATGCGTTTTCCTGATTATTCTTTTTGGGTCTGCTTTTAGGGAATATAGCCCTTCTCCTATGTCTTCTAAAATTATTCCTAGTTTTCCCGCAAGTTTATCACTTATTAGGACTTCTTCCTCCATCTCAGAGATCGTTATGTCGGCAAGCTCTTCTTGCGTCTCCATATCCTCCTCAACAACAGATACTTTCACAGCATCTGGGACGAGGTAATTTCTAACCACTCCTCCCGGAGTTCCGTAGATCATTATCTTTGCTTGAGGTAGCATGTCTGGCCATATTCCCAGATTCTCGGCTAGCTTCCTTGGAAGTAAGAGTTGGGGGTGATTGTTTCAAACCCTGAATTGACTAAGGCCACAACGTCACGGATTTCTCCAGTTTTCACCAGCTTAACCCTCAACTTCACCCTTACTGCCATACTTCTCCCTCAGCCTAAGCTCACGAATACGTCCTATCCTCTGCATAAGCCATAGCTGATAGATGTGCCCTATCCTTTGACGCATGGTTATACCTCTAATAGATCAGACAACATATGGGTTTAAAAGTATTGCATGTTCGGATCGATTTATTAAGCTGAGTTTACAAGATCACTACAAAGGTTAGCTCAAAGGTTTCGGAAACTCTATCAGGTTAAATTATGGTAGAGTATTCTCTTACCATACTCGGCGGGAAAGCACAGCCCCTTTTAGAGGTTGGGATGGGTCGCCGATAGGAGTTAAATGTGGTTTTGGCGATAAAAGTTTCAAGCGAACTCGCCCGGATGCGGCCTGGATGCCCGAATAAGGCTCCAGGCCGAAAGGGGAAGGCTCGGCAACCCATAATCCCAAGCCCCACAATGGGATAACTGTGTGGTGGCACACCTTTGCTCCTAGGGTGGAATGGTATGAGGTGGGAGGGTAAAAGTTCGATGAAAGCCTTGGAAGCAGGAATCTCCTGGCTTCGGCCGTGGAGGGTGTCAACTAGCGTGCATACCCAAGTTAGGGATAGGGTGAAAAATTGAGAATATCGGGGGCATACATCCACTACGACGAGGAGGGTGACATGCTGTACGTCCACTTCGAAGACCGAGAAGCCGTCGAAGGGGTAGAAATAGCAGAAGGGATCATAGTAGACCTCGATAGGGATGGAGAGCCTGCTGGACTAACTATAACATCTTTCAAAACAAGGTTATCAGAAGCGAAGCAAAAACAAGGTTGTTGATCGAAATGACATTTTAAATGATATTATCGCTTTAAGACGGGTGTAAAGAAATTTTATTTAGCTTTCCACCTTCATGTCTAAGGTGATTTCCCTTCACCCATGAGACCTGCGTTTCTCCAAGATAAATATCTATGAGGTGATAAGCAGGAATTAAATGTATAATTGTTATCTTGCTCTTTTTGATTTAATACCTGTTACTATAATTGTGGTGCTGGTCTTGTCGCTAACTAGGTGGTTGACAAGCAAGTCAGAAAAGAATCTCATCTGCCCCAAATGCGGGTAGAAACCTCAGCCAGTTTCCTGAAGATAGATCGGTGAATATGAGGAGAACCCCAAACACTAACAAGGATCTTATCCTCTCTTTGCTTATTCACATCGTGATTTATAACGAAAAGGATTACAAACCCCTTGCATTCCTTGTTAGGGCAGGAGAAAAGCGATAGGTCACGACCCACCATCGAGGTGCTAAAAATAAACCCTATATGTCAGAGGATTTTAACCATTGAGTAAAGTAGGACATAACCTAAAACTTTTCCAATAGTTAATTTCCTAAATATCTGAAGTACCTTTATCTATGACTCGTTTATAGTTGGCCTGGTTCTAATCGCACTATGTATTTAACAGAGTCAAAGTGTTTGTCATAAGAGATTATTTTATCTATGTTGAATCTTTTCATGACCCAATATGCTATTGCATCATCTAGGTCTAAATTAAGCTTATCCATACGCTTTGTAGCAGATATTCGGTCGAGAAGTGTTAGAAGATATACCTCTAACCCCCTTATAGCCGAGTAAAGATGATAAAAATATTCTAAGATTCTCTGGGCTACTACCGTAATTCTCCATGATAATCAATATGCTATCGATGTGAAAGCATGAGGTCACTGCCCTTAATAACCCATCCTAACTTTGTTTAGGAATGCCTCGCACCCGTCTGCACGCTCTTGGTCAAGCTCTAAAAATACAATTGGAATCTATAAAGCACGTATAGTTAATACTTGATTTTCCCTGTTCTAATTTGTTGAACTTCATGCTGAAGTTCAACTCCGCTCTTTTTCACATGCTTTAACATCCCTCTTATGGCCTTAACAGGGTCTTCAGGAATCCTAATTTCCTTCAATACTTTTTCACGTTCCATAACCCATCTCTTAATAGCATCCTCAACGACTGGCTTATACCTTGAAAATAGCATCCGAGGCAAAAATCGACGCTGTAAGCTTTGACGGAGCGGGTGGCGGCACGGGTATGAGCCCGGTTCCGATGATGGACGAAATGGGGATCCCGACGGTTTACCTAGAAGCCATAGTTCTTAGATGTGCCCAAATATTGAGGAGGAAAGGCCGGCATGTGCCAGACATAATCATGGCAGGGGGTTTCATAAACGAAACTCAGATCTTTAAGGCTATAGCCATGAGCAACTTCGGGGATGGCCCATTCGTTAAAGGCGTTTTGATGGGCCGTGCCCCGCTCACTGCCGTGATGAAGGCAAGCTACTATAAACAGTTGGCTGAGGAGGGAAGGCTTCCGAGGGCATTCGCCGAGAGGTTTGGCACGACTCCAGAGAAGTTCTTTATAACCGTCCCAGAGCTAAAGGCGAAGTATAAAGAGCGCTTTAAGGAAATACCATGGGAAGCCGTGGCACTCTACACGTACTTAACAGACCGCATAGGCGTTGGGCTAAAGCAGCTACTGGCTGGTGCTAGGAAATGGCGGCTAGACCTAATCGATAGGAACGACCTAGTGAGCCTTTCAGAGCTTGCTGCCAGAGTAACCGGCATACCGTTAGCCCACGAAGTTGAGGCAGAAGTTATCGAAAGGATTTTAGACTAACCGTTGTGGAATTTATAGACCTTCATTCCTTCTCCTGCCGGCTAAGCCTTCGGGCCTTGGTCATCCGGACTACATCCAAGTCGGAAATAGCTAAGTTACCCACTCTATGAAGTTGACGCTCTCCACGGCTGAGGCTGGGAGATTCTCGGTTCTTCAGGGCTTAGCCCCTCATCATACCGGGTTCTGGGCTGTGCCAAACCAGCACCTGGATAGAGCGTATAGCTCTACCCCCCGCTTGCCCGAACCACCCCTCCTTTTCGGCCCAGAGCCTTATTCGGGCCTTTGGACATCTAGGCCGCATGCTCAAAACTTTCATCGCAAAGCCGTATTTAACACTTATAGTTAGGGGATTTCTCGCCGAGGTGTTTGTAAGGATGGGTAGGGCTTACGATAAATCATCAACACGCTAAGTCCGCATGGGTGGTTATCCTACGGAATTTTGTAGGGTCAACTTTACGGAAATGGAAGTCGATACATAAGCTCTTATTTGGCCGTGATAAAGCTCGGGTAGGATTCGAGCTTGCGACCGCCAGCTAATAATTATGGTTTTGGTTAGCGTAAAAGGTAAATAATGTCTTTTTTTTGTTTCTACTTGGCGCCCCGGTAGCTCAGTTGGGTGGAGCGGCCGCTTGGTAAGCGGCAGGTCCCGAGTTCAAATCTCGGCCGGGGCTATTGCATTTCCCTTTAACTTTTCTAAATAAAGGAGGGTTATGTTTTTACTGGACTCTTTCTAGGGTTTCCTGTTTCCGCTTTATGGCGAATCTGATAACCTTCCTGAACTTGTTCTCCTTCTGCTCGTAAACCTTGGCTGATATTCCTAAGGCTTTCAGCAGAGACCTTGCATACTCTATAAGCCGGAGATCACTGTTAGCAATAGATACGCTTCCCAGATTCCCCTCGTACTTATCTGCGCTTTCCTCTACATCGGCCAACCCTCTCAAGAACGCGGCAAGCTCTATCCTGATTTTTTAACCTGATCAAATTTTAACTAGTTCATCTTCGGATAGGAATCTTTTATACCATCTCTCATAGGTCGATCTGTCTACTATGTGGAACTCGAAGGGATAATCTATGTATTTACGCTTTAGAGTGGACTTTACCATGGTGATCTTCTCTGAATCATTCACGTCCGATACGACTAGTAGGTCTACATCGCTTAACGCAGTGTATCTTTCCTTTGCGGTTGATCCGAATAGATAAACTTCTGAGCCCGGTAATAGCAGATTTATCTCATACTTAACATCCTGTAGGATTTTTCTTAGATTTCTGAATAGATAGCTTAGGCGTTTTCCTTCTTCTATGTAGATGTCGAAACTAGATTCTCTCGACAAGCGGTCTCATCACCTCAATTACAAATTTGTACATAGCTTCTACCTCTATCTTGTTATATCTTCTCGGAAGATACCTTGATCCAATATATGCATCTTCAATCCTTGTTAACATCAAAAAGTATTCTTCTTTGTTGATTAAGATGTCCATGCTTGAAGCTAATCTTGAGAGCTCATTCACTAGCTTTGTCAACGAGTGTGTTCTCGGATAAGTCCCTGTTCTAACTAAGAGCTTATGCTTTAGTATCAGTTGACAGTATTGCTCTATGTTAAACGCTGCAAGATCATAGATGCCTCTCTCTATGAGTTGTCTCGCATTCTCTAAGAACAATTCAGCTCTTTCCTTGAGAAGTTCTGCCTCTTCGAAACTCAATATACCCCTCAGGAATGGCTCTCGAAGGTAGATATATATTCTACGTATCACAATCTAGCCTCCAAATGCATTCACAATATTTCTGCTACTTCTGTTAAGATTCCAGCATTCATCCAACATGATAAATCAGCTGAGCTCTCATTTCTGAATTCCAAAGTTCTTGCCGATAATAGCAGTTTAACTATACTGTACTTCTTCTAAGGCGTTTCTTTTTCCAATAATTTTTACCATGAAGCTCGGCAAGAAAGCCTATGGTTTTAACCATGGGATGGATTCACCGTTAAGATTTAAGTATGGATATTTTGATGATGAAGTTTTTAAGCGAGTCGGTTACGAAAGGTAAGGGAACCATTAAAGCTAAGATTCTTAAGCTTAGGAAGGGCAAAGAGTATCTTCTAAAACAAGAATAAGGAGGATCTACCGGAACCGGTAAGAAAAAATCCTTATACAGGCGGTGGTGGTTAAAGGGGAATAGGGGGCGTGGCCCAGAGGAGCAAGTCTTCCGGGGAGCAAGGTCTACGGCGCCGGGCTCCAGATCTGCATGAAGCTGTTAGACGGCGCAGAAACCCGGAGACCGCCGGTTCGAATCCGGCCGCCCCCATTTTGCTTGGATTTTAAAATTAACCTTTAAATAGAGGTATCTTACAACTAACTAAAAATAAAAAATTAAGGTGCGTAAAATTGACAAAAATTGGGCTAAATTGCCGTCTAACAGACAATCTAGGCCAACGAACCAAAAGAAAGAACAATTCTTCGATAACATTCAGATCAGGTTATATACAAATCCGAAATACAACTAATAATTTTTGGAATGTTTCTAGAATCGAACATATACGCCATCTCGCTCAGACAGGACGGGCTGTCAAACCGTTAGAAACCCCCTTAACCCATGAGAGGTTACTCGATAGGTTAAGCTTTACCTCATTTAATATGCCGCTGGAAGATTGCGACGCAGACGTGGACCTAGCGGTCAGCCTCGCTTATGGTAGTATAAAGCTTGCGGCACCGATCTATTTTGGTGACATGTCGTTCGGTGCACTAAGCGGCATACCAAACATAGCTTTGGCAAAGGCTGCGGACCTGACCGAAACTTTGGCCGGGACGGGAGAAGGAGGTTTGCATCCCGAAGTGAGGAAATGTAAGAGGATAACGGTTCAATGGGCATCCGCAAGGTTTGGCGTTGATCTCTCAACGCTATCGGCAGGGATGGCGGTTGTCATAAAGATTGGCCAGGGAGCTAAGCCCGGTATAGGAGGTCATCTGCCAAGCACAAAGGTAACCGATATCATTTCTGCGACGAGAAAGATTCCGGTTGGCACGCACGCCCTCTCTCCAGCCCCGCACCACGATATATACTCAATAGAGGACTTGGAGCAGCGCATATGGGCATTAAAAGAAGCGACTGGTAAACCAGTGTTTGTTAAGGTTGGTGCGACGAATTATGTAGCATACGTAGCATGCGGCATAGCAAGGATGGGTGCGGATGGTATGATACTTGATGGCTTCGGTGCTGGCACAGGTGCCTCACCTTTAGTGGTTAAAGATAACGTTGGGTTACCGATAGAAGTCGCTTTGCCCGTTGTCGATGAGGCGCTGAGGAGGGAGTGCCTCAGAGATGGCTTCTCGGTAATTGCTGGAGGGAGGGTGAGCTGCTCGGCCGATGCTGCCAAGCTGATACTGCTAGGAGCAGATGCCGTAGTCTTAGGTACGGCGGCGCTCATAGCGATGGGATGTATAGCTTGCGGAATGTGCCACACTGGAAAATGTCCTGCGTTGCTGACGAACGCAGCAGCATATACTACGCATGAGACTCTGTCCCTAGATTGGGCAACTTCTAGGCTTGTAAATTTTGTCAAAGGCTTCTCAGAAGGGTTAAAAATTCTCGTGAGCGGCCTTGGGTTTAAGTCAGTAAAAGACATCGTTGGCAGGAAGGACTTGCTTAAATTTAATGAGGCTTTAACGTATTCAAAGAAGGGGGTGGGATACTAAGCATATGGACCTCAGCTAGGATTAAGCATCTAATGGAACTAGCCAGGTCCTCTGACGCCCTCGTTACTGGTATGGGTTCAGGAAAATTATTTGGGAACGCTTCTGGTGTAACGATTCTTGATAGGATTGTGTGTGATGGCGCTCAGGTTACGAGACCGAGCATAGACCCTTACAGGGAACCGATAGAGACCGGCGTGTGTATTGGAGGAAGGTTAAGACTCTCAGCACCTTTTGCTGTATCTGAGCTATGGAAGATGAAAACTGTGATTAAAAGGGCTGCTGTGGTTGCGGCCTTCAGCATGAACATCGTAGCTTATTTGGGTAAAGATGAGGTAACAGATGCTGAAAGACCATTCTTACCTAACCTCCTACTTGACTATGGACAACAATTCTCGGAACATGCCGCTGGCATCGTTGTAAATAGCAAGGAGAGAAATAGTGTAAGGGTTGATACGGACAGCAAAACTCAAGGTCCGCTGTTTCTTATCCGCATGCCTTCAGTAGATGACCCAACGGCATACGTCTCTTCTGCCCTCATGGGATTTGATGCAATAATCATAGATGAAGATTATGATGGTCTAACAGACATCGAGATCGCAGTGTCCGAGGCTGATACAGCGTTGAGGAAATACAAGCTGAACGGGAGGCCCCTTAGGGACCGCGTTAGCATAATGGCCTTCAGTAGTAGGATAAGGGGGGCGGATGATGTGTTTAAGCTTATGGGTTTAGGGGCCGACTGTGTAGGCCTCTCCCAAGCGGCCACGATTGCCCTCGGAAACGTATCGGACTTGAATGAAGCTGTGTTCTGCTTTGAGAACTTGATACTCTCATTACAAAGAGAGCTGAAGCTTTTAGCAGGGGCCGCAGGTGTCAGCAATATATTCACAACAGTTGTTGGTAATAGGGAGCTTTTCAGATGTATCGGTCTTGAGAAGAGAATTATGCAAAAGCTGAGAATAAAACCTGGAGGTGCTTAAAATCATGGAATATCCGTTTATTGAAAAATCTGGATGTGGAATACTGGGAATTTTAAGGAAGCACGGTTGTCCTAAAGTAAAATTTGAGTTAGCTCTAAGGTCCATAGAGGCTGTAAGATATAGGGGAAGTAAGTTAGGCGCCGGCTTTGCGAAGATCTTTATAGATATTGGAACTTCTAAAAGGAGAGTAAAAGTTTTCGTGAAGAGCGCGGACTTTATTGTCGACATAATCCGCACGTTCAAGGCGCACGGATTAGAAATTATGGATGCAGGCTTTGAAATAGCCCCCTCTGGCGATGATTACGGCTCATGGGTAGGCCTCTCTGATAACGATGAGGCAAAAGTTTTCAACGTAATCCAAAACATTAACAGCGTAATTGGGCATCATGATTATAAAGTAAGAGTCTACTCATGGGGGAGATACGTAGACGTATTCAAGGGTGTTGGCTACCCAACAGACGTTGCAGAAACCTTCGGATTAATAGAAAAGAACCCGGAAGCTGACCTCTGGCTAGCGCATACGCGTCAGCCAACGAATTCACCGGGCAGATACCCAATATGGTCCCACCCATTCTCGGCAGGCGAGTGGGCAATAGTACACAACGGTGACATCAGTTCCTTTGGTGCAAACGTCATGTTTCTGAGCGGAAGGGGTTACAGAAGCTTTGTCGGAACAGATAGCGAGGTCATAGCTTTTCTTCTAGATTATCTTACCAGGGTTGAGAAACTTTCCATAGAAGAGGCCGCTACGCTTTTGTGCAATCCTTTCTCGTTATCTTGGAGGTTGCAGAAAGAGAGGTTTGAGTTGAGGGGAGCATGCTTGGACGGGCCGTTCTCCGTAGTTGCCGGATACTCGGACGGCGACGATGTGTACCTGCTGGCAATGACAGATAGGTCCAAGCTAAGACCGCTTGTAGTAGGCGAGGATGAGGAGATGCTGTACGCTGCAAGCGAAGAAGCACAGATAAGGGCTTTGTCAGAAAGGGCGAGGGTTTGGTCAGTAGAACCGGGCTCTTATTTCCTCGCAAGCATGAAGAAAGGGGTCATCGTGAGCGGTAGAAGATCCACGAAAACGTGCCCAAGTTTACATATACCGCTCGCAACCGGTTACGTGATAGATGCAAAGTCCTTAGGGCACAGAGAGCTGTACAAGAGGGTAAGAGATGCCATCATGGCTGGCAAAAGAGACTTACTCTTGAAAAATGTACTAGGACATAGATACATCGGCATGGCCCTTCATGAAGGGGTGAGGTTGAGGGTTTATGGAACTGCTGGAAACTGTCTGGCTAACCTTAATGAAGGTGCACGGATAGAAGTTTATGGAAATGCGCAGGATGATGTTGGAGATACTATGCAGAAAGGCTCTGTTATAATACATGGCGATGCCAGAGATGTAGTCGGACAAGCATTGCAGGGAGGTGAGATATTCATAAAAGGGAACGTAGGTAACAGGTGTGCCATACAGATGAGGGAATACCTAGATAGAAAGCCCTACATAATTGTCGGAGGTACTGCCGATAACTATCTCGGCGAGTATATGGCAGGCGGTGTTGTAGTGATCTTGGGGCTTTGGGACAAAGACTCCTCCCCTGTCGGTGACTTTGTCGCGTCAGGTATGGTTGGCGGCAGAATATATATACGCGGTAGAGTAAGCAGAAATAAGATAGGCGTTCATCCCCCTAGGCAGGATGTGCTCCAGTATCTCAAATCGTTAGTTTACAGGGGGCTCCTAGATTTGAAGGTCTACGAGGAACTCAGCAAAGAGGAAGAATTAACGTTAGAGCTTCTTGAAGAAAGGCTTAACGAAAGCAGCTTCGTTGCAGTGAAGAGGCTTTTTCATGGAAAACATGTATTGCCCTTAAATGTTGAGTACAGGAAGCTGAACGATGAGGATATCATGCTGATTGGCCACAAGCTTTCGGCGTTCTTCACCGAATTCATGATAGGTAGGGATTTGTTGGAAGAGGTCTATGCCTCAAACTTTACGATAATATGCCCCTCTTCAAAGTAGACGCGCAACTAAACAAATGTTTAATTATTTTATAAAATCTATACAAATATTTGAAAAAAAAGTTTAAATATTATTTTTCTTTCAGAAAAAAGACGTTAAAATGGACAAGTGAAAAGCAATGAAAACACAGGGAGAAATGGTGCTGGGGTGCCTTGCGGGTAAAGGGAAAATGGGCACGTACCGTGTCGAGGACGTCATGAACTTTTTAGAGAAAGAGGGCATAAGGTTCGTTGACCTTCAATTCACGGACGTTCCGGGAAAGCTCCAGCACGTAACGATCACAGCTGAGTACCTAGACGAGGGTTCATTCGAGCTTGGCGTCCCTAAGCTCGACGGCTCCTCGATAAGGGGCTTCGCTGACATACAGGAGTCCGACATGGTGCTCAAGCCAGACCCCTCCACCTTCGCCATAATCCCTTGGTCGGCGGAACAGACGAAGTCAGCTAGGATGCTCTGCGACGTTTACTGGGGCCTCGGGAAGGGAAGGTTCGAGAGGGATCCGAGGGGCGTCGCCCAGAAGGCCGAGGAGGAGCTCAAGAAGGCAGGCTTTGACGCATCCTTTTGGGGACCGGAGATAGAGTTCTTCGTCTTCGACAGGGTCTGCTGGGACGTCCAGACGCCGTCTAGGGGCCAAAGCTACAGCATAGAATCGAGGGAGGCTCCGTGGTCTGTTGGCACGGGCTATCCCATAAGGTTCAAGGAGGGCTACTACCCGGCTCCGCCCCAGGATACGTTGATGGACTTCAGGAGCGAGTGCGTAAGGATACTCACAGACTACTTTGGCGTAGAGGTAGAGGCACACCATCACGAGGTGGCGACAGCAGGCCAGTGTGAGATAGACATGAAGTACGACACGCTCACGAGGATGGCAGACAAGTCGGTTACGCTCAAGTATGTCGTCAGGAACGTCGCGCACCAGATGGGGCTCGTGGCCACGATGATGCCAAAGCCCGTTTTCATGGATAATGCTTCTGGGATGCACGTCCACTGTAGCCTATGGAAGGATGGCCAGAATGCGTTCTACGACCCAGACGACGCTTATGCGGAGCTGAGCCAGGTTGGCAGGTACTTTTGCGGCGGCCTGCTGGAGCACAGCAGGGCCCTGGCAGCGATAGTCGCGCCTACCACCAACTCGTACAGGAGGCTCGTCCCTGGCTATGAGGCGCCAGTCTTCATCGCATGGAGTAGGGGCAACAGGTCGGCGAACATCAGAATACCCGTATACCACGTGGGTAGGTCGAACGCCTCGAAGAAAAGGATAGAGTTCAGGACACCAGACCCGTCCTGCAACCCTTACTTGTGCTTCGCAGCCATACTGATGGCAGGGTTGGACGGTGTAAAAAGGAAAATAGACTGCGGGGACCCGGTGGACGAGGACATATACAGGATGCCGCCCGAAAAGAGGAGCCTGCTGGGGATAAAGCAGTTGCCAAGTAGCCTGATAGAGGCCGTAGAGTGTCTAGAGAGCGACAGGGAATTCTTAAAACCCGTCTTCGACGACACCCTCATAGACGTTATAGTAGAGATGGCAAGGAGGCAGCACTTAGAGGTTTCCCTGAGGCCGCACCCATACGAGTTTTACCTTTACTTCGACGTCTAACGACTCAACCAACCCATTGAATGGTTTCCTCGCAACTCTCGCTGTAAGGTCTTATGTGCTCGTAGTTTCTTCTGAACGTTAGCCTCCGGTCTAATCTACGCAGAACGTACCTGCAAACAGGCTCCGAGACCATTCTGCAAGATACCCTCGTGTCAACTTTGAGATATAGGGATAGTTTAAGGATTGGGCAAGGGTTCTTACAGCGCGTAGTAAGTACGTTTCCGTCAAGCCTTACGACCTCAACCTCCTTCTCATCCAACCTGAGGAAATCCAAGTAAAAGAGCCTGTGGACGTCCTCCATCGTTCTTACCGTGCGTGGCCTAAGAGCCCACAGGAAGCCATAGATGTAAAAGAGGATTTTTGCGAGGGTTAGAGGGACTGCCCTTAGTCCCAGAACCTTCTCCACGATACGGCCCCCTAACGTTTTTGCAAACATACCGTTAAAGTTTTTAAACTTTCACCACGACGACTTTCCATGGATAAAGGTATAAAGGTTCTGAACATCTTCCTCGGCAGCAAAGCCCGGAGGGGCTGGCCGTCGCCATTCTACGATTATGAAGCAAGGGTAAAGGAATGGGTTAGCAGGCTGGATGGTCTGAGGTCCCTAATAAGAGTAGAGTTCGTAAACCGAACCGCCTCAACCATGGACGAAGTGAACGCTTTGGAGAAAGAAATCGACAGCGAAGTTGACGCTATCTTTGTGTATATATTGACGTCCGAGAGCACGCGCTTCACTTACTGGGCCTCAAGGAGGATAGCAGACCTCGGATACGACTACATACACAGGTACGGTGGTTATGGTATACCAACAGTTTACGTGATAGATCTTTACGGTGGCGACATCTCAGGCCTGCCACTCGTAGAGGAGTTGGAGAGGATGGGTAGGAGGTTCTTGATGGTCTCCTCAAGCAGCATGAACGAGATAGCGAGGGCTCTTAAGGCCGTTTACGCTCTAAAGATGCTAAGCTCGTCGAAAGTCCTCCTCATAACTAGGAGGGAGGCTAATCCGGCGAAGTACCTTAGCCCGCAGTACGTAAGCCTAGTTAAGCAAAAACTTGGCGTAAGCTTGGAGTACGTCGATTATTCCGAGGTCAAGGCACTTTACGATGGGGTCGATGCGAAAGCCGCTGAGAGGCTTGCCGAAAAGATAATTGAGGGTGCCGTAGAGGTAAGGGAGCCACCGAAGAGCGAGGTTGTAAAGGCTGCAGCGATCTACATAGCCCTGAAGAAGCTCTTAGAGAGGCATGGTGCGAATGCGCTCGCGATAGATTGTCTCGGTTGGCTTGAGTACGGTAAGGTAGAGATGCCTACGACACCCTGCTTGGCCCTGTCCTTGCTGAACGATGAAGGGTACGTAGCGGCCTGCGAGGCGGACGTTCACTCAGCCTTAACGATGCTCGTTTTCAGGTATCTCGCTGATAGAGCCTCTTTCATATCGGACCCAGTGGTTGATACTGCGGAGAACGTTGTAATCCACTGCCATTGCACAGCGCCCATAAAGATGGATGGACAGGTAGCACCGTACATCATTAGGAACCATGCAGACAGCGGTCATGGTGTTGGTCTTCAGGTATTCGTGCGTGAGGGTGCCGAGGTCACGGTAGCCAAATTCGTCGAGGGGTTAGACGAGATGCTCGTTTCCGTAGGAAAGGTCCTAGGGAACGTTGACTCAGACCGCGGTTGCAGGACAAAGATAAAGGTATCCGTGCCCGACGCCCGGAAGTATCTCTACGGATACAAGGGAGGGCTCCACAGGGTCTTGGCTTACGGAAACCACATTACGGCCTTAGAGGACCTGTCGAGGCTCATGGGCTTCAGGTTAAGGTTGGAGGGCCTATAGCTCTAAAAGTTGCTGCGTTACCTATTGGGCGTGTTGGTGTAGCTTAATGAAGGTAGTCAGGCTGGGTGAGCTTACTGCGGAGGAGAGGAGGCGACTGATCGAAAGGCATGAGCACGACTTTTCGGCGATCGAGCACGAGGTCGCAGGCATACTCGAGAGGGTTAGACAAAGGGGAGATGAAGAGATAGTAGATTTCTACAGCAGATTCCTTGGACATGGTGCGCTGACGAAAGAGAGGATCAAAGTATACAGTGAGGAGATAAAGAGCGCGTACGAGAAAGTTCCTGAGAGGCTGGTCGATGCTCTCAAGGTATCTGCGGAGAACATCGAAAAGTTCCACAGGAGTCAACTTCCCCCTCAGCTCTCGATGTACGAGGTAGGGAGGGGTTTGTACGTCGGACAGGTGGCTAAACCATTAGACTCTGTTGGGATATACGTTCCTGGCGGAAGGGCCTCGTACCCATCCACGGCGCTTATGGCGGCCATCCCAGCAAAGGTCGCGAACGTTCCAAGGGTAGTAGCGTGTACGCCTCCCAGGGAGGATGGCTCGGTCGACCCTACGATATTGGTGGCCCTCGACATCGTCGGTGTAAACGAGGTATACAGGGTCGGCGGCGCGCACGCTGCCGCAGCTCTTGCATTCGGGACTGAAACGATCCCTAGGGTCTTAAAGATAGTTGGGCCAGGCGGCCAGTGGTTCACGGCCGCAAAGCGTCTCCTGATGGGCTCCGTCTCGATAGATATGGTGGCCGGCCCCTCCGAGATACTGATAATAGCCGACGATTCGGCGGACCCTGAGTTCTTGGCTTGGGACCTTGCGGCCCAAGCGGAGCACGACCCTGCGGCATCCTCGCTCCTCCTGACGAATTCGAAGAGGCTGGCCGAAGAGGTTTCGCGGAGGCTGGAAGCGATCGTGGAGTCGTCGCAAAGGGGAGGGGTCATCAGGGAATCGCTTAGCAGGAACGGTATGATAATACTAGTCGACGACCTGGACGAGGCCTTCAGCTTTGCGAACGAGTATGCCGCAGAGCACGTGGAGGTGCTCGCCGATATCCATATGACGGAGGTGCTGTCGAAGCTCAGGAACGCCGGATCCATCTCTATCGGTCCATATGCGCCAGTAGCCCTCGAAGACTACGTATCTGGGCCGAACCACATCCTTCCGACCTCGGGCTGGGCTAGAACGCGAGGAGGTTTATCCGTTTACGACTATCTGAAGATAATCTCTGTGCAGCTCGGAGAGCTGTGTGGTTTGGAGGGGCTAGGAAGGTTTGCGGCCGAGATAGCCGAGGCGGAGGGGCTGCATGCCCATGCGATGTCGATAATCGCGAGGATAAAGAGGAAGTTTCAACAGGATGGTTTTTGACACCATAATGGCTGAAGCTTGGGATTCCGGCCGGTCATCAACCTAGGGTATAAGACCCCCTTTGGGCGATACCTTCCCCCATATCATTTTTAGAGAGGTAGCTCAATTTTAAATCCATGCTGAATAACGTTAAAAACATGCGCATATCCCAGCAGATATTCCCGAGACCTGTCGTGTTGGTAGCGACGGTTGACGGTGACGGAAAGGATAACGTCATGCCTGCAAGCTTCGTGATGCCGGTCAGCTTCAGCCCAAAGTATGTGGCAGTCTCTATAGCTCCAGAAAGGCAAACGTTCTCGAACCTCAGGAAGGTTGGCGAGTTCACGGTGAACGTAGCTACCTTAGAGATGCTCGAGCAGGTGAAGGTTTGTGGCAGCTGCTCTGGCAGAGACCTAGATAAGTTCAGTATGGCAAGGCTGACAAAGGTTCCGTCCAAAAAGGTTAGGCCCCCGGGCATCGCCGAGTCGCCGATAACGCTCGAATGCTTGGTAGAGTACATGGGAAGGTTCGGCGACCACTACCTCGTCGTGGGAAGGGTGGTGGAGGAGTACGTGAGGAGGATGGAGTTCAGCCCTTTGCTACACTATGCCGGAGACCGCTACATGGAGGCGCGCCCTTTTGAACCCTGAAGGCTTACAAAACTAGGCGAGAAAGCCACACCTTCGGTGGTGGGATGAATCGTCAAAAATTAAATATTTTATGCTGCTTCAGTAGTTTGATGTAGTATGTCCATGCCAGTCAGAATGCTATTGAAGAGCTGAAGAGGCTTAAGGTGTATCCTAGGGAAACGTATGATGACGTCATTCGGAGGCTGATCAGGGCTTGGAAAGAACGAACGCCTTCGTAGTCGAGAATAATCCAACTGGTGGTACTGGACTGATAGAATATGTAAAGAGCAGAGGAGGCTCTCGAAAGTGAGCTACTCCCTACTGAAGTAGGGAGCTTCCAGCGTTTAGAGTAGGCTTTGCGCCTACCTCCTCATCTGCTGGTTCGCGGGGCTCACGGCTCCGCCATCCCATGCCTCTCATTAAGGCATAGGTTATGTTCACACATGCGTTTAAGTCTCGGTTATAGATTAGCCCACATCTTGGATACATAAACTCTCTTTCTTTAACTTGGGCAACATGCCCGCATCTATGGCAGGTTTTCGATGTGTTCTTTACCTCCTTCTTTGGGAGGAATCTCACTTCTATCCCCTCTAGGTTTGCCTTGTATTCTATAATTACCTGAAGTTTTCTGAATGGAAGGTTGTGGAACCTCCTGTTAAGCTTTCTGGATTTTCTGAAGTCCTCTCTTATTCCTTTCAAGTCTTCCATGACTATTACTGGTTTTGGGAACTGTTTGGCGTATTCGATTATTTGGTTTGCTATTATGTGGAGTTGCTGGTTTACCTTGCGCCTTTCTTTACCGCTAAGCTCTTTAACCTTTTTCAGAAGCTTCTTTTCTTGGAGCTTTCTCCTGATATGGCTGTATAAGCCTCTAATCCTTTTAATCTCAGAGCCCCTCCAGAACTGTCCCTTCAATGGTTTTTCTGGATGTTTCTTCGAAACAGCAACTGCAACGGCTAGGTTAACCTCCCCCTGTCGATGGCTACTATGGTTTCGGATTCATCGATAAGTTCAACAGTCCTTTTAAGAACGAAGTGGGCATACCACTCCCCGTTCCGCTTGACCATCTCAACCGTAGTGAACTTCCATTCTCCTCTGAAGGCTTCCTCAATCCTCTGCTTCTGCTTTTCCCCAAAGACTATTGGCAGGCTAACCCTTTCCCTTCTGTTTAAGCTCAACGTTAGCCAGTACGGCGTTAGGACGTTTGTCGTCTTTGAGAAGCTGTAGCACCTTTTGTCAAAGCGTATGGATGTGTGTCTAAGCCTTAAGATGCTGTCATCGTTTTTGCATTTATCAAAGCTCTTTAAAACTTCAACTGCTTTGTCCCTTGCTGTTTGAATTAGCGCAGTGTTTAGGTTGAAGAGCCTCTTAGCTTCTTCATAGCCGTTTTCATGCAGAAAACCTTAGACTTAGAGTTAAAGCCAAGATACCACTTGATGAGCTTAAAGTATTCGCCGAGTGCCCTGTTTAACGCTAGAACCTTCAGCCTATTAGCCCTGAAAACTTTTCCTACAACCGTCACCTGAACATCCTTCTGCAAGGGAACATCCCAGCTAAATTTATTCAAACCATATTTTTAAAATTTTTAAACTTTTGACCATTCATCCCAGAGCTAAAGCTCTAGGTTTTCTGGGCACCCAGCTATATAAAAACGATAGTTGAATATGCATCCAGATCAGGCATATCCAAAATTTTCCTAGGAGATCTCAGTGGGTAAGGGAAGACAAAACACAGTAGTAAAATAAACGCCATGATAAACAACTTCTGGTCTTTGATTACACTGTGAAAAGTTTCAGGGAAAGTATAGGAGTACGGTATAGAAACCGTAGAGGTCGGCGAGCATACTACATCAAAAATATGCCCTAGGTGCAAGTCGGATCATACGTGCAAGCACAAGAGGCTCTTCAAGTGCCTAAACTGCGGTCTCGAAGCACACAGGGATGCTGTTGGGGTAATTAATATGGCACCCTATATGGAGGTATGCCCATCAGGGGTGGTGGCACACCGCTTGCTTCTAAGGCGGAATGGTATGGGGTGGGAGGGTAGAAGCCCTATGAACAACAAACATATGAGAACCTTAGAAGCAAGAATCCCCTACTTAAGTAAGGGTGTGTCAAAGCAAGCTTACCCCGAGCATCGCCTTCGCAAACGTTCCGATCGTGTAGGTCAAGCAGACTGCACCCAATGCTATGCCGACCATCTCTCCAGCCTTTCTCAATGGACTAATACCTGTTATCACACCAACAGTAACACCAGTTACGGCTAAGGCTAGGGCAGAGCTTACTATGGCAGACAAGACGCCTGGCAGGCCGGATAGGCCGAGGACGAATGGTGCTATCGGAAAGAGGGCTGCCAAAAAGTAATATAGCCCAGCGTCCAGCGCCGCCCTTCTAGGGCTCGGCACCTCGCTTTCTAAGGTACCAACCTCCTCACGCTTGAGGATTCCGACGCAGGCTCTCTTGGATCCCATGAGCCTCGGGACAATCCCCTCCACATCCTCATCGCCCAACCCCTCCCCACGGAAGTAATCGGCTAGCTTCTTGGATGCGCTCTCAGGGCTCACCTCCACCTCAATCTCCACCTTCGCCGCCTTTGCCGAAGCAACCTCACGCTGGCTCTTTGCAGAGAGATAAGCACCGGCGGCCATAGAGAAAGTTCCGGCGGAGCCTGCTATTATTCCCGCCAAAGCCACGAGTACAGGCTCTTGGATTATGCTGGCCAGCCCAACGACGACGGCGAGGACCTCGACCAACGCATCGACCATGCCGTACAGAGCATCCCTTACGCGCTCGAAGAGTGGTCTAACCTTCAGGACTTCGGAGAGCAAGTACTCTTCGTGCGATATCTCCTCATAGATCATTCTCCGTAGCCGCTCCCGGACGCTCTCGGCCAACTCTCCGCTTCTGTACAGCTCGGCGTACTTCTTTATCGTGGCCAGCTCGCCCATCTCGAAAAGCCTTACGGTCAGCGTATACCCGAGCATCCTCGTGAAAAGGAGCATGAAGAAAAGCTTCAGCTTGGATGCCAGACCTATGCTTGGGGTTAGGCCTGAGATCTCCAAAAAATCGTGCCAGAAGTCTGCGTGAGACCTCTCTATCTCGGACAGCTCCTCGAACGCCCGTTTTTTAACCTCATCCTTGGCGCGTGCCGCCATGGTTTTGTAGAGGCGTGAGTCGGTGTATTCATCCCTATACGCCCCGACTATGAATTCTAGACCTCTTCCCATGCATCGTAGACTTCGCAGTAACGCATTTAAGTCATTTTCGAGGTTCCAGCTCCGATTCTGGTATCAATAGGCTCGGCGCCAAACGCTTCACTAGCTCAAGCTCGGCGAAGGGTAGGGCTGCGATTAGTACCAGTGTAACGATGTCTGATGGTGTGAGCGGCGTTAGCTGGAAGATGCCCCTAAGACCCTCCAATCCTGCTATCATGCATAGCATGAAGACCTCCCACGCGACGGACAGGAGAAGCCACTTGTGCGGCCTGACCTTTGCTATCGAATGCCTTATCGAGCAGAGGTTCAAGGCAAGGGAAAGCTCGATGATGACGAAGGAAAGGAATAGGACTGTCCTGGCAACATCTATTCCCCTGCTCGCGTTAGACAGGAAGAGCCAGATGAAAAGGGACGTATGGACGGGTGTTATTAGGCTTAATAGAAACCTGACCTCCCGCGAGAACACGGATTCTCTTGGATCCCTAGGCGGGCGGTTCATGAGGCCTGGCTCTGGTGGTGCCAGGCCGAGCGCGATAGCGGGAAGCCCATCCGTCGCGAGGTTAATGTAGAGCAGGTGAGCTGGAAGCAGAGGGATCGGGAACCCCAGGAAAACCAGCGCCGCTATGACCGCCACCTCTACTATGTTGCTCCCGAGCAGGTAGAGCAGGAACTTCTTGATGTTATCGTATATCCACCTACCAAGCTCTATCGCTTTCACTATGGTCGCGAAGTTGTCGTCGGATAGCACCATGTCGGCCGCTTCTTTCGATACCTCCGTCCCAGTAATTCCCATGGCGACGCCTATGTCGGCCTGCTTCAGCGCCGGCGCATCGTTCACACCGTCACCGGTCATCGCAACGACCTTTCCCCTCAGCTTCCAGGCCTTGACTATCTTCAGCTTGTCTAGGGGCGAAACCCTCGCGTAAACAGTAACCTTCTCTATCACCTCGCTAAGCTCTGATTCGTCCATCTTTTCCAGCTCATGCCCTGTCAGCACGATGTGCCCTTCCTCATATATTTTCATCCTCTTAGCAACGGCCACGGCGGTCTGCTTATGGTCGCCGGTGATCATCACAGGCTTTATCCGAACCCGCTTGCATGTCTCGATGGCCTCAACAGCGTCCTCTCTAGGCGGGTCCATCATACCGAATAGTCCGATTAGCGTGAAACCGCTCTCGAGCCTCTCGGCGTCCCCGTACCCTTCGCCGTTAACCTTTTTGTAAGCAACGGCTAAGACCCTAAGACCGTTCGTCGCCATATTCTCGTTTACTGCCAGCACCATGGATCTCAATTCATCAGACAGCTGCACCTCCCCATTCCTCAGGAGGATTTTGCTGCAAGAATCTAGGACGACCTCTACAGCACCCTTCATGTAGGCAACCAGGGACCCGTCAGGGGTTTTGTGCACGGTGGTCATCCTCTTCCTCTCCGAGCTGAACGGTATCTCGGCAACCCTTGGGTTGTTCTTCCTCAGCTCCTCCTCATCTATACCAGCCTTTCTGGCGGCAACCACGAGCGCACCCTCCGTCGGGTCCCCCACGACAGCCCAAGCCCCTCCGACGTTTACCAGCTGCGCGTCGTTGCAAAGGGAGCCTGCCCTGAGGAGTAGCTGGACCGGCCCGTCCGGCCCCACGACCTTCCCTTCCTCGATGAACTCTCCCTCCGGCTCGTAACCTACGCCCGAGACCCTAATGTTCCTTCCAGAAACGAAGAGCTGTACGACCGTCATCTCACCCTTGGTTAGCGTCCCAGTCTTGTCGGAGCATATGACCTGCGTGCAGCCGAGAGTCTCGACCGCCGACATCCTCCTGATGAGGGCGTTGTGCTTTGCCATGACGTACATGCCTATCGCCAGCGTACCCGTGACTATGGCTGGAAGAGCCTCGGGAACGGCGGCTACTGCCAGGGCTACGGCAAAGACCATCATCTTGACGAAGAAACCAGGGCTCAGGCTACCGTACAGCAGCACCTCCTCGAGGATTCCCGCGACCGCTACCAGCGTTATCACGATAAGCACGACCTTCACGAGAAATCTGCCTATCTCCCTAGTCCTCCTCTCGAGCGGCGTCTCCTCTTTCTCGATCGTGGCAACAGTTCTTGCTATCTTGCCGAGCTCCGTATCCATCCCGGTGGCAACGACAACGCCCTTGCCCTTGCCGTACGTTACGACAGTACCAGCGAACACCATACAACGCCTCTCGGCAATGCTCGCGCCCGCGGGCGAGGGGTCAACGTTCTTCGAAACCGGTACAGATTCTCCGGTGAGGGGTGCCTCGTTAACCTGTAGGTTGACGGCGTGTATGAGTCGAGCATCGGCAGGGACTTTATCGCCTGCCTCGAGGAGCACCACGTCGCCGGGAACGACCTCCCTCGTGGCTACGTTGACTACCTTCCCGTCCCGTATGACGTTGACCCTCGGGCTTAACATCCTCTTCAGGGCTTCTATCGCCCTCTCCGCCCTCGACTCTTGGACGGACCCTAGAACGGTTGCTGCCATCATTATGACGAATATAAGGAGGGAATCGACGAGCTCGCCCAGGATCGCCGAGACGAGTGTTGCGACGAGTAGGAGCAAAATTAGGACGTTCTTGAACTGTCTAAGAAATATTCTTAGGCCGGATGGTCTTTCCTGCCTTTCGATCTCGTTCGGGCCATACTTCGCCAGCCTATCCCTTACCTCTTCGCTAGTTAGCCCTCTTTCTTTGTCCGTCCCTAGCCTAGCTATAACCTCGTCTACATCCATCGAGTGCCAGCTCTCGACGGTAATCCTGCCTCTTTCCATTTGCTACGGCGGAAGCATTCAGTATGATGTTATTAATAGTTTAGCATCTCGGGTTTGAAGTCCGGCATGCTCGGTCGTCCGATCATTATACTACTCGACGAGAAAGCCCGCATCTTTCATGTGCGAGAACCCCCATGGTCTTCCGTCGTAGGAACGTCAAGGCTACGGGTTGGCTCACTTTTTAATTTTGGAGCTTGCATACCCTAAGCGACCCTTTTCCTTAGGGATATTCCGACGGGCATGACGTATAAGGGCACCTCATCTTTTGGTACGCCCAGGACTTCCCTGACCTCATCGTCGTAAAACGCTCCGATCGCAACCGTTCCTAGGCCCATCGCCGTAGCCTGGAGGTATACGTTCTGGCCGACGTGCCCGACCTCGATATGCACGTACCTCTCACCCCTTGTGCCATACCTCCTCGTGGTCCTGGCGTAAACCGCGGTTATTACGATGTTCACTGGAGCTTCCTTGACCCATCTCTGCCCAAGGCAGGCCGACGCCAGCTCCTCGCTGAGGTCACCCTCCCTGACTAGTTCTAGCGAATGGTCTTCGGGCTCGTAGCGGTACACGCCGGCACCCAACCCCTCTACACCACCGTCCTTCACGACGACGTATGCTTCGAGCGGATATGTTGCGCCCGCCGACGGGACGGCCCTCAACATGCCCCTGCGGTCGGTTATCCCTTGGGCGCACCACATCAACTGTGAGACTTGCTCTAGCTTAAGCATGCCCGGTGCGTACCTTCTCTCAGACCTTCGCCACGATATTGCCTCTTCTACGGAGATCCTGCCTTTCAAAGATGGGCTAGGAAGCGCTACCCTCCTCGACGGCCTTGTTGACAACCCATCGTCGCCTTCCCTTTTGAAAAACGTTTAGGGTAATTAAGCCGTTCTGCCCCCTGAGCGTTTAGCTTTATATACATATAAGTTTGGAGTATGCTCCTATTGTGGAAGCAATCCTCGGCGTACCGTTCAGTTACGACGCGAATAGAAAGTTTAGGAAATTCCTAACAGGAGAGATAACGATAAACGGGACGAAGATAATCATACCATTGACGTATCAAACCCGGGCGACTGGATAGCTATAGATATTGATTTGAAAGCGATGGGGAGGTACTCCACAACGGTAATTAAGCCTCTTGCTTACACTCCAGGATGGAGCATCGGCATCTGGTACGCTTTACCGTTGTGGGATTCATAGATTTTCATCCCTTCCCCTCACCTCTACCGTTAGAGGTTCATGGAGGGCTTTCAGGGGCAACGGCGCTCCCCTCATCCTGAGCATGTTCAAACAGGCAATTACATCCCTATCATTCTCATATCCGCATTCGCAACTTACTAGCCTATGCCCATTCGGTGCTAGTTTTCCACCACATACCGGGCATAGGCTCGAAGTACCTTTAGGGTTGACGTAAATTACTGGTAATCCGTTTAATCTAGCCTTGTACTCGATGTAGAATTGAAGCTTTCTGAAGTTCCATGAGTGTAGCCTGCGGTTCAGCCTTCTACCGTAGCCTATTCTTTTCCTTATACCCCTCAAGTCCTCCATGATTATGCCCATCCTATGCTCCTCAGCAAACTCAACGATATTCCTAGCTATCTTGTGACACTCATCTGCAACTTTACGTCTCCTCCTGCCAGAATACTTCTTCAGCAACCTTTTCGCCGTCTTGGGCTTGAACTTTCTCAGCCTCTGGACGTTCCTGATGATGTTGAAGTACGTCGTGTGGATCGTCCTCAGGTCGGTCTCGATTTTTAGGATATGTGGGTTTGAGCTCACGGCTGTAACGTTGGACTCGTTTATGTCTATTGCTATCCAATCTTTTGGATTAGAAAGGTCTACTTCCTTCTTGAATGATATAACTATCTTCGTCTCGTTCATCGTTATCTCTCCCGTCTTGAGCTTACCTTCTCTCCATGCGTCTATGAACTTCCTCTGGTACTCGCCGTACTTCAAGTCTATGTAGAGGAACTCTCTGGGCTTTACTGAGATCCTTATTTTGTCGCCGTAGAACCTGTATAACTGCGGGTCCAGTTGCATGAAGAGCTTTCTAGCTTCAGGTTTATCGTCCTTATGCTTTCGTCTATGACCTTTAAGTATTGCCAAAGCTATCTTGCACGCTGAGTGGCAGAAGTGTGTCGAATAATTCCAACGCCTCTTCCATTCATCATATACGCCCTTCCTAAGCCTAGCGTAAGACGTGACCCTCCTCCTATAGGCGTAGTCTATGCAGAAGTTGACCATGTTTCTAAAATCTTCTAGAAGTTTCTTTACCTCGTTGCTAGCATCATAACCGAACGGTACGCCAAGAACTACTTCCATGATAAGAGTATACTCTAAAACTTCTATTATTTAGAAACTGTTGCATAACCCACGCCTGAAGGCAGCGGGCTTCCAGCGTTCGCCGGGCTTTACGCCTCCAGACATATATGCCGGTTTGCGGGCTACTCTGCCATACCATGCGCCCGTTAAGGCACGGGCTGCTTTTCCTGTACTGACCTGCCCGAACCTTACCTCGCCTTTCGGCCGGATGCTTATTCGTCTTTTGGACGTCCAGGTCGCATGCGATCGGCCCGCTCAGAACTTTTATTGACAGACCGCTTTAAGCATTTATAAAGATGGCGTTATATGCTATTTTGCAAGCGCAGGCCCCTGGATGATGCGTAAAACTCAGGAGAAGGGAGGCACGTTGCCCCCGAAAGCCATCCATGAGGCCTTTAATGCCGAGTCTGAAGGGAAACTGTGCGGCAACGGAAGCGGTTGCATGAAGGCTACGTTAGAGCTTAGGGGTAGGGTTATAAAAGGAGGGAGGGCTGAGGGCGAGGTGTTAGCCTCATCGCAACCGATATCTTTCTACGGAGGCGTCGACCCTGATACTGGAACGATCAGGGAAAAGGGCCACGAGCTGGAGGGGAAGAGCATAGCGGGTAAGGTCCTGGTATTCCCGCATGGAAAGGGCTCGACTGTCGGCTCTTACATAATTTATAGGCTTAAGAGAAAGGGTCTGGCGCCTGTTGCGATAGTAAACCAGAGGTGCGAGCCGATAGTGGCCGTTGGCGCGATAATAAGCGACATACCCACCGTCGATTACGTTGACACTAGCAAGTTTAAAAGTGGTGACTGGGTAAGGATAGAGGACGGAAGAATAGTTTTGGAGCGACGGTGAGCTACTCACGGCTATAAGCCAGAGGGCCTCTGCTTCAGCCTGGCCCGTTCCCTTCGTGCGCTCGGCTCGTCAGGTTGCGGAGGTCCTGGCCTAGGCAGGCTTGATCCAGGGCCGTCCCACCCTCAACAAAAGGATAAAACGTAATCGTCCATCGCCTAAATGATGCGAATTTCCACATATGATGTAAAATGTTTCCACGATCAGCATTTTCGAAACGCGCGTAATCATAAAGATTACTTCCAAAAGGCTTTAATACTGTTAGGGAGGCGAGGGGAGCCCTCGGCGTAAAAGCTTGTTGGTTAAAGAATATCGCACCCTAACGCTTCGACCCGGGCGAACTTCTGGAAAGCTACGCGTATGTCCTAAGCACCATCCCGATAGTATGGAGAAGCACCCTTTTGAAAAAGGAGCCAAAAGCCCGATGAACCGTAGGAGGAAGATGAAGCCCAAGGGCTAAGCCTGGAACTGTACGTATCCGCGCTTAGCTCAGAACTCCGAAAAGAACTCCTTGATTTTTTCAACTATATAGCGTAGGTCTTCATCGCTCAACTTTGGATGTACTGGTAAGGACAGCACCTCGTCAGAAGCCTCCTCGGCAACGGGTAGCGAGCCTCTCTGGTAGCCGTAAAGTCCCATGTAGAGCGGGTGCAGGTGGACGGGATTCGGCCAGTAAACTGCCGCCTCTATGCCGTTCTCCTCGAGATACTTCTGGAGGGCATCCCTTGACCTTTTAGGCCCGGCCTTAACCCTTATCGTATAGACGTAGTGTGACGGTTTGACGTACGGAGGAAAAGTTGGCGTGACGATACCGGGTATGTTTTTGAGGCTTCCTGTCAGGATCTCCGCATTCCTCGCCCTGATAGCGTTCAACCTTTCCAGCTTCGAGAGCTGTACGAGGCCTATGGCGGCCTCGAACTCCGTCATCCTGTAGTTTAATCCTGGCATCACGGACATGTGCGCCTCCTCTTGACCGTGCGTCCTGAAGAGCCTACACCTTCTGGCATACTCGGCATCGTTGGTCGTTATCATGCCGCCCTCGCCCGTCGTCATGTTCTTGCTGGCGAAGAAGCTGAAGCAGCCGATGTGGCCGATGCTGCCAACCTTCCTTCCTTTATAAGTCGCTCCATGCGCCTGGGCAGCGTCCTCGATCACGATTAGGCCTCTATCCGTAGCGATGTCCATTATGGCATCCATCTCGGCAGGAGACCCATAGACGTGCACGGGTATTACCGCCTTAGTGTTCTCCGTTATGGCATTTTGGAACTTCTCTACATCCATGCAGAGCGTTTCCGGGTCTACCTCAACGAATACAGGCTTAGCGCCTTGGATTAGCACGACGTTAGCCGTGGCCACAAAGGTCATAGCGGGCACTATGACCTCGTCGCCGTGTCCTATTCCGCATGCCGCAAGGGCAGTATGAAGGGCTGCGGTTCCGGAGTTTACTGCGACCGCGTACTCTACGCCGACGTACGACGCAAACCTTCTCTCAAACTCACTAACCTTCTCGCCGCTGCCGTGCCACGCCGTTAACATCCCTGTCCTGAGGACCTTGGAAACCTCCTCAACCTCTTCTTCACCGATTACGGGTTGGTTTATTCGAATCTTTTTTTCAAGCAACTCACCTGCACCCCGGAGGAGCACGCTGGGTAAACGTCTGCCCGAATCTAATATGAAGGTTTGGTTTACAAAATTGTCAATCGTAGAACCTTGGCTCCTACTGGCTTTTTCTGGTCAGGATGGCAATATACGGATATTTCCCATGTATTGCCCAAGTATTCTATCCGCTCGTATGTAGGGCCAGCCTGTCCTACGGTCATGGATTGGTGATGCCGGGCTTTACATAACAAAACGGAGTGCGTATGCTATCTAGCTTTTTTAAATTTTCCAAAAACGAGTACCAGCAACAAAATCGAGAGATTCAGGCAATTAGAAATACTTACGTGACGTCACATAACATCAAAGGCAGGGTAATATCAAAGGATTATAGGTCTGTGTATTGCAAGAAACTTATTAATTACGCATCTACGTTTCCAGTTCACAGAAGTGTAAACCGGTGATGCAATTGGACGTCACGATCCTCGATGAGATAAGACGGTGGGAAGATGACGTCATATTCAAGCTACTTAGCGAGAGGTGCACCCTTACCAAGAAGCAACTCGTAACCCTGCTGATGGACCTTATACCAGAGAGCAGGGGTATGAGGCTCTCGGTTGAGGAGAAAGCAAAGCTCCGTGGGGTCTCCAAGGGCTCCTTCTTAAGGACCAAGAAACAAGCGATGGACAACGTGGTCAGGGCGCTCTACACGGTTCTGCTATTGGGCTACCTCGGCTTGCTCGAGCTGCCGAACTACTCTTGGTTTTTACAGGCCTCAGAGACCCTGAACAACAGGGATCCCGAGGCTATAGCTAACCTGTTACTCAAGCTTACGGAAGCGAGGAGGTAAAATTGGACACGCTAACCCTCGTTTCCGTTATGCTGTTCGTTACGCAGGCTACTGTATTCAACATACTGCTCCGTAGGGCCTACCAAAGGACGGCTCCGAATCCCGGCTCCTACGATTCTGTAACCACCGAATTGGCAAAGATAAGGGAGGCGCTTAACAGGATAGAAAATAGGCTGAGTACGTTAGATGACGCGACCAACGCCCCAGAGAGGGTAGCCGTAGAGGAAGACTTTAACCAGACGTTTTATAGGGTGCTAGAGCTTCTGAGAACCTATGGACCATCCTCGTCCTCAGAGCTCAGCGCCAAGCTTAACAGAAGTCGTGAGCACGTGTCGAGGATCTTAAAGAACCTTTACGTGAGGGGCCTTGTCACCAGGACAGGTAAACCATTCAAATACAGGGTAACGGATAAGGGCCTCTCTTTCTTGGAGAATGGCGCAGGCTCTGGTAACCCTTAGGAAGATCGGTTTACTGTTGTGGGGTTCGTAGACGTTCCTTCTTCCCTCTCCGTTTTCGGCCTAGAGCCCATTCGGACCTCTGACCTCCAGGTTACTTCCAACGAGGATCGTTCAACGAACCCATCTATTCGAAAACGGTTAAATCTGTCCCTTGTTTTTTAATAGATATATTTTTGATTTTTGCTGGATTTTATGTTTCTGGCATAAAACTTTTAAAAAAGAGTTTTAACAAAATAGGGGTGGCTTGCCGGCCATAGATGGGGGGAAACGCCCGGACCCATTCCGAACCCGGAAGCTAAGCCCCCATCGCGTGGAGGTAGTCTGGTGCGAGAGCCCAGGCGAGGGCCACGTGCTGGCAAGCCATATCTTTTCTAAAAAGATCTTTTAAAAGTCACGCTTGTGTTAGCGAGAGCCTCTTAAAGATCGGATCCCTACATGCAAGATAAAGATGGGTGAGTGTGTAGCCGTGATACGACTGATGAGAAGGGAACCTCTACTACGAGATGTCATAGGCATGTTAAGCGTGGCACCCTCTACACGAGGAATGCCCATCGGATGGTGGCGCACCCCCTTGCTTCTAACGTGGAATGAGATGAGGTAGGAGCCTAAAGGGTGACGAAAACCAGCAGATAAAAAACCCTAGAAGCACGAAAGAACCCGCCTGGATTATGGTGGAATCCATAAGTCTCAGCGGCGGGAGGACGTCAATATTTGGGGCTGTAACGTAAAGACAGGTTTTTCGTAAACTCTCCTGATACAACCTGGGTCGGGCATCAGGTAGTCTCCGAAATACCCATAGGCCCTGGCCCTACAGCCCCCACAAACGAACTTGTAAGGACAAATTCCGCAACCATCCTTAAGCTTATTCCTGTCCCTCAAATCGTTAAGGATGCTGGAGTTGAGCCATATTTCCTCGAATTTTTTGTGTCTTAGGTTGCCGAGCTTTATGGGCATGAAGACGCACGGCTGGACGTCGCCCTCAGGGCTTATCGCCGCATAAACTCTACCAGCTCCGCAGCCACCTATAAACTCCGCAACCTCGGGCGTTATGCCCGGGATGTTCGCGTAGTGCGTCGTGGGTATTATGGGCTTGATGCACGGAGCCGTCGGGTTAAGCGCACAGACCTCTTTCACGACCTCTTCCCGCATCTCGAGCCCAACCCTCGCAAACTGGGGGGCCGTCGTGTAGATTTTTAGCTTTTTATTATAAAGCATGTTGAGGACCATCCTCTTGTACAGGTATCTCAGGAATTCCTCCCTTTCGGGTGGCGACGGATCATCGTTGACTATTCCCGTAGCCCTACCAGTCGGTATGAAATTAAAGCATATGAAATAGTCAACCCCAAGCTCCTCGAGGAAATCAACCATTCTTTGTATCTCCGATATGTTGTTCCTGGTTACGGTTGTAGCAACGCCTACCGTAACGCCCTCTTCCGTCAGGTATTTGATTGCGGAAACTGCCCTATCCCAGCTACCGGGAATCCCCCTGAACTCGTCGTGCGTTTTTGGGTTTACGCCATCCAGGCTTATTTCTGCGTAGTGGATTGTTTTTGCGAGCCTCTTGGCAACATCCCTTGTTATGAGGGTGCCGTTCGAGGCAACCGTCACGTACATGCCGCTGTCCCTTGCGCTGTTTGCGACCTCAAAGAAATCTTGTCTGGCGAGAGGCTCGCCTCCCGAAAACGCAATAGAAGAAACGTCTGCATCCGAAAGTTCCTTAACGACACGGAGAGCCTCGCCGGTCGTAAGCTCTGTCGGTAGGCTTGCACTGGCGTTCTGATAACAATGCTTGCATCTGAGGTTACACCTGTTCGTGAAGTTCCAGACGACAAAGAGCGGTGAACCCGTGACAAAAGGTTTCGTTACACCAAACCATGCCAAGCCCTTTATCGTCGACGTTAACCCCTTTCTCCAGTACGGCACGCTTAAAGCTTTGACAAGCGAATCCTGGCTAGAATTCAATGCCCTCAGAGTAACAAATGTGAAAAATTTAAGCGCGGAAACGATCGAGGTACACACGATGCACTTCTTATGCTTAATCCCTAAGCACTCATCGAAAAATATGTCAATAGGTCTCTTGCCGCATCTATTACACCTCTCCAAACTCTTCTTCATCAAGGCTCTTGGTTGTTGGCTTGAAAGAATAGCGCGCATGACGCCGAAGCCAAGCGAAATCGGTATGCTGCTCATCAGATTATTTTAGGATTAGATGGTAGAAATAAGTTTCCATAATTTTTCAACGGTGAAAAATCTAATGCTTTTTAGAGTATGATAATCTTCTCTTCAATAAACCCGTTGGCTTTTTTATCAAAAAGCCATGCCGTAACGTTCCCAGACCTTCCGCCGTAAACTGACACGATGAGGTACCTCATGTAGGGCCATGCAACCTCTGCGTCGTAAGCCGACGGCCTTGCAGGATAGTTGGGATGAGAGTGGTACACACCGATAAGCATCAACCCCAGCCCCTCGGCATCCTTTTCCACCTTGTATACATCTAATGGGTCGACCACGTACCTACTCCTCCTATCCCCCTCGTAAACGTTCCTGCTCCTAACGACGTTATTAACGACACACTCATCATCCCTCTTCTTCCCTACCAAGAGCCCGCAACACTCTTCGGGATAAGTTTCCAAAGCGTGCCTGATTATTTCGTCCAGCTTGGCTTTACCTATTACTAGTGTCACACCGTCACCGAAGTGGTTATGCTACTCTTTCCAGAAACGCTCGTCAAGATACTTTTCCCCACCATCTGGGAATATGACCACCAACAGCCCCCTTTTCAGCTCCTCTGCCACCTTTAAAGCTGCGGACAGCGCGGCGCCGGACGATATGCCGACGAGCATCCCCTCCACCTTAGCAAGCTCTTTAACCATCTCGTAAGCCTCAAGCGTGGATACGTTCACGCGTAGATCGCTAAGGTACTCGTCGTATATCTTCGGCTTTATGCTCGTATCCATGTGCTTCAACCCCTCGATCCCATGAAAGCCCGAGTCCGGCTGGACCTCTATGAGCTTTATGCTCGGATTGAACTCTTTCAACCTCTTCCCAACACCCATGAACGTTCCAGATGTCCCGACGCCGGCGACGAAGTGCGTTAGCCTTCCCCCAGTTTGCCTGATTATCTCGGGCCCTGTCGTCGTATAGTGGGCCAGCCAGTTTGCCTCGTTGTCGTACTGGTTTGCGTAGAAGTACGTCCTTGGATCCTGCTCGTAGATTTCACGGGCTTTCTTAATTGCTCCATCGATACCATCCAGCGGGTCCGTATAGATTACTTCGGCTCCGTAAGCCCTCATGATCGCAACCTTCTTGGCGTTGGCGTTCGCGGGGACCAGCATCTTGCACCTGTACCCAAGGGCCGCAGCAATCATAGAGTAAGAAATTCCCGTGTTGCCAGAAGTAGCGTCTAAGATCGTCTTGTCGGGCGTTAGGACCCCGTCTTTTATGGCGCTTAAAATTATGTTCAGGGCAGCCCTGTCCTTTACAGAGCCTCCTGGGTTAAAGAACTCGAGCTTGGCATATATCTTCACACCGTCCTTTATGCCATATTTTGTGGGAACCTTTTCGAGCCTGCAAAGCGGGGTGTTGCCGATGAGTTTCAGGGGTTTATCGTAGACCCTAAAGTAACATGGGTTGTAGCTGGCTTGAAAGCGTAGGTCGTAACGTCTAATCGACACAAAAGGCCAGCCGCCTCCCTACCCTTGGAGTTAATCCTCTCTGCTTAATAAACATGCGTTTGGCTAGTACCTCAGTAGCTCTATCTTTCTTCGGCGGATTTTCTTGCCCTCATTTTCCCTTCTGCGACGGCGATTTTTTTCTCGCACGCGGCGGTGAGAAACCTCTTTCTCGTAGAGATGAAGTGAAAAGCGAGCCCGATGCCCCAACCGAACAGAGGCCATACAAACCATAAGTACTCGGGATACGTATAGAGGTTTATGAACACCAGAAAGGCGTTGACAGTTACGTAGGCAGTCAGATGGGCTAAGAATCCACGAGCAGCTTCTTCTACCTCAACTTCAATCAAAGCCCGCTTAAACTCCTCCAACACCTTTTCGGACGAGCTCATGAAAGAATGCGAACATTACCCAAATAAATTTTTTATTTTAACATCATATGGAAATCCCACGTCCTTTAGGGGTTGGATGAAGGCGAACAGAGTTTATACAAGCTCCACCAAGGCCGGCAGGGGGAAACGTTGCTGGAAACCTTTGGACTGTGCGGTAGGCCGATACTCCACCGATGCGGAATCTTGCTGGTAAGTATACCGATAAGCTCCATCGTCAAAGCAGGAAACCTATGGTCTTATAGATATTGTTAGCTCGCATAAGTGAGTAGATACTACAACGCTCGCTCTTTCCTTACAAAACTTGAGAAGAAAGCCTACAGTTTTAACAGTGGGATGGATTGTCGACAAGCTTATCTGATGATGAAAGTTTCGAGCGAGTTCGTCCGGATGCGGCCTGGATGCCCGAATAAGGCTCCAGGCCGAAAGGGGAAGGCTCGGCAATCCATAATCCCAAGTCCCATACGGGATAGGGATAACGGTGTGGTGGCACACCCTTTCTACTAGGGTGGAATGGTATGAGGTGGGAGGGTAAAAGCTCGATGAAAGCCTTGGAAGCAGGAATCTCCTGGCTTCGGCCGTGGGGGTGTCAATCGTAGCCGAATTGGTAGAGTATCATGGAAGAACTCGAAATTTTTACGTTCATCTGAGAAAGAATCAGGAAAGAATCTCCCGGCCCTACGTCACGCCTCCTCCCCTCAACCTCGAGCGTGCCGTCTCCCTCGACAACGAAACATATCAGCTCCTTTTCCTGATTGGGTGGCACGTATTCTCCGTGAACCTTGACAACGTCCTGGAACAGGCGCATGTAGCCTGGCGAGAGCCTCTCGTAGAAATTTTTTCCAATACCCCTGACCCTTTCTAGGACTTTATACAGGTCCCTTCCACCGATTGCATCGATATTGTTAAAAGCTTCCTCGGGAAACTCTTTTTCGACCAGCTCTATATCTTGAACGAAGTCCCATGGACCAGTCTCCTCGGAGCCGCATACGAATAGGAATGCGACCTCATGCTCCTCTTTGTTCTTAAAGCCGTGAACCTGTCCCCTTCTTATGTAGAGTATGTCGGTCTGCGTCGTCCCAGATACCTTACCATCAAGGTAGTGCAGCCCATCTATGCGTTCTGGCAAAAAGTGGTGCTCGTCAAGGAAGCGATGGTAGTGGAGCGGAGCACTATCCTTTACCTTGACGACGTAAAGTCCTATGAGCTCGCTGGCTATCAGTCTAGCGATCCGCAAACCAACCTTTTTGTAAAGCGTGAAGTGGCATTCTGGGACGTTCTTCCAATTAATTACGTATATTCCGTTACCCAGCGTGATTTTCTCGATGGCCTCAGTAAAACCTTCGTAAACGTTTTTTAAGGTAGCGCAGCTACCCTTCGCAGAAGCTAGCCCCTCCTCGACAAGGTTTATGGCCTGAACGTACTGGTAGAGTGCCGGAAAAATCCTATGGTCACGGTATAACGGATGGTATCTTGCGGCGTACAGCAAAGCAAGCCCCTTAAGGGCCGCCTCGACACCTTCTTCGCACCCTTTCAGACCGCCGTACTCCATCATACCTTGAATCGAGCCCATCGTCGGTCTGTAAACGTCCAAGCTTCTAAAAGCGCTCACGTAAAGCCTAGCATAAGGGATTTGGTTTTTTACGGGCTCTACGACCCTGGAATTCACGAAACCTTCTGCGGCCCTCAGGGCATCTTCAAACTCTACGCACGTCCTCATCAACGTTAGTACGCCGCGCGTTGATTAAAAAGTGTTTTACGTGAAAGGGCTCACTGCATAAAATAAAACGGTTAGTCAAACTGGACCCTGACGCCCTCTTTTCCGCTTTTTACCAATTTCTCGAATTCTTGCATGACCTTTCTAGTTATCGGTCCGGGTACGCCATCTCCAATCTGTATGCCGTTTATCTTAGTGACGGGTAGTATCTCCGCACCCGTCCCAGTCAAAAAAACCTCCTCTGCCGTAATCAACTCAAATGGCGTTATATCCCTTTCTACGACTTCCATCCCGAGCTCACGTATCAGCTTTATAATCCTCCTCCTAGTCACGCCGTCTAAAATCCCTGCCGTAGTTGGCGGCGTAGCTATGGTGCCGTTCCTGACGATGAAGATGTTTGCAGCCTCGGCCTCCGAAACGAACCCCCTGCTATCTAGCATGATGGCCATATCGGCGCCAGCCTCGTTGGCTTCAAGCTTTGCGAGTATGCTGTTGAGGTAATTTAACGACTTAACTTCGTGCGTCGTCGCCGAGACGGAATCCCTCCTAGTTGACGCTATAATCGCAGATATCCCCTTCTCTTTAGCTGCTCCGCCAACCAGCTGTATCTGCTCAACTATGATTATTATGCTTGCCCTGGAGCACTTTCTGGGGTCTAGGCCTAAATCGCCTACGCCCCTGGTTACAAGGAGTCTAATGTAGGAATTCTTGGCACGGTTCCTCTTGACTGTCTCGATGACAGCGGCCATCATCTCCTCCTTAGAAATTGGTATGTTAAGCTTGATAAACTTCGCCGAGTTGTAAAGCCTGTCTATATGCTCCTTCAGCAAGAAAACAACGCCGTCATAAACCCTTATGCCCTCGAAGACACCGTCTCCGTAAAGCAAACCGTGGTCGTAGACGGAAATCTTGGCCTCGGACTTTGGGTAGAACTTTCCATCAATATAAACTAAGGGCTCGCTCACATCCATCCGCATACGTCGTACTTTTTAAATTTTAATTATATAAATCGTTGCACACTTTCACTACTCGGTCAGATTAGTAGGAATGCTAGGCCCTCATCGGCTTTTAGAGCGCACAGTGTTTGCTGCACGTGTACGAAGACGTTCGGCTTTAGCATGGCCTCCTCGCCGGCGAACCATAATACCCTTGCCCTTTAAGACGGCCGGGTATACGTTTTCGACGATGTATACTCCGACATTTCTACTCCTCTGGACATGTAAAATAGACTACATCCCATAATTCCATCCTTAGGGAACCCTACGCTTCCTCAAGATTCCCAATAACAACGTTCGTAAAACACCTCACATGACACCGGGCGGCACGTCCGTTCCAACCCTTTGCTGCCTGAGCTCTTCAAACCTCTTGAGCGAGCTGATGTAAGCCTCAACCTTCCTTACCTGCTCGTCAAGTCTTGTGTAGTCCAGATGCGCGATCCCCAAAGCTGCGGAGAGCCTCTTCAGCACCTCCCTAGAAGCCCTAGGCTGGGCTACATCGGGCCTATCTATCTCTCCGAGGAAACACACGCCCTCGATGTTGCGTCGCGCTGCCAAGCCGAGCAATAGGCCATTAAAGCCGGTTATGTACCCCTCGCCCCTCATCTGCTGGGCTCCGTAAGACTCTATCTCCTCGCTAAGCCTGGCGTCAGTTACGGCGTAGAAAACCCTCGGCTCCGGCGACGATATTCCGGTATGCGCCGCCCCTAGCGTGTATATCCTCTTGACACCCAAGCTTACTGCCAGATCGAGCAAATCGTTGCACAGCTCGTACAATATATGGGGGTCCTGGGGTTGATAAAACCCTGTAAAAACGGCAAAATCCCCTCCGCCCCAGTACACCTTAAAAGAAAACCTTTCAAACCCGATTATGGAATTCCTATGGATAACGTAGGGTGGCATGTAGTCCAGTATCTCCAATATCGGCTCCATCTTCAACTCTTCTATTAGGTATGCCGCTGCGATGCCGCCTACGTTGCCCATGCCCGGAAGCGCTGCAACCAACGACTTGACCGTGACGCCGCTCTTTAGTATGTTTATCTCCAAAATCCTACGCCCTTCAGTAGAAGCAGTATACGCTCCTAATAGAGTTTAACCCAATAATCGCTCAGCTAACGTTTATTAGACCCTTAACTTAGGGATGTGGCGGTATGGGGAAAAGAAAGATAGTATCCGAGTCCGACGTATTAGAGGAGCCTGTGAAGCCTGGGCCTGGGGACGTTTACGGCGTCGTCACGAAGATGTATGGGTACGATAGGGCTCTAGTAGAATGCTCGGACGGAAAGCAAAGGTTATGCAGGATAAGGGGGCAATTGAAGAGGAGGATCTGGATTAAGGAAGGAGACCTCGTGCTGGTCAGCCCTTGGGAGTTTCAACAGGATAGGGGTGATATTTTCTGGAGGTTCACGAAGAATCAAGCTATAGAGTTAGCCAAGCAGGGTGCCCTACCAGATTTTTTAAAAGCCAAGGTAGAGGCGGGATAATGGTTTAGGTACGGTGATGCTTTCCTGAGTTCAGATAAAGTTGAGAGGAAGCTTAGGAGGAAGGAGTTTAAGGCAGACAAGGAGCAAAGGTACTTACACAAGAGGTCGGAGCTCGACGAAGTTCTAGAGGAAGTTTTTGATAGGCTTACGCTGATGACGATTTACGATCTGATGAATTCCGGCATGCTGTCGGAGTTCTACGGCGTGATTAGCGCTGGGAAGGAGTCAAGGATATACCTCGCAAAAGGTCCGGAGGGCCTCGTAGCCGTGAAGATATACCTGATAACCAGCGCGGAGTTCAAGAAGACTAGGATGACCTACGTGGTACACGACCCAAGGTTCAAGAGGATACCGAGCGACTTCAAGGACTTCGTTTACCTTTGGGCAAGGCGCGAATTCGGAAACCTGAAAAAGGCATACGAGGCCGACGTTCCGGTACCAAAACCGTACTTCGTTGAGAAGAACGTTTTGGGTATGCAATTTCTAGGAAAGGATGGGATCAGGTATCCGACGTTGGAAGAAACTGACCTGGAGCCGGACGACTACGAGAAGATTTACCCGATGGTTATCGAAAACATGAAGAAGCTTTACCAGAAAGCAGAGCTGATACATGCTGACATGAGTCAATACAATATATTCGTTACAGATGTCCTGTCTATTTACTTCATAGATCTATCCCAAGCCGTTCATATCTCACACCCGTTAGCAGAAGCTTTCTTAGAAAGGGACGTAAGGAACATTACAAAATTTTTCGAGAAAAAGGGCGTCAGCGTTAGACCCCCTGAAGAGGTCATTGAATGGATAAAATCGTGAACTACCACGGTTGAAGGGCGCGGATTTCCGCCCATGCTGCTAAAGCAGCTTCATGCGGCGCTTTCCTGCTCTTCGAGCCTTATCTTTTCCAGGAGCTCGGGCGTAACGCCTATCTTTTCCAGGAGCTTCGTAACGTCCGGCGGCTCCTTTCTTCCAACGAGCTCTGCCGAGAATTTTGCTATCTTCGGAAGGTACTTGGCATATATGTTCAGCCTCTTCATCGTGATGGCGCGCTTCTCGACCCTTATCAGGTAATGCTTCAGCGCCCTAGCGCACTCCCTTATCGCGATGGTCAGCTCACGTTCAATTTCTGGCCTATCAGCTATCGCCTCCTTACCTACAGTCTTGTATGGCACCTTCAAGGAACATATGTGCGTGATGACAGCGAGCGGAGCACCTTTTGGGACGTTGTAATTGCTCCAATCGATCCTCTCGGACACTACCTTCCAAACGACGTCCGCCCTCTCGTCGTACAGGAGCGGTATCTTGTTTGCAAACCTGTATATCTGTATGTTTTCGCTCGGTTGTATCTTACCGCCATATGCCACAGCAGCCTCGACTATGAACGGAAAGCCGGAGTAAGATTGCGGGGGTCTTTGGACCACGTAGAGGAACTCCGGCATCAGTATTGCCTTAATGCCAGCCTCGAGCAAATCCTTACCTATCGGGCTCAGGGGCGTAGGGTCTGGCGCTCTGAACTTTTTATACCTTTTGACTGCCTCTACGAGTGCCGTGAGCTGCTCGTGATTTAGCTCCTTTGGGTTTATCGTTGGCGAAAGGCCGGCCAATTCTAAAACCTCTTTCGCTGTCTTAGGACCAACACGCTGGAAGCTACTCGTCAGAAAAGATAAGAGCGTCTCGGACTTTGTCCCGGATATCAGCCGCTTCATGGTTTCTACGTCAACCCCAACGGGGTGCGGTAACGCCTCCCTCGGAGGCTCTGGAACTTTTTCAGTTATTCTCGGGAAGTAGTACAGCCTGCCCTTAGGGTCGATAAACGTCAAGGATGCGTTCGGGCAAACAATGGCCGTGTTTTTGAAATACTCGACTATCTTCGCCTTGCTGTTGGTGTAGTCGGCCTCCAGATAATAATCTATTATCGTGCCCCTCCAGTTGTTGACGTTCTCGTGAACCTTGTGGTTGAGAACTATGGGTTTGTTCTCGACGATATCTATCCTCAAAACGAATTCATGGATTTCCTTGTTTGTGCAAGAGATGACTGTTACGGGTTTGTTCGTTGTAATCTGACCGTACAATAACGCCATCGTACCGCCGAGCCCAAATGTTCCACGTGATTGACGATACCCGTACTTACTTCCGTAAAATACTGTTGCGAACGCCTGCGGTATGTGCTCCGCATCTACGCCTATTCCGTTATCCTTAACCCTTAGCCTGAATACTTTAACGTCTTCGGAGCTACCCTCGCCTACTTCCTGCAGCTCAACGACTATCTCAGGCAAAATCCTGCCAACTTCGCACGCATCCAGCGAGTTCTCGACGAGCTCTCTGATGGACGTGTAGAGGGAACGGCTTGGGTTCGTGAATCCAGCTATGTCCCTATTCCGATAGAAGAAGTCGGCGGGCGATATCTTCTCGAACTTAACCTCTGCCAATCCTTTGTCACCCTTTTATCAAACAAGCGTTGAAATTTCTACGTGAGCTTGCTAAACAGTCTGTGTATAGCGCCTATTTTATCTTTCCCTCGTTGTGCCCTCTTACGTTTTAAATCCGGGCACGAACTTTCCCGCCTTCCTCTTTCTGGCATACTCGTCGAGCATTCTGTAGACTGCGCTATGCGGCGAGCCTGTTATCAGCCTTATCACAGCCTCCTTGGCAGCCTCAACGTCTTGCGGGTCGCCTATTATTGCAACGGTATCTCCGTATACAGAGACTAGCACATGGGCATTCTCCTCGATTATCCTCCTAGTCTTTCCTCCAGTTCCTATAAGCCTAGCCCTGACCCTGACCAGGTCGTTCACGTTTTTTCCGATGAAATCCTCCAAATGTATGATGCTTAGCACGGTATCCTCCTCAAAGAGTTTAAACGCCCTATCCGGAGAGAAACCCCTTCCTATCGCGAGTACGACGTCGCGAGCCTTGAAGAGGGAAGCAGGGTCTCCGCCTTCCTCAGGAGACTTTGCTAGCGCTATGGACACTACACCGTCGCTGCTATCGATTGTAAGCTTTACGCCTAGCTTCTCCTCTATAGTTTCCTTGACGGAGCCGTTGACCCCTATTAACACGCCTATCCGGTCCTTGGGTATGATTACCGTAAAGACCCCGTGCATCGACTCGGGGGTTTCAGCAGACATCCCGCTATACTTTAAATTTTTAGTCTTATATAAACGAAAAAGCCGGTCGTTGATACCTCAGAAAACAACCTCCGACGGAAATACCACGATCCCATTTTGGGTTATCTTAAACGGCCTTGGTTGGACATCATGATTCACACCCCTCATCTTCTCGATCATGAAGACGTGAACGACACCATCGGCCCTGATCAACCTCTGCAAAAGCATTACGCCGTGAGCAAGGTATTCCTCGATTTGGTACTTCCTTTCGATCGTTGAGCGTGCGAGCTCCGAGATCAGCAACGTCGTGCAGCCTGTCGAGGCTATGCCTTGAATCAGGTTGAGTATGGCCTCCCTCCTTTCCGCCGCTCTTGGGTACTGTAGAGTGAACGTAGATAGCGAGTCTACGACAAGCCTTTTAGCCTTCAACCTCTCACTCTCCGCTTTTATCCTTTCTATTAAGGATATGACTCGGAATTCTTTACTCCCAATAGTTGTCTCGCCCAGTTTGATACCTTTCGTTATAAAACGTATCGGTGAAGCGTCGACTATGGCGATCCTGCCCTCTTCCTCTAATTTATCCAAATTCCAGCCAAACCTCAGCATGTTGGACTTGACCATCCCGGGGTCTTCCTCAAGAAGGACTAAGATCCCGTTTTCGTTGAACTTAACGACACCGTTGTAAAGGAATTGTACGCCAAGCGTCGTCTTACCGCAGCCTGGCGAGCCGAGCACCAGCACCACGTACCCGCTCGGTATGCCCCTCCCTTCCAGCATAGCATCGATCCCGTCTATACCAGTGGGCGTGTATTCCAGCATGCCCATCCCATCTCCTGTATGAAATCGTGGGCCCATCTCAAATTTAACTCATTTAAAACCTCCACGCCTCGTCTTCTTAACGGGCGCTTTCTCATGCTCCTCAGCACGCTCCTCGGTTGAGCCGTTTGCTGCCTCTTTGGACAGCTCCTCGAGCTCCTTCAAAGCATCCGGGTCGTCTACTACGAGAACTACTGGCCCTACGTAGCCGCAAGAGGCGCACTGGTACAACATTCCTGCATACCCGCCAAGGTACAGGTTAATCTTCTCGCTTTTGCAGGCGGGGCATATTAAGATTTTCACCATCCACCATCTTCTCGCAAGGAGGTCATCCCTTTCAGGGTTGGAATTGCGACCATATTTTTTTTGAAAAGCGCCTCTCATATACTTTTCGGGACGCTGACGGTGAAGCGCTTGCCCGAGCATTCTTGGCCGACGAAGGTTAAGGAAAAGCTGTTTAGGGAAGGGTCTTGTCAAAGAAATCAAGCCAAGCTGTGCGAGCCGGGCATGTCAGGGCGTTGGACGGCTTGAAGGATTAGGGGGTAGGATGGTATCAAAGACACCCTGAGCTTTGAGCCCGTCGATCCATTCCGTAGATATCTGACGTCAGAACTCCTCTTTAATCGTTAGGAATGATGCGCACGTCATGCTCTTTCCAACACCCTCGATAGCCCTGAGCTTATCTATTACAAGCTCGCCGATCGATTGTATAGACTCTCCCCTTACCTTTAAGAGTATGTCCCACTCTCCGGATATGAGGTGCACCTCATGGACACCGGGTAGCGTCGCTATGTATTCGGCAAGCTTTTTCTGGGAAATGTTTGCACCCGGAAGGAAGGATATCAGCACAAAAGCCGTCGCTGGCTTTCCGAGCTTCGAGTAATCCGGTATCACGGTAAACTTCTTAATTATCCCTTTACTCTTTAGCTTCTTTATCCTTTCTTGGACTGTCGTCCTCGGCATGTTAAGCTTCGCTGCAAGCTCAGATACGCTTTGGCTCGCGTCCTCCGTTAGTTCCTTTAATATTTTCCAGTCCTTCTCATCCATCATACCATTATCAATTAAAATCAGCGGTTGCTTTTGGTTCTTACGCTTTCGACAGCCTTGCGGCTTAAGCCACGGGATTCTGGCCTCTAAGGCTCTCATCGGCCGTTCATAGCCCTTCTGGGCTCCCTCACCCTATAATAAAGAGCTTGTCGCCGCTAGCGACTACCCGTATAGAAAAGGCCCATGTTTGCCCGAGCCTAACGCCCATTTTGGCCTGGAGCCTTATTCGGCCCCTCGGAAATCAAACATACCTTTTGAAACAGCTGGCAACGACGGTACTCGTTAGCTGGCGGCGGAGGCCTGCGTTTCCCTCCAAATAAGTATTATGGCATACTCCCTCGGTATGCCCTTCGACTGCATGATGGCCTCTATGTTCTTCTGCAAGGCCTCGTCGACCCTAGGGCCGAACTTCGCACCGTGCTTCTCCTTTAACTCTTGGTAAAGTTTATCAGCAAGCTCTGTGTATGAGGTCAGGGAATGGATCTTTCTCGGAAGCTCGGATAGCATCCTAGCCTTTTCCTCCAGCTCCCCTATCTTCTTTTTCTTCTCGGAAAGTTCCTGCCTAAGGATTGAAACCTTTGCCTCTAAGCTTGCTTTAAGCTCCTGAGGTACTGGCATGTTCAAACTTTCCTTATACTTTAGCGTGTCCAATTCGACGACGGAGATGTAAAGATCAGTTTCAACCTTTGAAAACTCGCTCTCCAGCTTGCTTTTAGCCTCGTTAACTTTTTCAATTAAAGAGGACGCCTCCTCAACTATTTGATCCCTTAGCACATTCCATCTTGCCAGTATCTCTTTAACGGTAGTAACGCTAATGTTCTGCTCCATAAACATTTTTTGGAATATCTGTTCCCGTATCCTCATCTCTTGTATCTTTGCCATTAGCGCATCGTAACCGTCGAAGGCCTCTTTGATTATGGAGGCCTCAACGTCCCTGGAAGGCGTGACAGCCTCGGGCGGCTTTGCTTGCACCCTCGTCTCAGTTTCCGTAACGCTCGCCTCTGGCTCTACCTGGGGTACTTCCTCCAATACATCCTTCGGCACCTTTTCCTCTTTAAACCTGATGACTATCTTCTTTGGCATTGCGGCTCCTCCCAACTAAACCTTATGAAGAATCCGCACCTCTGCTTTTATCCTTTATTTTTTGAGAAGAACTTCTTGGCTTTACTAAAAAACTTTACTATGTAATCAGCGTCTTCGATTTTTTCAGCCGCGCTAACCTTTACGAGCTCATCAGCCTGAACGTCGGGCTTTTTTGGGATTAGATCGATTGTTTGGAGGCCGATCAACGTGCTCTCGAGGACCTTACGCCGTTGCAGACCAAGCGTGAACCTTACGGGAACGACGCCCCTGTTTTTATCCACCCTAAACACGCCGATCTTAAGGTCTGAAATCTTCCAGCTCGTGCTGAATTCTAGGGGGTCTATAACCAGCGCTATGGCCTTGGGAAACATGGCCTGGTAAGCTTTTTGCGTCTCTACGTCTATGGGCGACATAAAGACGTTTAAGCCAGGATGCGAGTGATACCAACCAACTATGTACAGGTCTGGAAGGTTTTCCATCAGAACCTCGGCAACCAAGGCCATGACGCTCTCTTCAAGCTTAACGTAGCCGGGCGTGCCCTGCTGAGAGCCAGTGATCGCGTCCCAGACCTCAACAACGTCCGATACGACCTTTCCTACCATTAAGCCTGCAACCTCTTGGTTAATGTTGCTGATAGAATGGTGGAGTATCTTCCCCAGCGCCAGGGGATATATTCGCGCCCTCATGGAACCTAAGCATTAGTGCCTTAACCGTGTAATTAACGTTTGAGACACCGGCAAGAGCGCCTGGTAGTCTCCAGGTATGGTCCTTTAGAGTATGCAGATATTCTCAGCGTTGTTTGTACCGTAACTTCTCTCCGCTATAAAAGTTAATATTTAAATACGTTGCGGGTAGAGTGCCCAATAGGGGTAACGGCTTATGAAAATCAAGGTCATACCCGCAGTCGGCGGCGGCAGTCCGCTAGAGCTAGAGGTATCCCCAAACGCGACGATAGGTGCCGTGAAGACAAAGGTTTGTGCGATTAAGAAGCTCCCGCCAGACACCACGCACCTAACTTACAAGGGCAGGGCTTTGAAGGAAACAGAGACGCTCGCCGATATAGGGGTATCGGACGGCGACAAGCTGGTTCTCATAACGAGGACTGTAGGAGGTGGGCGTCTCTGGAGGCCTACTCAGAGTTACCTGAACCTCTGTGGAATAAGAGGCTGGCCGTAGAGTATAGGCTGATGCAAGAACGCGACCCCCCGCTATTCGATATAGTCGACGGCGACCTGACGCACTATACTGGCGTGATCGTGGGATCTGGGTATTACGAAGGCGGGTACTTTAAGGTAGAGATAAAGATTCCGAGGTCTTATCCATACACGCCGCCGGACGTCGTTTGGCATACGAGGATATGGCACCCTAACTTCACGGACGAGGTCCCCGCTAGGATATGCGAATCCATATTCAAGGACGACTGGAGGCCAGGGCTATATCTCGTGAACGTCATCGAGGCTCTCCAAAATCTATTGGCCAACCCAAACCCGGACGACCCGCTTAACTCGATAGCGGCGTATGAGATGAAGTATAGGCCCGACGTTTTTCTGAGCAGGGTTAAGTATTATATACAGTTGTACGCGACGCCAGAGAAGGTCTTCGAGAAAAAGCTAAGGTGGCGAATATAGCTTGTTTTTTTGAATATGAGCCGACCAGACCATCTAAACATAACTTATTATAAAATGCAAGTTTGAGAAAACGATGAGGAAGGAGTACAGAACAAGTACGTTCACGATCGTTACTATGAGGCCAACTTTAAAGAATTCAAAGAAGCTAAGCGTATGACCTCTTGCCTCTGCCTCTTCGACTATTATTAGATTACTGGCGGCTCCTATGAGCGTGAGGTTCCCAGCTAAAGTGCTTCCACCGGCCAATGCAACCCAAGCTGGTATATCATAAGGCTCATAACCGAAGTACTTCATAAGTGGAAAGTACAGAGTAACCATCGGGACGTTGCTTAGTACTTGGCTAAGCAGGACGCTCGAGATCAGTATGGATGGTATATAGGATGCTGGCTCACCTTTGTTCATGGAAGGAAGGTACCTGGCTACCTCTGCCACTATTCCTGTATCCCATACCGCCTGCATTAAGACGAATAGGGAAGCGAACATTATTATAACGCCCCAATCTAGCTTTTTCACAATCTCTCTCCTTCTGTTGCTAAGTAATAGGAGTAACGTTGGCCCAGGAGAGAAACCTCGCTTATGCTGAATTGTTGCTTCATGCCAATGGCCTCTAGGATGTTAATAGCAACTATCCCTGCTACTGTTAGAGCCAATGTAATGGTGGTGCATCTTGCAAGGTTACGATCCACCGCCTTTGATTCTTCTAACGAGGCCTCAAACTCTATCAACTCTATGAAATTTTTTCTTGCTTTAAGGAACTCGTTACGATAGATAAGCCTTAGAATAAGATAGGTTAAGAATAGGTTGACCATTGTGGGAACAGCTAAGTATGATATGAATGTTATGAGGGGTGTAGGCATGCCGCTTGCGATAGCTATGAACAAGTTTTGAGGGTTACCCATAGGTGTCATGGTGCTTCCGATCGTTACAGAAAAGGCAAGAGTTAAAAGAAGGGGCTTGGAAGAGATCCGCATCTTCTTTGCAAGGGAGAGCATTATGGGTGTGCCTATCAGCACCATTGTGTCATTCATCAAGATGGATGACAGCAATCCAAAACCAAAGAATGTTAAGTAAAGAATGTCCTCGGGCTTCTTTGCCCTTAGGAACAACTTCGTCGCAAAAGCCTCAAGTACCCCTGAAACATCCATGGCGGTAACAAACGTGAACATGCTAAACAGGAAGATTATGACGTTTAAGTTGATTGAACGGTACGCCTCAGAAACGTCAATGACTCCTGAGAATACCATCGAAACCGCACCGACCAGTATTATCAACCAAATTGGTATGCCTGTGTACTTTATATTTCGAAAAATTATGGCTACGTAGGTCCCGATGAATATGCCTAATGCCAAAATGGTGTGCAGGCTATCCATAGTATTTTTGCGTTCAATGACTGCCTCTTTATAAATGTAGTGCCCAGAAAACCTAGAGGGAATAGAGGTGAGATACCTCCCAAAGAAGGATGTGAAGAACACATCCAAAACATGCCACGGATGCGGGCATGTTGCCCAAGTGAAGGGAAGAGAGTTTAGGCGTCCAAGATGTGGGCTAATCTACAACCGGGACTTAAACGCATGCGTGAATGTAGCCAATGCCTCCCGTTAAGGCATGGGATGGCGAGCCGTGAACCAGCAGACGTGACAGGAGGCGTAAAGCCCGGCGAACGCTGGAAGCTCCCGGCTTTAGCCGTAGAGTAGCTCACAAGGATAAATTCCATTAACGAGCTAAACTTTAACATCGCGGCGGAAATCCGCGTGCTTTAAGCGCAGGGTGAGGGCCGAAGGCTCCTTCGCTGCCTTTCGTGGGGCTTGAGCTGCCGGGCCAAGCCTGCTGAGGCCTCCGCAGCAACCTTCCAGACATGCTCCGCGGAAAAGGCCTCACCAAATGGAGCCTATGGCCTCGGCCATATGTAGCTCACCGGTTTCCAAAAAGCCATGATATAGCCCACAAGGCTTATGTACCAAAATTCTAGCCTAAACGTTATTATATCGTTTGAGTACACATTTAAACCGTAATGGAACCGTATCTTCTGGAGAGGTACGATAGGCAGATAAGGATTAGCGGCTGGGACCAGCTGAAGGTCTCGAACTCAACAATCTTAGTAGCAGGCGTTGGCGCGACGGGTTGTGAGGTGGCGAAGAACCTTTGCCTTGCTGGAATCGGCAGGCTAATCTTGGTTGACAACGATGTGGTAGAGCTTTCGAACCTTAACCGTCAAATGTTATTCGAGGATTCCGATATAGGCTCGCCTAAGGCCGTTGTGGCTAAAGAGAGGCTTCAGAGGATAAACCCGTACGTTAGGATCGAAGCTTACTATGAGGACCTGAGGAAGTTTGACGAGTCTATGGTGAAGGACGTGGATGTTATTTGCTCTTGTTTGGACAACTGGGCCACGAGGAGGTGGCTCAACTCGCTCGCCGTCGAGCTCAAGAAGCCACTCGTTGATACAGCGATCGAGGGGCTTTATGGGAACGTACAGGTAGTTATACCGGGGGAGACCGCGTGCCTTGAGTGCCACGGCGACACGTTGATTCCCAAGGATACGCAGCTGGCCGAATGCACCCTTAAGAGGCGTAGACCAGAGGACCTTGCCGAGGACTTGAGGAAAAACAAAATCGAGATACCGTTCGAGCTCGTTAAGGAGCTATTCTCCATGGGCATAAAAACGATTTACGACTTGAAGTATGCGCCGATAGATGCCCTCCAAAAGGAGGGTAGCAAAATCTCTGAGGAGATAATGAAGTTGAGGGACTTGTTAAAACCTAAGCTACCTGCGATCCAAGGGGGAGCGTCCGTGATAGCGGGCATAGCTTCTTTAGAGGTGCTAAAGATACTGCACGGTGGAAGCATCGGAAAGGTAACGAAGCACCTCATCGTATACGATGGCGCATCGCAAAGGTTAACGAAGGTTATGCTGAAAAGAAGGGAGGACTGCTTCGTTTGCGGCGACGCGATGCAAGGGAAGCCCGTAGAAGTGACCGTTAGCCTCGAGGATCGTGTGTGGGACCTGAAGGAGAAGGTAAGCTCCCTGTTCGGCATACCAGACCCTGAAATCCAGTATAAAAGATGGATGCTAAAGGACGAGCAAAAGCTCTCGGAGATAAACGTTAAAAGCGACGACATACTGTATATTCACACGAGTAGGCGGTACATGCCGATAGCCATAAAGGTGAGCTTCGTTGAGGATAACGGTAGGGCGTGAGGTTTGTATAGGCAAGTGGATTTGGACGAGGGCTAGGGCGGTAAGCAGGACGTGCCCGATATGCACCTCAGAGATAGATGAGGGTGCTGCGACGATAACCTGCCCCCACTGCGGTGTTGTGGGCCATAAAACGTGTTTTGAGAATTGGCTAAGCATAAGGAACGCCTGCCCCATATGTAAGAGGCCGGTACTGGAGGTGGTGCTGTGAGCGAGGAAGAAGAATTCGTGATAGATCTAGAGTACGTGGATACGCCAGGAGGAAAAGTTGCCTCGCTCAACACCGTCAAGAAGTTAGCCGAAGCTATTTCCATGGTCCACGATGACACGGAAGAACTTTCGGCCAAAGTCCAATCGCTCGAAAATAAAATGCCTAGCGCCGATTTGTTGAACAGGCTGGAAAGTAGGCTAGCGGCTTTGGAGAAGGGCCAGGATCAGATACTCGCGCATATAGATTCTCTCATAGAGGCCTTTAATAGCTTGATCGAAACCTTGGAGAAAACTCTAAGAAAAGATTAGGGAGTGAGTATAGCTCTCCTGAACTCTCCTACCAACTTTTCCAGGCTTGCCCTACGCTCTGTAAGCTCGTTTATATCTTTTAAAAGCTCTGCCTTCTTTGCCTCTAGCTTAGATATCTCTTCGCTCATCTCATTTATCTTCTTTTCTAATTTTTGCGCCAACTCTTCGCGCTCCTTTATCTTCATCAAGGCGTCTGAAAGCTCCCTCTCCCTCTTTGCAATCCTCTCAAGCCTTATCTCCTTTAGCTTAAACATCCGGTCTATCTTGCCCACCTCTTCGTCAATCCTATGCAGCATTTCCTCCAACGACACCAGATAACGTTGGGATAGCTCCCTGAGCTCCGCCTCAACTCTATTCTTCCTCTCCTCAAGCTCCCTAACGCGCTCACTAAAGGCTGAAAGCCTCTGCTCCCTATCGTCCAGGTCAGCCTTCCACTTCTTCAGCTCGTTTTTAAGGGTTTCAACCTCGCTCTTTTCTTTAACCAACCTCTCTATATCCTCCCTGAGCATTGCCCTCTCTCGCGAGAGTAGCTCCAAGATGTCGTTAAGGCCATCCTTGATGGAGTCGAACCATTCTTTGTATTCCTTAGCAACGGTTAGCTCTTTAACGACACTCTCTGCCCTCTCAGCCACCTTGTTCATGATTAGCAGAAACTCTTCTGGGAACGCCCTCTCCCTCATAAGCTCCTTAACGTTTTCTGAAACCTCGCCGAGTGCCCTTTCGAGGGCGCCGACCCTTCTGTCTATCTTCTCCCCAATATGGAGCCTAAGCTCATCCAGCTCTTTTCTAAATTCGTTGAAGGTTTCTTCCTTGGACTTTCCTCCGAGAAAACCCATTTTAGCTCAAAGGAGTTCGTGTAAAGCTTGTATAAAAATGTACGGCGTAGGGACGCTGGATAAGCATTTATACGACGGCTTAGTATAGAGAAACTTAACAGAGGGTTGAGTGGTAAGTTTGGAGGTTTCACCCCAAGCCGTAATGGGAAGGTTTTTTAAACTGGCATCGGTCACGGCAGGAATCGGTGCAGTCCACGTACTCACGCTGCTCATGTCTTGGTACACCGTCGTATCGGACACGATAACGACTACCCCCATACAAGGATACGTAATCACCGAGTCCATGTACATGTCGATCGGCGGAGGCATAATCGGCGGGGTTGCGGTGTTGCTGTCTTCACTATCATCGAGCATAAGGACGGCAAGGTGGCTCATCGGGACCACGTCGCTCGTCGGGGCCCTTCTCGCGATAGCATCGCCAGCTTACGCACACCTCATGATAATACCGGCGCTACATGCCGAGGGGCACCTGGGGATAGGGATATTCATGTCCTACCTCTCAGCCATAGCTATGGCGGTACCCGCCGTAACGATAATAGCCACGCCCATCAGGGTTGAGGTAATGCCATACACTGGCCCCTATTACCCTAGCGTCTCGCCCCCGGCAGTGGAGGAGGCCGTTGAGCTGGTCCAAGCGGCAGAGATACCTCCCGGCGCCATTTGTGGCATATGCTACCAAGAGCTGGATCCGAGCGCTACCTTAATGTGTAGCGGCTGCCAGACGCTATTCCATAAAGGCTGCATAGACATCTGGGTAAACCTAAACGGTACGTGCCCAAGCTGTAAGAAGCCCGTACTCAGGTAAACCTTTATATCGACTGGCTGGTGCACCAATATTCTAGGCGACAGGGAGTTAACGATGTCGTTATACGACGAGATAATCAAGCTGGCCCTCGAACGAAACTTCTTCTTCCCGTCCTCTGAGATATATGGCGATGCGCCAGCAGGCTTCTACGAGTATGGGCCGCTGGGCATCTCGATGAAAAACAAGTACATAGAAGCTTGGCGAAGGGAGCTGATCAGGAGGGATGAAATGGTGGAGATAGACGGCTCCCAGATAATGCCGAAAAGGGTATTCGTTGCATCCGGGCACCTCGAGAGCTTTACGGACCCCATAACAAAGTGTACCTCGTGCAACGCAATCTTCAGGGCCGATAAGCTGCTCGAGGAGGTTCTAAGGATCCCGGTACCCGAAAGGTTGGATACGAAAGAAATGGACAGGCTTATATCAGAACACAACGTGTCCTGCCCAAGCTGCAAAGGTAAGCTAGACAAAGTTTCAAAGTTTAACATGATGTTCAAGGTAAACGTAGGCGCATCCGGCGACGAGTGCTACCTTAGACCGGAAACGTGCCAGAGCATATTCGTGGATTTCATTAGGATCTACAAAACGATGAGGAAGAAGCTTCCTTTTGCTATCGCTCAGTACGGCAAGAGCTTCAGGAACGAGATATCACCAAGACAGTCCTTGATGAGGCTTAGGGAGTTTTACCAAGCAGAGATCGAGGTATTCTTCAACCCGAAGAAGGCGAACGATTTTCCAAAGGCACGCGAGTACGAGGATTACGTCCTAAGGCTGAAACCTTTGGACGAGGATAAAGTCGTCAAAGTATCTTGCAAGGAGAGCGTCGAGACAGGCTTAACGTCGAGCATGCTCGTAGCCTACTACCTGGCCCTCATACAGCGTTTCTACCAAGTCGTGGGCATCGACATGGAGCGGTTCAGGCTGAGACAGCTGAGCGATGAGGAAAGGGCCTTCTACGCTAAGGAAGCATGGGACGTAGAGGTCTTAACGAGCATCGGATGGATAGAGCTGGTCGCGTGCAACAACAGGACGGACTACGACCTATCCGGACACTCCAGGGTCAGCGGTCAGGACCTGAGCGTTTACGACGACGGGGAGAAAATAATACCGCACGTCTTCGAGCTCTCCATGGGCGTTGATAGAAGCCTCTTCTGCATACTTGAGCATAGTTACGCGAAGGAGGGCGATAGGACAGTCCTGAAGCTTCCGCCCACGTTGGCGCCGGTCCAGGTAGCCGTCTTCCCGCTCGTTACCAAGGATGGTTTAGACAAAAAGGCCCGGGAGGTTTACGAGGCGTTAAAGCTGGATTTTGACGCAGTTTACGACGAGAGCGGCTCCATAGGTAGGCGCTACAGGAGGCAGGATGAGATAGGCACGCCCTTCTGCGTAACCGTAGACTATCAGACGATGGAGGACGAAACCGTTACTGTTAGGGAAAGGGATACGATGGCTCAAGAAAGGGTACCCATCAAGGAACTCAAAAAATACCTCGAAGAAAAGCTAAGATATTAACGCTGCACGGAAAACGGCTCTGTTAGCTCACCGTCGGCATCAACGATAATCAACCCTCCCTCTTTTGCTCATCAGCTTTTCCACAGCTAGGGTAAACCTTGACGTAGCCACATCGGCATGCTCCAAGCAATAGTTCACCACGTCCCAGAATAGGCGCATGAACAATCGGGAGCAACGTAGCTTAAGCGGGCAGTCCTAACCCTACGGGCACAGAAATAAAGGGAGCAAGATCTTATATAAAACTACCAGCGATAATTCGAACAGAACCTCGGAAAAGAAAGGTTTAAAATAATAATGGTTACTACAATGGTGGGTAACGATGACCCTACCGAGGGATAGAGAAGAGGAGTATGGTGCTAGACTGCTATCGCTGCTCCAGGATCAGATCCGAAAGGTTATGGACATGTTTAGGGCAGTGCTCATAATGGTAGAGGACGTTACGAACGAGGCTCCCCTTAAAGACATAGAATCCAAATACGACGCAATCCTAAAGATGGACGAGGAGGAGCGGAACATTAGAAGGATGATCGAAAAAGAAATCGCGAACGTAGGAGCGCTCTTAACAAGCAGGGAAGACTTCTTAAGGTTGATGAGCGGCCTTGACAAGATTGCCGATATGTCCGAAGGGATAGCCTACAGGCTTGTAAGCCTTGTAAAAATGAAGTTCAAGATAAATAAGGAAATATTTAAGGGAATACTCCAGCTGGGCGAGGCTGTTCAGTCTATCATCGGTAAGCTGAGGGAGGCGTTGCTGAGCGTCGCGCTAGATTCTGAGACCTTCATGAAGAAGGTTACAGAAATAGACAACGCGGAAAGGAGCATAGACGACATATACAGGAACCTGAGCCTGATGATACTTCAGAGCGACATGAAGGTAGGCCATATGTTCCTAATAAACGAAATAGTATCCATGCTCGAGGACATAGCCGACAAAGCTGAAGAGTCCGTCGAAACTTTGAGGACGCTTTCGCTCACTATATTCTAACAGGTGTGAGCTTTGAGCAGCCCAGAGAGGATAACCGCTGATCTGGTCCAGGATAACATAATAGTATGGGATGTGGAAAAGGGAAGGGAGCTCTACAAGCTGGGGTACTACGGAAAGCCGCTCGGCATACCCAAGCCCAAGACTTTTGATTTCAACGCCCCGCTTATTCTTGACGTGATAGAGGCTGTTTACTTGGTGGAGAAAGGGATCATCAGCGTCAAGAAGGGTGACTCGCTGATGAGCCTGGAGGATTTGATCGATTACGGGAAGAAGAATTACGAGAGGTTCGAGGAGAAGTACTTGGTATATAAGGACCTGAGGGATAAGGGCTTCGTCGTCACGCCGGGCATAAAGTTCGGGAGCGACTTCGCGGTGTACAAGCACGGTCCTGGCATAGACCATGCGCCCTTCATAGTCCAGGTTAAGCTGGACGATGACGAGCTCTCGGCAGCCGAGCTGATAAGGGCTGGCAGGCTGGCAACGACCGTAAGGAAGCACTTCGTCATAGCCGTCCCGAACCTTCTTGAGAAGAAGGTCACGTACCTGGCGTTCGAGTGGTGGAAGGCTTAGAAGCGATTGCCAGCACGCTTTTCCGCTTGTTTATAAGAGACGGGCCCGGCGGGATTCGAACCCGCGACCCCCGACTTAGAAGGCCGGTGCGCTGTCCATTCTGCGCCACGGGCCCAAATACGCTTACACACCCTTCTTATAAATTGCTTTTGCAGCCTTAAAAGTTTCTGTCACTAGCGCCTTCCAACATTAATAGCGTAATTTTTATAAGCCCATTCATGCCCTTTAGATGCAAAACTAAGGTGAGCTTTTATTGTCGGCAGAAGCAAACTATCTTCTATTAACACCGGAGCACAAGTATCCTAGGTGTTTTTGCACAGAAGAAGAGGTCATAATGGCAAAAAGGATACGTGAGTTCGTAAACAAGGAAGTCTTGCCAAACAGGCAGAATCTGGAGGGCGGATGGCACCGCGACGAAGAATTGGCACACAAGACGCTGTTCGAGCTGTACTACAAGTGTCACGAGCTAGGGCTGACGATTTCAAACCTACCCAGCGAGTACGGTGGCCTAGCACTATCGCCGGTAGTCAGGAACATCATCAACGAGGAGCTATCTAGGGGCGACGTCGGTTTAGCGACATTGGTGGGAAAAATTCACTGGATAGTCTCTTTCATGCATAACAGGGTGCAGGTTAGGGAAGATTTGCTCGAGGAGTTCGCGCCAAAGCTGACAGGTAAGGTTCCGTATATCTCGTGCGTAAACATCAGCGAGCCCGAGGGCGGTGCGAACATAGAAGACCCGGCCTTAGAGTTGAGGACGTTGAACACCGTAGTCGCCAAAAAAGATGGAGACTTCTGGGTATTGAACGGGCACAAGATCTGGCCCGGGCCGGCCGCCGACCCATCCTATTGGGATAGGTGGCACGAAAAGTGGCCGGACAGGTTTGCTGGCCACCTCGGGTACTGGGTCGTCGTGACAGAAGACCCGAGCAGGGGCGAGGATGCTGCTGGCATGGTGTACCATCCGTACAACGCCGAGGGCGTCAAGTTTGGTTTGCCTTACAAAAAGTGCGGACTTTGCTGGACGGACGAGAACGTCGAGATCTGGTACGAGAACGTTAGGGTTCCAGCCAAGTACAGAGTCGACCTAAAGCCCGGGAACGGTGCCAAAATAATTCATGGGTACGTTATTGGGGCTGGTAGGCTGGCCGGCGCAGCTAGGCTCACGGGGATCGCAACGGCATGCCTGGAAATCGCCCTAGAGTGGACGAAGAATAGGCAGATAGCAGGAAAGCCAGTCAGGGAGAGGTCTTACTTCGCCTCCATTCTGGCCGATATGTACAGGATGGTCGACATGGCCAGGCAGTACTACCTGTCGGTAACTTGGCAGCTCATGCACCCAGAGATATACGGCGAACCTTGGAGTCCCCAAATGACCGCGAAGTTTTCTACGGCGCGCTCTTTTGCTGGCGAGGCTGCGATGTTCTGCGCTAACAAGGCCATGGAGCTCATGGGTTCTTATGGTTATGTATTCGAGATGGACCTCGAAAAGTACTACAGGGATTTCAAGATAGTGCAGATGTGGCTCGGGGGAGCTCAAAGGGATAGGCTCGACGTCGCGCAAGGCCTTTATGGGCCTTTCAGGTGGGCTGGCTATGAGGAGTGGTTGAGGGCGAAGTGGCCGAAAAAATTTGCCGAGTTGAAGGACCCTGTCGGGAAGGAAATAGATAAGACGCTAAGGGAGGCCTCGGCGAGCGGATTGGAAGCCGAGAGGATAAGGAAGGGCTTGAAGAAGGATATGGAGTACGACATCGACGAGGCGATGAAGGGGTAGCTCAGAACCCGAATGGACACGCAGGACATCCGATCCGTCGGCAAACCTCCAACGATGGTGGTGAGGTGAAGATGCAAATGTCTACGGATCACGCAACGGTTAGCTTTTAGGGTGCTTAACCACAACCGTACTCCCTAACCCACCAATCCATCCCGAACTCGCTCCTCGAGCAGTTAAGTCGTAATGATCTTAGCGTAGCCGTTCTCCAGTAAGGCAGCATTGAGGTTCACACCGTCGCACGTTACCTTGGCGACTACCCTGCCGTACTTATCGTATGGCTGCCCATCGTCCTGGTCTGCTACCGCAGAGACTCCGATGGCACACACCCTTTCCGTGAACTCCTTGGCCTCCATATAGCCTGGCTCGCCCTTTTCTGGCGTATTGACGAGCGCAAGCCTTATCCTCGTACCATCAACCTCCAACGTGTCACCGTCTATGACTGCAGTAACCCTTCCCACGATGCAGAGGGCCTTCCCGGAGCAAGCGCTTGCCTGGACGTTGGGCACACTTGGCCTAGCTTGCTCAACAGGTAGCCACCCCGGTAAGTTGGAAATGGCAAACGCTATGAGGTATGCAGAGCAGGTCAGGAGAACGAGAGTGGATATCAACTTTACGATGTTCAAGTACCCAGCACCCTCCTGCCAGTTGTTCGAGAAACTTGGGCTCTTATTATACAATCCGCGCTTAGCTTAGAAGACGTTACGTAACGTTTAGGCTATAAGTTGTTTATTAAAATGTTTATAATGAGCACGTGGATTGGTTGTCCGAACGGGTTATGAGGATCAAGCTCCCGCCAGAGTGGGGAGTTGACCCCGTACCTAAGGACGCGAGGATACTTGGGTTCTTAGATTACTTCGTCCTATGGTCTAGTCTAGGTGTCGGGCTGCTCGTCCTCCTCGCAGGCTCGCTGCTGGAGGGCCTCTCCTTCCTCGAGGTGCTCCTCGTATCGCTGCTGGGCTCCGTGGTAGGAAGCATCATGCTGGCGCTTCCGGGACTTGTTGGTAGCAGGTACGGCGTGCCTACGATGGTTAGCCTAAGGCCCGTGCTCGGCACCAAGGCGTCATACTTTCCGACAGCCCTTAACGTAGCGCAGCTGGTAGGCTGGACGGCGTTCGAGCTGATTATAATGGCTAGGGCGGCTACCCTGCTCACGTCGGGCATCCTAGGTCAAGCATCGTACGGCATCTGGGTAATCGTTTTCGGGACGTGGTGCATGCTATTAGCGCTCGGCGGACCATTGGTCGTCGTGAGGAAGTGGCTGGAGAGGGTTGCGATATGGTTGGTCTACGGCTCAACTATCTGGATAACTTACCATACGTTCAGCTCGGGCGACTTCTGGGGCTGGGTACTATACCATCGTGGCGGGTCCATGCCTTTGCTCCTCGCCTTAGACCTTGTCATAGCGATGCCCATATCCTGGTGGCCGCTGATATCCGATTACAACAGGTTCGCCAATAAACCCCGCTCGGCATTCCTCGGAACCGTGGCAGGCTACACGCTGGCCAACGCATGGTTCTACATCCTGGGAGCTGCGCTGGTCGTGCTCTTGGGCATAAGGGATGTTCTTGCGTCCATCGCTGCCCTCTTCTTCGGAGGTATAGCGCTACTACTCATACTCGTCGACGAGACTGACAACTGCTTCGCCGATATATACTCCTCAGCCGTATCGCTCCAGAACATATTCCCAAAGACGAGGCAGTGGAAGTTCGTCGTTCTGGTGGTCGGTATAAGCGTCGCGCTGGCCATGACAGTACCCATTACGGAATACGAGGACTTCTTGCTCATGATAGGCACGCTCTTCGTCCCCCTCCTCGGCGTTACCTCCGCTGAGTTCTTCGTGAACAGGGGCAGCTCGCAGGTAGCGCTTGAAGAGTTCTACGAGAAGGCCGGGCGCATAAGGCTGGGGAACGTTCTCGCATGGTTCTTGGGCATAGCGGTCTACGCCGCTGTCGTGACGTTCGCGCCAGAGCTGGGCGCGAGCATCCCGTCCTTCTTGGCATCCTTCCTCGTATCGGCAGCGGTTGGTAGGGTGAGCCGGCTTAGAACCTCACGGGCTTCGACCGATAGGGGTTCTGAGCTATGCAGTCTTTAATAGACATACATAGCATAGCTCTTGGGACTCACTAGCCTCCTCCCCTGTCAGGGTGAACCCTCTCCAAGCCCTCATGAGCTCATCGAAGAGCCTTGGGCTTGGAGTAAGACCCTCCATCTTAAGATATAGGTTTATGCTCGCGTTCAGCTGCCTGTCTATCCTCAACCCGCATTTGCATTCGTAAATTGCTCCTTTCGGGGCATTAACCATCCCACATCTGGAGCACCTTTTGGTTGTATTACGAGGGTTGAGGATTTTAACGTTAGATTTGTAGCCCATCATTACTATCAGTTTCTTCCAATCGCTTTTTGCAATGTTTCTGTTATGTTCCTTGGAATTGTTGAACATTCTTTGCTTTTCAAGACTTTCAAATCCGTGCATGTAACCTTTGAACTCTCTGCTTAGAGACGTCGTTACCTTATGCAGAAAATCAATTGCCCTGTTTCTCTCCCTTCTGGAATACTTAGCTAGGATTCTTC
>NDWU01000031.1 GCA_003056285.1 Candidatus Terraquivivens tikiterensis
GACTTTTTGCATTTCTCAATCAACCTGTTTATAACCTCATCGTAAGACTCTCTTTTAGCGATTCTAAGCTTTTTCAACTTATCCCGCGTATCTTTTCGCACCATTATCGTTGTCCACTCACTCATAGCAATCATATAGATAGATTATAGCTTGATATATAAATGTTCGCTTTCATCCCACCCATGAATGGTGTGGGATTTCACGCTCACAATGTTAAAGCATTTCTTACGCTACCGATGAGCATCGCTTATACGTTGAGGAGGCTCGACGGTTACCAAAACGAAAGTGCCAGAGCCGGAAAACGAGGAATAAGCGAAGCCTGCCCAAAATGCCGGAAGCTCGCAAAGTAAACAGGCCAGCGACGAATCCTACGTAAGATCTAGCTAAAGCTTGGGATTCCATGGCTTAATCCTAGGAAGGGTATGGCGCTACAGGCCGAGTGCCGCGGATATTGCCATTAGCTCTGGACCAGTGGTCCTTGAGCCAACGACGGCGCCCAGCGACGTTGCTATTATGCCGCTCCTAACGAAGGGCACGCCATCGTTTATGGTGGACGGTTTGCATGGAACTTTCAGCACGTCCATTATAAGCTTCTCGTCTTCTTCGGTGCTTTCTACGTGAACTACCGCGCCGACGTTTGTGGCCACAGCTATCGAACCGACGTAAGGCCTTCCGGCAAGCCTTGCCTGCACGACCTCTACGTCCAATACCTCCCTGATCCTTGAAACCTCCTCTTTCGTGAAATCTGGGCTCACGATGGCTCCCTTGTCGTTCGTCAGTATCAGGTTTCCGACCGCCGTCAATCTGCTTTTCAACACATCCACCCTTACGTTATCCAGTTCCCTCCTAATGGCATCGACCTCTTCCTCAAGGGCTATGGGCGATATGAGTATTCCGTTAGAGTTTCCAGCAAGAAGGGCACCTATTAAGTAAGTGCCCCCTATCGTCGTCGGGATGACTTTCACGTTCAAGGCCCTGGATATTGTCGCCATTTTCTTCTTTGTCAACCTAATGGGAACTATTGCGTACCTCTCAGAGGCAAAGGAGAGGACGCCGATCTCTGCCGTCCCAAAGAAATCTTCCAAGATCACTGCCATTTTTCCTCATTCCGTCTTCTCTTCCTTTGGAAGGGATACCGTCACAACACCATCCTCGTCCTTTTCCATCAGGACTTTTATCCTCCTCGGAGGTTTCTGTATGCTCCTCTCCCATATTAGTTCGTTTACCTCTTCCGAGATCCTCACCTTGTCCGACCTCATATGCCTTGCCGCAAAACCCCTAAGCAAGTTTATCGCCCTCTCTGCCCTTCTTTTCCTAGAAGCCTTCCATGCATCCCTCAAAGGTACGGTGTATACCCTCGAGACAACTGCCTTGGCCATGGCGGAGCACCGTTTTCTTCCATTGGATTTTATAAAAGTGGCTTGTATTTATGCGTGAGCTGCTAAGGCTATACCCCTCGTACTTCCTGCCCCTCGACCGTGCCCTGCTCCATCAACGGGAGCGTGGGCGGTTACGGAGGTCTGGCCTCCAAGGGCTTGGTCTCGTCCGCCCTAGCGAATAGGAAATAAAAATGCCTGCCCTCATAACAAATGGGTTTCCTGCTCACTATATGAAAAAGTTTTAAGGGTTATCTACGGCTTTATCCTAGAAGTCCTCCAGTGCCTCCTTCTGGCATGCGTCCTGACCTTGCGGGCGGTTTTCAGGATGACCCACGTAGGTACTGGCCAGCTCCTCCTCCTAGCCCTTGCCAGCCTTTTCTTCAGCGGTAGGTTCCTTACCATGTTGAGCCAACACTCAGCAGCCCTTCCGCTATTTTTACGTTGTGCTCATATCCTTTCAATTCTTATTTCCTTCTTCCTCGGCATTATCCTCTCCAGTATCGCCTTTACGTCATCATCCGTTATGGGCGTTCTTACCCTACCCTCGTTTACCAGCCTTATCAGCAGCTCTTCCAGGGCGCTGACGACTTCTGGCCTCACTAGCTTAAGGTTAGCCAGCCTCTGGCGCGCCTCCGGCGTCAATATCAACCTCATCGCAGCTGCCCTTTCAGCCTCCCTCTGCCTTCTTGCCTCTTCTTCTGCTATCCTGGCCCGAAGCTCCGCCATCTTCTGTTGTCTAATTCGCTCAAGCTCATCGTCGTATGACATGGCTTTTCACCCCTGTAGGAAGTTACTACAAGCCTGCCTGCAAAGCTCCAAAGCCTCAAGCAACCCTCCCTCCCGTTCTTCCCTCGGATACGGCCTGAGCTTGTAGGCTAGCTGGGATTTCCGCATCTCTCGGTCAGTCTATTTACGAGAGTTTATATAAACTTTGTTCGCTTTCATCCGCGCCTGAAGCTTGCTGGATTCCACGCTTACGACGCTAAACGTTAGCATGCTCGGCGAGAAAGCTCCAGGCAGCCTGGACAGACGTCCTGCGCAAGGTCATTCATACCTTAGAGCCTCAACCGGCGCGAGTTTCGCCGCCCTCCATGCAGGTATTAGACCAGCTAGGACCCCGACAAGGATAACTATCAGCATCGTTAGGGCCATCAGCTCAGGCGATATCGCGGGAGTAAACGATAGCTGTGATTGTACGGGTGCTCTGCCCGCCATGCCGCCTACTGGAAGGCCGAACCTTCCGCTGAAGAACGGAACCACGAAGAAAGAGCCAACGGCACCGGCCGAGACACCTATCAGACCGCCTATGAAACCTATTAGCGTGGATTCCATAAGGAACATCGACATAACGTCCTTTGTTTTAAAGCCTAAAGCCTTAAGGATACCGATCTCCCTAACCCTCTCAGTAACCGAAGTAAACATCGTCGTCATTATTCCAATGAAAGCCACCACCAGTGACATGGATGCGATGGAGCTCATAAATATGCTTATGTTTGCTGTTATCGAGCTCATTCGCTCTATAATGGCGCTGACAGAGTTTACCATGAACTTACCGCTGAATCTTTCGCTAAGTACTTCTTGGACACTACTAACAGCATCAACGCTCTCTGCTTTCACGAAGAGGGCTGAGTAGGATTTTGTTCCCGTTAGGAGCTCTCCCGACTTAATGGAAATGAATACCGTGGTATCGGGGTTGATGAAGAAGCTTTGTCCGTACTCGCTAAGAACGCCCCTCACGATGTAGGCCCTGGCTGAGGTTCCGCCCGTTCGCCTTGTGGCCGAGATTATCAGAGAATCCCCCACGCTTACTTTCGGTATGGATACGTCCGCAGGGTTCGCAACCTTGAATCCAACTACTGCTGCGCTCATCGATTCATAAATCTGCCCCTCGCCGTCGGCGACTGTTATGCCTGGAAAAAGCTTCTGGAGGTCGCTGAAGCGCAATGCGACCACGTTCACATCGTTTAGGACCTTCCCTCCGACGCTTACCCTGCTAGAGCCAATCGTGTAAATAGGGATAACGTCCTTTACGCCATCTATGGATTGTATCTCGCTGATAACCCTATCGTCTATGCTTACGGGGGTTCTTACTCCCCTTAGGGGCGAAATGTACAACGTTTCGATACCCATCCGGGAGATTTGCGATACTATTGACTGGTTGAGCCCTTGCGTTGTTGATACGAGTGCTACAATTGTGGCAGGTCCTATAACGACACCGAGTATCGTAAGTATGGTCCTGAGCTTCCTGTCCTTCAATGCCATAAAAGCCAAAGCTATGATGTCAAGCAGCCTCAATCAACCCGCCCTCTTTGTCCTTATCAATTCTCTTCTCGCCCTAACAAGCAAGAAGGCGAGTAGCACCACTATTGCCGCTAGGGCGATGGATGCGTAAAGGGTTAGTTGTCCAGGGGAAATCCCTGCACCTCCTGTCTGGGCAGCCCTAGTAGGGCTAAGCGTTGTAAACGTCTGGCCCTCGACAACACGTACATCGATAGGTTTTACCACGCTGTACCTCTGGCCGAAAGAATCCACGTACGAGATTACCAATTCAGGTTTGTATGTCCCAGGTCTTGCATCTCTCGATACATCTAAGGAGACGCTGAAAGATACTGTAGAGTAGGGGTCTATGTCGCCTATGTAGTAGGTCGAGAGAGAAGTCGTGGTCAGCGGTCTGTCTGCCCTAAGGCTGACCTCTGCCATCCTAGCCGTAGTGGTTCCGCTGTTTATTACCTCTCCGGTTATATCTACGGTTTCTCCAGGTGTAAACGTAGCCTTTGCTATTTCCAAAGACTTAAAGTTGAGGTCAATGATACCCTTTACCACGAAGGGTATCGGTAGGCTTTCCTCCCTTAAGATCCCATAAGAATCCAAGTATGCAACGTTTAGCTTTGCATAGTGAATGCCCTCGGTCGCCGACGGTGAAACATACACTACAGTCTTTAATCTAGCCTCTTTACCTTCATCGATCCTATCCAGGAGAGCAGGTACATCGCCTGAGATCACGCTTATGGGTAGCCCGGATGTGTCTAGAGACGCTTTGACGGAGGTTATCGGCCCCTCGTTGGCGTTCAGGATTACGATGCTGACGTTATTTGGTTGTCTGGTCGTTACCGGGTTTCCTTCTATCCGTGCCTTTACGCCTCCCATCACCCTATCCAGAACCATTATGCTTAGGGTATGCTCGTCCGTGCAAGCGTTACCCTTAATGTCCTTATACGTTATCGACAAGGTGGCCTGATAAACCCCGGTCGATGCCGTTGGTGTTATGTATACCGAAGGCGAAAGGTCTACTGTTTGATTGGGTAGGACGACGGGTATTTTAAAGAGGTCGCCCGAAATTACCGATAACTGTTGAGCTCCGGATGATAACCTGACTTCTACGTCGAATATGGGCGCAGTTCCACTATTTCTAAGCGATATCTTGGGCTTAACTAAAGAGCCCGGGTACGTTCTCGGCTGATCAACATCCACGCTAAGCTCCTCTTTCCCTTCCAACGGAACAGTCACGTATACCATCTGGCTCTTCCTCGTGCCCCAGTGGTTATAGTATTCAAGCATTAAAGGTAATGAGTAAACCCCTACCTTGGCGCCTTTCTCAACGTTAAGGGTAAACTTCAATGTAAACGCTTGATTCGGCTGAACAGTCCCGCTTATGGAAGCGTTTGCTGTACCGAGGTTGGCCGGGTCTATGAATGGGTATGCAAGGAGCAATGTACCTTTTACATCGTACATATAGTTCTGGGGCGGGTTATGGATCGTGATGCTTAAGGTTAAGCCGTTCGACCCTGGGCCGGCAGATATTACCCGACCGCTACCGTCTTCCCAGCTAACGTCAACGATATTTAGGTCCGGTGGCGGCCATACCTTAACCCTAATAGGCATGCTGTACGTATACAACGTATACTGCGTTGAATCCTGTACGCCACACTTAAAGTAGCTGACGGTGAGTACCGCGTCGTATACGCCAGGCTTAGCATTTTCGTCTATGTTTAATCTAAATTGGAACGTAGCAGTCTTACCAAAACTTAACGAGTCTGAGAAGTAGGCCATGGCCTCCTCATGTTCCGACACATCCCTGAAGGGGTACTCCTTGAACGGGTAACCTTTTAGAGTAGCTACAATGCCGCACATGACAAAATCCGCCTCGCCTTTATCGGGCGTTCTTAGATTCTGGAGCGTAACCGTAAGCTTTGCATCCTTATCCCCCGGCGTAGCCAGCAGCGGCTCCTCTGCCGTTCCCCAGACCACACCAACAGCCTCTAGGTAACCTGCCCTGGCTGGGATGGCTGCTAAAGATATCGTGAACGCTAACATTACGATCAGACAAACGGCCGTAACAGCTTTATTCACTTCTTAGCACCTCCTCCTTTTCAATCATGCCATCCCTCAGCCTGATTACCCTCTTAGCCGCCTCCGCAACTTCCATGTTGTGCGTGACGACCACTATGGTCCTGCCTCTATCGTTTAAGCTCTTAAAGATATTAACTATGTCATGCGCGCTCTTTGAATCAAGGTTTCCTGTCGGCTCATCCGCCAATAAGATCTTAGGCTCTGTGACCAAAGCCCTCGCAATGGCTACTCTCTGCTGCTCTCCCCCGCTCAGCTGCGTAGGCCTAGCATGCGCTTTCTCAGCTAAGCCAACATCCTTTAACACCTCCAGCGCCTTCCTTTTTCTTTCGGCTGGAGGCGTACCCCTCGCCATCAAGGGGAGCTCAACGTTCCTCAGCACGCTCATCCTTGGCAACAAATTGTATGCCTGAAAAACAAAACCTATCTTCTTGTTACGTAGCTCAGCCAGCTCGTTATCGTTCATAGTCGAAACGTCAATGCCGTCTATCATAACACGACCGCTCGTCGGCCTGTCGAGCCCTCCTATCATGTTCAACAAGGTTGACTTTCCACAACCCGATGGGCCTACTACTGCAACGAAATCGCCGTCAAAGATCCTCATATTAACGCCACGAAGAGCATACGTTTTCACACCGTTAGACTCGTAGACCTTAACAAGCGAAATCGTTTCAATAACGTGGCCCGTCACCTTTAAACCCCAGCACGGGGGCACGTGATCAGCTCCTTAATTTGTCTTTTTCAAAATTTTTCCAAAATCGCTATGCGTCCTACAGCTTCTATGAGCTTAGGTTGTTTGAACAGAATCTGTGCGGCAGCGAATAGGGTTTAGCCTTGCACTGCCAGATGTTTATAATGAAATGAGGCTAGCCCTTTGAGATGACCTTAGCCGCCTCCTCTAGAAGCTCCCTGCCTTTGGCGGTCAACGTCCGGCCCTTCTTCCCATCTTTCCTCAAGAGGCCTGCGGCCTCGAGCTGCTGGAGAGCCTTTCTGATGACGCTGCCGCTACCCTTCGCGAACACCGGAGGTCTAAAGCCCCTCCTATGCCTTCCGCCGAACAACGTCCTAAGCCTAGACACCCCTATGGGCCCTTTTATGTAGATCTTTCGGAGGATGGCTGCGCACCTTACGTACCACCAATCTGGGTCGGCTGGCGGCCTTTCTTTGTGCACGCCCGTCTTAACGAAGGCAGCCCAAGGAGGGGGCTTCACGAGCTGCATCTCCTTTAGGTATGCGGCCACCTTTTTGATGAGCTTCTCCGGGTCCACGGCCAATACCAGCGACATGGCATCCATCCCTCTCTTAAACTTTCACCAGGACCCCCGGGCGGCCGACCTTATTTGTTTTTCTTTAACGGCAGGATACCTCCTCACCCATCCGCACCTGAGGCACCTTACGACGACGTGCGTGCTCCTCCTGTCCCTAACCCTAACGGAGAAGGAATCCGTTCCTAAAAACAGGTTGCCGCACTTCCTGCAGAACATAAGCTTATACCGTTTCGGGATCCTTATCCTCGCCCTCTGGGCTATTCTCCTAGCAATGGCCACGGCCTCCCTTGCGGCCTCTAAGTCCGATCGTGCGCTCAACATCGCAAACTCGAATAGTCTATCTACCCTCTCGCGCGCTATCATCCTGAGCAGACGGCTTTTCATGAGAGCACGCCTTCTAGGCTTTTTGGCTCCTTTATATAACATTATGGCTGCTACGCGGTGTAGCAAAAGGTTTTCAGGCCTTAAAGCCACCTCTAATCGTCGGTCGGTAGGGTGTGACGTTTAAAAAGCTGACATTGGTTTTCGTGGAGGCTGCCCTCGAGCTCGTTCCGAAGGAGTGCTGGGGGCATAGGGCAGTAATCTCTGAGGCAGAGAGAAGGGGCAAAAGACCTAGCCAACTGCTTCTGGATAGGTCATACCACCATGCGGCGATGAAGGGTTTGGCCGATGCCCACAAGCGGGGGAGGCCTGACATCGTACACTTCTGCCTTCTGGAGTCGTTGGGCTCTGTCCTCTCCAAGAAAGGCCTCCTAGAGGTTTACGTTCATACGAGGGATGACAAGCTGATTTGGATAAACCCTGAGACGAGGTTGCCAAGGGTTTACGAGAGGTTCAAGGGCCTCATCGAGACCTTGTACGAGGAGCGCGTCATAAGGTCCGAGGGTAAGAATCTGCTTGAGCTTAGGGAAGGAACGCTGGCAGGGCTGCTTTCCAGCCTAAAGCCTGACCAAGTAATACTCATGAGCGAGAAAGGCGATAGGTTGACGATGAAAGACCTCGGTACGTTGCTGGCCTCTTTCCAGAGACCTGCCGTGCTCATAGGGGCCTTCCCGAGGGGTGAGCTGGAGGAGCAGACCGTTAAAATGGCCGACAGAGCTTTATGCATTTACGAGGAGCCCCTGGAGGCATGGACCGTTGCCTCCCGCGTGATCTGCTCGCTTGAACTTGCCCTAGGTTACTAACCAAATACCTTTATTCCCTTAAAATGCAACACGCCTTTTGTGATCGGTAGGAGAGAGTTGGCGAGGCTAATAGATCATACAGACCTCAGACCTACTGCCACGGATGCGGATGTGAGAAGGCTCTGCGAAGATGCTGTTAGGCACGGTTTCTACGCGGTATGCATCAACCCTTTCTTCGTGAGGCTGGCATCTAAGTTGCTGCTTAACAGCGGGGTTAAGGTCTGCACCGTAATAGGCTTCCCCCTTGGCATGAACACGCTAGACGTAAAGGCCTTCGAGGCAAGGAGGGCAGTAGAAGATGGTGCGGATGAGTTGGACCTCGTGATAAACTTGGGTATGGTAAAGTCTGGAAACTATGCCTACGTCGAAGAGGAAGTGAGCAAGGTTTTGGATCTTGCAAGAGGGGCAGTCGTCAAGGTCATCATCGAGACGGGGTACTTAACGGTCGAGGAAATGGGCAGGTTATGCGAGATTGCCGTAAACGTCGGCGCAGATTTTGTGAAGACATGTACGGGCTTCGGGCCAAGGGGAGTATCCGTAGAGGACGTGAGGCTGATAAAGGGGTTCACGGGCGGAAGGGTAGGTATAAAGGCCGCAGGGGGTATAAGGACCTATGAGCAGGCAGTTTCGCTGATCGAGGCGGGCGCCACGAGGCTGGGAACTAGCCATGGTTTGAAAATTTTAGAGGGCGCGCCGTCAGATTAGGTTTCAATTGGCTGCGGCGGCCGGGATTCGAACCCGGGATCTCAGGCTTGGAAGGCCCCCATTTAAGTTCAGAATACAAAAGGAAACCTTTTGATTGGAGAATTGAGAATAAAGAGAATGTGAGAATATTGAAGGATTTTGAAGATTACTTAAGAGTCGATAGGCAGCTTGGAGAGGGGACTGTTATAAGGCATGTAATGGAGATAAAGAGATTGTTTAAGACTGCAAAGTTTGATCCTTTAAAGGCAACGAGGTTGGATATTAGAGAGTATTTGAAGGATTTTATCGGGAAGCCTGCAAACACTTATGCTAATATTTTGAAGGCATTAAGGGTTTTCTACAAAGATTACTTGGGAAGGAGAGAGGTTGTGGAAGGTTTTAAGTTTCCATCACGGCCCTTCAATGTTATCTCTATTCCTTCAAAGGAAGATCTCCAAAGATTTTATAGATGGTTGAAGGAACCATTGGCTAGAGCTATGTTCTTGATATATTCAACGACTGGTTTGAGGAGAAAAGAAGTCTTAAACCTCAAAATTGGAGATATTGACTTTGAAAAGAGGATGATAATTCCTAAAGGAAGCTCTTCGAGGA
>NDWU01000032.1 GCA_003056285.1 Candidatus Terraquivivens tikiterensis
TATCGTAAAATTTACGAGGTTCTGACCATCGAGAATAAACTACCTTCCCCTTATCAAATTTACATACTTCAAAATCATGAGGTTGAAAACGTAAGGCAAACTGTTTTTGGTTTCGCAATTCCGCCTGATAAGTTGTGGTTCAGGAATATGCCTCCCGATTACATTACGTTCGCTCATGAGTTGATTCATCTTATCGAGAAAGACAGAAGCATCGAGGAAGTTTATGGCTACAATCTAGCGAGCTTCATCGTACTGCTGGCCAAACATAACATCAAACCGAAAGTTAACCCATTGCGTATTTTTGATGTCGATGAGATCAGAATACTCAAGGCCATCGAGGAAGTTTACAGATACAAATTCGATAGCGTCGATGACTTCTTTGTCTTCAAGGGTGTAATACCAAGTTACATGAGAGTGGAAGAGACGGAGAAAGGTATCGTTTTTGTAAGAGACCCAGCAGTTGACCAAAAAACCGTAGTCATACTTACGATTTCGGAACTAATTGCAGGTGCAGAGTACGAGCATTACATGTTTCAGGTTCTCCTAAAGCTTTTGGACAGCCTTTAGTTTTTTATCATAAAGGTAAAATTTTACCCGTACATAATCGTGGTTTATGAGCTACTATAAACTACCATAAGCTACTAAACGCTACTCGTACAGTATGGCAATTGCCCTTATCGAGCCTTATCGAGGCTAATCGAGCCGAGCAGAATAGCCCATATTGGTTTTAATTCTAAAACATGTATTACTTTTGTTTTAAGGAACCAAAACAACGGTATTACCCATTTTTCCGCACGGGTAAAATTTTACATGTGCATAATGAATATCGAATCTTGTTGTTTTGTGATCTCATTCATGCTGTTAAAATTTTACTTTTGCATGAGTATGCACGAGAAAATTTTTCTCACGTTAGCTTCTGAATAGTTTGTACAAAAATTTGTACAAACTGATAAGCGACAACCGTCGACCGCCAGACCCCCCGACGGCATGCGGGGGGCGTGTCGAGCGTCGAGGCATATGTCGAGTTTTTTGTGTCGAGCCACACAATATATTACACGTGTATGTCGAGCCTTTGATTTCTCCAATTGCTTTTGGCTATGTCGAGCTTATGGCTGGGTGGATGGCTGGACGGCTGGATGTCCAGTAGGGCATGGCCATAGGTGTCGAGTAGCATGTCGAGGTATTACATGTGTAGGAAAGGCATTTTTTGGGCTTTTTGCGTCTAAAGTTTATATATCCCTAATGCCCACGTGTATAGCGAGGATAGGTGGTGTAAATGCAGGAAGTATCGCACAAAAAGCATATGAGCGGCAGGGTCGAGCGTGCCAGCCCTGCCGACCTTGAAAATGCGGAAAGACCCGCCGAGGCACGCCCAAACGGGGCGGCGGGCAACCCCGACCCTGTGGAAAAAGCCTATTGGTTAGCTGATGACCTTGCAAATCAACTCGCTGACCTAGCTGACAGTGTTACTTACGCTAACGTCTTTCAAACTGCAATATTACGTTTGGCAGAACGTTATTGGGGCGAGGGCGACATCAGTAGCATTATAATCTATGGCCACGACGATAAGGGAAAAGTCAAAAAGGTGATAATACGATGACGGAATACTACAAAGGGGTTAAAGAAATTAAGCTGGAATGGGGCGAGGACTTGCATTACTCTCCCCACCAATACTGTCCATTGTGTGGAAAAGAATTCCAAATTGGCGACACCGTAGTAGCAATTCCGACATATCCTATCGTAAAGTACTTTGGCGACCCAGAAGCGGATGCTGGTGAGATATACATACATAAAAGTTGCCTGGAAAGTGCGCTGGGAATTAGTCATGGCCAGGAGCAAGGCCCATAGGGTGGTGATTCGGTAGATGGAAAAAAAGGTTATAAGAGTGGTAAAGGTTCCGCCAGAGGTTTACATTGCCATAAGGTCTTTTGTTGATTCGTCTTTAAAGTCCAAATATCGCTGGAATAAGCCAATTATCAGAAACCTTAATCCAGTTGAGTTCGAATTCAACAAGGCTCCGAAATGGGTTCTGCACGTTTCCTCGTCACAATTACGATTAGACATACCAAATACGCAGTATTCCATTCTATCTTATGATGACGGAATAATCATTCTACCTGATGAAATAGTTTTGAGCTATACTGATGCCATTTTCGATTACGTCTTTCACGGTAATGAGAAGGTCGTTGCCATAATACCAGTCGGCCACATCGTCAATAAGTTCGAGCGTTACCGCCAGTTCGTCGAAGAATTTGAAGTAAAAATAATCGAAGAAACTGCAGAAAAAAAGGAGGAAGTACTGGGATGACTAAAAGGTTGTCAGAATCGGGAAATGCAAGCAATATTGAAGTCTTAGAATCCATCATACCAAATGCAATCATCCACGACTGGCGTTGTTTCAATTGTCACGAAGAATGTCCGAGGAATAGGAGCGAGCTAAAGTTTTGTCCCCATGACACGAAGGTCGTTGAGTTCTGCTACGTCAGTTGTAAATATGTATGGTTTATACAAATCGCCAAAGATGGAATGACAGTTTGGAAATACGATCGATGGTTCCTAAACGACAAACTACCCTTGCTATTACAGGCCGACTTTCCACCAGACTCAGAAGAATACCAATATGTACTAAAGTACGTTGATACACTTCCACCAAAGGATGGTGATTTGTGATGGGTGAGTTTCCATACAAATTCCCTGATGAAGATGAACATCCAGAAGTCCCGATAAAGCATGGTTTACCGCCGACTGGCAATATTTACGAGGCCTACATCAAGAGCCAAGAAGAGCAGGAACGCAGACTCCAGAGATTATACAATGTTCGTTTCAAGGACGCTTTTGCTGAAACATTTCCATACCTAGACTTTGACTGGGCAAAATATGGAGATGAAGACTGGGGAAGGCCAATTAAGTTGTGGATCTCATCGACATTCCTACAGAAGGATGAGGAAGGACGCTATTACGTCCAATTTCCCTTGAAAAACGCTAGGATTTTCAAGACGGAGAAAGGAACGCTGGTAATGCGCCGAAACGAAGGTACTATGGTTTACTATGTCCGTGTTCCAGGTGGTTTCAGGGGAGGGGCTGACTTCGAGGTTCTTTCACCTCATTTCGAGGTACTTAAGTTCAAAAACTTCCGTTCGCCGAAAGGTGCTATCGGCTATGACATGGGAGGTTTGGTAGTTACCCCTATCGGTGAGATAAAGTACAAATGGATTCGAGGTGGCCGTCTTCATGGTCTTCCTCCTGAGGGGGTAACTATCATTACCCCCGAAGGTAAGAAAATCCAAGAGGTGGTCTGAATGGCCAGATACCTTCTATCCGCTTTAATAACACCATTTCCACCGACTGAAAATAAAGCAACTTTCGAAATTGAGAGGATATCGTTACCCACCGCAAAAAGGTGGGTGGAAGAGGGGTTTGTTTCAGCCGTAGGCCATGAAAGCACCGCCAGCCTACTTGCTACTTTGCTGGGAGTCGAGGTTCCTGTTAACCGTGTTCAGGTCTTCCTCAAACCCAATGACGAAGCTTTAGCCGTCCAATTCCTAGTGCGTCTACAAGAGGGGCAGGTTCTTACATTACATCAGCTAGTTCAGCTATATGATGAGGGCAAAATACAGTTCGTATTGATCAGAAGGCTGGTCTAAGCTCCCCATATTTTTTATTTTTTGCTTTTGGTTTATTACACATGTAGAAAAGGCTTTTTATGGGCTTATTGGGTCTAAAGTGTAAATAGTACATACAGCGAGGGTGCAAAAAGATAGTTGAGGTTCTGTCTGTCGAGTCCATGCTTACATGTGTAGGCATACTATCTGAGGATCCAGTTCAACTTTTTTGCAAGGTTCTCGAACTAGTTTCACTTTCTTGGACGGGTGTCTAGTCCATGCCACACATTATTTAGCGCTTCAATCATAATATTATGATGGGTTGAGAGTTGGGAAAAAGGGGTATAGTATAGGGTGAAAAGTGTTAATAACTAACTTGTTAACTTCCTATACCTTGAAAGGCCATGAGCGTCGTCAAAGGTAGAAGGGTATTACTGTCGGTCTCGGTCTCGCCAGAGGTCGTCGAGGTCGCAAAAAGCATAGCCAAAAAGGAGTACTGGCCGCTCTCTAGGGTGGTGGAGGAGGCCCTGAGAGAATATATCGAGAGGCATGGGTCTGGGAACCCTAGCATCAGCCTAGATGAGTTCTTCGACAGGAGGGTCATCATGGCCCTGCCGACCCTAGGCCACGACCCAGATAGGTGGCCATGGAAGGATACGCCAGATGACCTCCTCGGAAAGATAAGGGAGGCCGCAGAGAAGTGGCTTAGGGCCTCCGAGCTTGAGCTTCAAAAGAGAAGGGGAGGGGTAATAGAGTTCAAGACTGTTAGGATACCGTGAAGTATGATTACATGTGTAGGCATACTATTCTATGGAGGGGTGTATGGCCAGAGATTATGGCGGTGAGGGCATGGGTGAGAGTATCTTAGTCCACTCTACTGGCGTTCTTGACTCTGATGTGAACTTCTTATAATCTGGGCATTCCTTGTATGCGTCCTTTGAGATGTTTGAGCATACGGTCGTATAGTGCTCGTATGTAACCTTTGCTTTGCATGCCGATATGAAGGGGCAGATCATGGCATGCTCTATGCGTATTGGTTTATTGGAGGTATATAAGGGAATCGTAGGGGGGCTTGAATAATTCAAGTAACGAGCATGGCCCGTAATCGTACGTGAAATGCTTATATATCGAATGCATTATGATTGATGGCGAGATGGCGCAAGAGGGAAGGGAAAAGCTTTCAAACTTTTCCATTCGGCTGTCCAAGTCTATGATGGAAAAGATTGATAGGCTCATAGAGCTTGGATTGTACGTAAAGAGGTCGGAAGTCATACGTGCCGCACTTATAGAGGGGCTTAACATACTGGCGCAGAAGTACGGCCAGTTGCAAAAAGGTTGGGAGAGTATCGGGAAAGAGGTCTGGGAGGGCTTCGAGGAAGAGGAAGGGGAGGAAGGGGAAGAGTAGCGGCGTCAGAGGCGGAGCTTCATTTTTTTACCTTTCAGGCTTTTTCCTAAGCTTTTGAGCTTCTCTTCGCCCTTCTTTCTTTTTTCGTGTTCTTCGATTAATCTTCGCTTCTCTACCAAATAGGCTTCTTTTATGGCGTTTACTACTTCTTCTTCGGAAGCGTCTATTCGAACGATTGGGCATACCGATATACCGTCATCGAATTTTGCCTGTACGTACATATACTCCTCGTCTATGGGTGCTTCCCATACAATTTCGAAGCCTATCTCTGGGTTTGGCATCTTGTAACGAAGTTCTTCTTTGGGATTCTTCTTTGGAGCGAGAACTTCCCTTTGGTGATGTTCAAGCATCTCTGCGCTTATCTCATGCGGGTTGCACTCTGAGTGTACTGGGACAGTTAGTACTTGTTTGTTTTCCTTGTCAATCTTGTAGACCTTTAGGACTATGCTGTCGTTCGGCTTAAATTGCTTTCCGCATACCATGCATCTGTCCTCTTCAAAGCCGAGGTCTCCCTGTGTTATCGTGACCGCACGTACTAGCCGAAAACGATAGCTTGATGTGCCTATGTAAGAATAACCGTCTGTGTATGGCCGAAGAGTCGCATCAGTAGATGAACTGAATGGAAAGTAGAAAGTTGCCGCACCGTTTGCACCCCCAGCCCAGAATTCTAAATCATATATATAGCCAACATACCACCTAAGAGAAATGTCGCCCAAGTACTTTGAATTATCGTATAAAGGTTTCAAATGGCAGTCTACTTTACTTATGTTACGAAGGTAATAGTCTGGAGTTACGATTTCAGCTCCTCTAACGTTCAAGCGGTCTAGGTTGTAAACTGGGTCGGCTCCACCGTACGAGTGCCTTGCATAGTGGTAGTCAACCCTAAAGCCTATTGCATTATTGATGTTTGTTAGGTTAAGTACTTCATCAACGCCGCCTGTTAGGTGGGTCTCCTTGTGAGGGGCAGGCGGCATGGGCCTTCCAGAATACCACAGGCTCATCCCGAACCAGCCTCCGTCATATGACCTCCATCACCTCCGTTATAAACGTATAGTAGAAAGTTCTGATTGTTCCTGCCGTCTGCGTTACCGTTACCCTGAACTTGGCGTTGTAGGCGAGCGTGTGGGCCAAGACCCTTATTATCGGTATGCTCTGGGCGCCAGTAAGCGTTACGCTGTCGGAGAGCCTCTGGTTCGCACCGTCAACGGCTATGTAGGTTTTTATGACAACCGAGTCCCCGCTGGCCATCTGTGAAACGTCTATCTGACCCTCCACGATGTAGTCGTCGCTCTGGTCGGGTAAGTTTATGAGGTCTGTCTCTACGTTCAGGCCTGATGGTGTGACTGAGCCTTGAGACCTGATTTTTTCACGAATACGTACAGGTATGTCAGCTCACCTCCTAGCGTGTCATCTGTATGAAGTACCTAGCGGCGAGAGTTTCACCCGCATCCCAGTTTACGGGAACCGCCGCAACTACCTTCCTTGCTATCATGTATCCGCCAGAAGGTGCGTTAAACACACCCAGCTCCGATACGTTATGCGTCCCAATCAACCCATCTGCCGAGCTGAATATTGCCTCAAGCTTGGCCGTGTCCCCTTCTATCGAAGTCGTCTCCTGAGTAACGGTTGCGGCCTTGCGTGCTATCTCCGACTGCAAGGCCGTGTCCGTCACGGCCTCTGTCGTAGTCCCAGTTCCGATGGCCAGATATCCAAACTTATTTTCCGTCAGACCCGCAAACACAAGTCGGATGATGCAGGCTATGCCTACGTTAGTGATTACGTTCTTGCTCCATAAAATGTCCACGAGCTTTGTCGGGATGCTAGAAAAGAATGCGCAGTTCTTCCCATCCTTGCACTCATCCTTGGAGTTTTTGGAAAGGACATTTTCTTTGGACGAGCCTACTCTGTATTTTATGTTGCCGTACTTGTCCATAACTATTAGTTCAACCCAGCCTATAACCGAGGCCTCATCCTTTACCCCTTTTGACATGCCTTTTTCCACAAACAAAGGCTAATTAACGCCCCTATTTATATCGTTTATTGCTGGCGCTTAGAGTTGAGTATGATAGCGTCCTCGTTCCCAGCTAAATCTATCGACCTGCACGCTTACGTAGTCGTACACGTTATCGAGGTTTCGGATACTTTCAAGGGAGCGGACAGGGTTGAGGCTTCTGTTCACCATGTCATACAAGTTTCGGATACCTTCAAAGGGACGGATAGTTACAGCATTTCTGCTACACGTGTCATACAAGTCATAGATACTTTCAAAGGAGTGGATATAGGCAGTATTTCTGCTGGGCGTATCATCGAATGCTTCGACAAGTTCACGGGCGAGTATCTGGTAAAAGTCGGGTTAAGGAAGCTTGTCGAGGCTTACGATACTTTCAAAGGGCTGGATTCCGTCAAAGCCTTCGTCCAAAAGTACATCGAATGCGTTGACCAGTTTAAGGGCATAGACTGGGGCCAAGCTTTTAGGACTATACTGGTGGAGTGCTTCGACAAGTTTTCTAGCGAGTTCTGGATTGCTAAAGGGATGACCATGACCGCTAGAGATGTTGCCAAAGCTAAAGACATTCTGACAAAAATCGCATACACCCTGACTGGATATGGCGTTAGGCGTGTCTATGCATTACCGATAAGATGGAGGGATATAATAGAGGCATCAGACCATAACGTTAAAGTCGATGCGTGCAAAGCTTTACTAGAACTCATGAAGAAGGTAAAATCGGAGCTTGGTGCATAAGTTATGGGCCTAGATGAGCTTATTCAAAACCTAGAGAGCTTGATCGGCCAGATGGAGTACGTCAAGGATGGCGAGTATGTATTTTCTAGGCATACAAACCTTTTCGTAGACTTTTTAAAGGATGCCATAGAAGTGTGCAAAGAACTTTATCAAAAGTTTAAGGATAAGACTGGAAAGACCTTACCGAAGGCCGAGGAATGGCTGAGTATGGCCGAAACTAGGTATGGGTTTACGAGGAAAGTAGCGTTCGGCGATACAGTCCTGCCTTCCGACCACAACCTCATCATAGATACTTTGAAGCCCCTTGAGATGGTATTAAGGGA
>NDWU01000033.1 GCA_003056285.1 Candidatus Terraquivivens tikiterensis
ACCTTTTTCCTGTTTACTTAGCACCCGCTAGGTTATTAACACAATGAATAAATGCTTATAAATTTAAATTTACCAAAACTTATGTTTGTGTCAAGGGATTGGCCTTGTTTAGGTTTGCCCCCATAGTTTTTGGCGTTATACTTATAGTTTTATGGGCTGTTTTAACGTTTAAGCATCCAAAGCTTAGAAGCCCGTCGGACCTAGCGGGCCTCCAACAGAGCCTAGTAATGGTTATAGAGCATGCAAGCATTAGAACGGCCCTACTAACAGCAGGACTGATAAGCATAGCATCCGGACTAACTTGACACCGTTGTCGGATAGTTAGCATTTTATGACTGCCCGTTCCAGCTCGGCAGGTGCCTCATGGCTGGCCTTCAGGGGCAACGGGCTCCCCTCATCCTGAGCATATTTAGGCAGGCAGTTACCTCTCTATCGTTTTCGTATCCGCATCCGCACTTTAGCCGCCTGCACCCATTCGGCGCTAGCCTCCCACCACATATTGGGTACAGGCTCGAGGTGCGTTTAGGGCTAACATAGACTACGGGCAAGCCTTCAAGTTTGGCCTTGTACTCGATGTAGAACTGTAGCCTCCTGAAGTTCCATGAATGAAGCCTTCGGTTCAGCCTCCTGCCGTAGTTGATGCGCCTCCTTATTCCCCTCAAAACCTCCATAATAATGCCCATTTTGTGCTTCTTGGCGAAGTCAACGACCATCCTCGCTATCTTGTGGCACTCGTCCATGGCTTTGCGCCTCCTCCTGCCGGAGTACTTCCTCAGCAACCTCTCGGCGGCCTTCGGCTTGAGCTTGCGTAGCCTCTGAATGCGCCTAACTATGTTGAAGTACGTCGTATGGATGGTTCTTAGCTTGCTCTCAATCCTAAGGATGTGTGGGTTCGAGCTCACAGCCGTGACATTAGACTCGTTGATGTCTATCGCTATCCAGTCGCCCGGGTTGGAGAGGTCTACCTCCTTCTTGAAGGGTACGATTATCTCCGTCTCGTTTATCGTCACCTCGCCTGTTTTGAGCTTGCCCTCCCTCCACGCGTCTATGAGCCTCCTCTGGTAGTCCCCGTACTTCAGCTGCACGAAGAGGAACTGCCTAGGCCTGACCGAGATTCTGACCTTATCGCCGTAGAACCTGTAAAGTTGCGGGTCTAGTTGCGTGAAGAGCTTCTTGGCCAACTGGCCTATCGCCCTTGACCAAGCCCCTCCGCCTCCTCCAGCTCTTGAGAATGGCTAGGGCTATCTTGCAGGCCGAGTGGCAGAAGTGCGTCGAGTAGTCCCGCGCCTCTTCCACTCCTCGTAGATGCCCTTCCTGAGCCTGGCGTAGGACGTGGTCCACCTCCTCGCGGCGTAGTCCATGCAGAAGTTGACCATGTCCCTGAAGTCCTCTAAGAGCTTCTTCACCGCTCGCTCGGCTCGTAGCTGAAGGGTATGCTGAGGGCTACTTCCACGGCAGTAGGGTATACTTCCAAAAGTGTTATAAAGGTTAACTATTCAGAAAAAGCTGACTCAGCCTGAAAAAGAAATCAACCGAACGTCTGTGAATGAAGCTTTATCTAACTTGAAGAGGACCGCATGAACTTCAACGTCAAGCACCCTATGGCAATAACCCCCTCCTATACCCCACGATGCCCAGAAATGCCAGACCACGCTGCCGACGTTTTCCTCGCCAGTGGCTTTGATGAAGTAAAATCCAAGCGGTCCTACGTATCTTGCTATTTGAACCGTAATCTTGTAATAGATGGCATACATCGTCATATTCTCTCCTGTCAGCCTCGTCGAGTTTAGAACAAGCCCAGCCTTGTATCCATATTCTTTCGAGCTTCTGTTCAGATGATACCCTGCCGGTATAACTATCGAGAAGCTATCGGCCTCAACCTGGCCAGATGTCAGCCTCATGACCTTCTTAACCAGCTCCCCGTAGCTTTCAGGAGCGCCCATAGCGTAATTTTTGGCTAAAGCCACCTCAGCAGCCGTAACTACGGCAGGTACGTACGGCTCTTGACCTCCAACGTACTTCCCAGCAAGATAAAGTTGCTTTGCATCGAGCGACTTGCAGGATAGCACGGCTGCCAAGACCTCCCCGTCGCTTATCTCGATGTTGCCAGATATCCTTACCTTTTTGCTGCCATCCAATTCCATGGGCTTTCCGTCAACTATCCCCTTGACGGAAGAGGCGTATACCTCGAGGTCCCTTAGAACGCCCTCCGATGCCGCTAAGCCAAGATCGGGCATGGAGAGGTTGAAAACAACGGCCTCTGCGCCCCTGATCCTGACGAGCGAGAGGTTACCGACACTTACCGGCCCCTCGATGAGGCCATCCTTGACGGCCATCCTGCTGAATCTAAGAGCATAATACCTTCCGAAAAGCTCGTATGGTTTTGGAGGTGCCGTGACCTCCAGCGACACCTTGCCGACTGCGTATCCAACGCTCGGTAGGTATCGTGCGTTCCCCCTGAATAGCGCCGAGATCCTTACCTGCACCTCCTCTTCGACTTCTTTTGGCGCGAAGTAGGTCGCGCTCCCATTCACATCGCTGGACAAGAATCCTGGACCTTCGAGCCTCCACTCCACGAGCTCTACCGGAGCTCCATGCGGCAAAACAACTACCTTGAGCGTCACGTTCCCTCCTGGCTTGACAACGAACGACTGGGGCACAATAGATGTTGTAGTCGGCTCCTGCTTGAATGATATAACATTGCCAACGATGGTGGCGGTGGCGCCCTTGTACTCTTCGTCTCCGTAAAACGATGCCGTTATCTTTACTGTCTTGTTTTCGGATGTCGATGGAGCCATGTACCTCACGACGTAACCCTCGCTCTTATCGAAGAGGCCTTCGGAGGCCCACCACACGATATCCCTATCAGGTACCGCCACGCCATCGGATGATAAGAAAGCAGTAAGCGTTACGTTCCCGCCAGATGCTATCGTGAAGCTTGCAGGCGTTACGCTCAGCGAGACCTCCTTCTGTGCCAGGTATAGATTGGATATCGGTATAACCATTATGAAGAACGCAAGGGCTATTATGGAAGGCACGAGCGCCTTCTTTGAAATGCCCGACTGGCCCAGCGCCTTAAACGTAACGCCGCCGTAAGGGCATTTGGAATAGCACAAGAGACACTTCGTGCACTCTGCCAGATCCTTCTCCTTATGCAGCGGTATCCCTTCCGGACATATTCTCTCGCATAGCCCGCACTCCTTACACGAATCCCTCTTAACAACCGGCTTAAAGAATACGTTCAACTTGCTTATGAACGTCAAAAGGCTCGAGACAGGGCACAGGAATCTGCAGAACGCTCTCCTCTCGTACAGGCTTGAAGCCACGACGCTCCCGACTATGAAAGTTTCGGCTGCCGCTATGAGCCCTCCCGCGGCCGTCCCCCTGCATATCGTCCCTATGGGGCAGAGGCTGCACCAAGCGGGGTTGCGGGATAGGACGGCGGAACCTAGCACGCCTCCTAAGACACCATGCTTGACGTTCTTGTTTAGACGGGGTTCGCTGGAGACCGCTCTACCTTTTCTTCTGGCATGCCCCATGAGCTTAGCCCTAGAGAAAGCGTACTCGGCCAGCTCTACAACGGATCCTACTGGACACGCCCACGCGCACCATGCCTTCCCGAAGAGTATGGCGACTATCGTGAAGATGGCGATGCCCGAGAGAACCCTCAACAAGATTCTTAAGTTAACGTTAGCCATGTTTGCGAATAGTACTTGCAGCCCGCCGAGGGGCTCGACGATAGAAATCCAGCCGGCCGTGAAGCTGCAGACCGTGCCGACGACGAGAAGCACGAAGAACGCGAAGAAGAGGGCCTGCGATACGTGCCTAGCCCACTGAACGGCATCCTTCGTACTTGGGGCCGATGCCAAACCCATCACCTCCCGTAAGGCTCATGCGTTATGGAGCGTGGAGGGCAGAGAACAGCACACTGCTTACACCCTATGCATTTTTCCAGGTCGAAGCTTGGCCATCCGTCCTTGCCAACGCTTACTGCATCGAAAGGACATATTGCGACGCATACGTAGCATTTTGTGCACTTTTCCTCATCGTTCTTAGGTATGCTGATCTTAATCTTTTTTAGCGGTAAGCGTTTCAGAGCGCCTGTTGGGCATGCGTCGACGCACCTTAAACACAATTCTGCGTTCTCCCTGGACCTCTTAAACCGAACGTTTTTCTCCTGGCTAGGCTCTACGAGCTGTGTGTACACGGCACAGTAGCCCTCGAGCACCGGTGTACCAAGATCGTAGAGATCCGAGTAGTCGAGCTTTATCCCACCTGTTGGACAGACATCAACGCACTTACCGCACCTTATACAGGAAGAAACAAACTCGTCCTCTTCCAAAACCCCTGGAGGCCTGATTTTTTTACCTCTACCTATACCAATCAAGGTTAGCAAGGTAGCGGAGGCAAGCAAGCCGGTCATGGAAGCTATGAAGCTTCGTCTGTTCAAACCGTACAACTTAAAAAACTTCTACATATATATATTTAATAAAAGTTAAACTTTAAATCTCTTCTTCTTATTAAACAATCGAAATGTTCTTGGGAGACATTCATGAAATAGTCAGGGGCAGACTTAAAGACTGGAAAGAAGAAGAACATCTCGCTGATAAATTACTCTTTCGTTTAGTGAAAAGGGAACAGTAATGAAGATAGTTGATACAGTGGTTCTAATATCGTCTTTAGATCCAGAACACCCACTTTATACAAACGCACTCAGACACACTCCAATCTCTCATTTTATCAGAAGAAGTCTACATTCCCTCAGCGGTACTGCTTGAATGCGACCTTGTTTTAAAGGGGAAGGGATTTTCTAAAGAAGAGCGAATTAAGATTTTTGAAAAACTAACTCGAATTATTCCCGAAAACAAAATATTACCGATTGCCGTTGATGTTCTTAAAAAAGTTTCGATCTAGAAGATGAGAAAACATATTTTGATGCCCTTGTAGCAGGTACGGCATTAAAACATAAAGCAGATATAATATCCACGGATCGTATTTTCTCAAAACAAGGCGTTACCACTATATGGTAATCAGTATAGCCCGTACTATGACGTTGTTACATTTTCTGATATTGCACAAGGAAGAAATTTAAAGTGTTTAACTTTCATTTATTTATTACAACCTAGCAGCCATCTAGGATCTGAGCTAGCAGGCTGTATGCTAACAATTTATTTACCCCTATCTACTATTGTATGCTTGTAGCACGGGGGAAAGAAAACGCCCATCACGCTTTATCCTAAATTTAAGCTTTGGTTCGTCGACAAGGATGGTGAGGCGATCTTTGGAGAGGGGCTGGCAGGGCTTTTAGAGGCGATCGATGCATGCGGGTCCATTTTTGAGGCATCCAGACGGGTTGGTATGTCGTACAGGTATGCCCTCCACAGAATATCGCTCGCGGAAAAGCGCCTGAAGTGTAAGCTGGTTATCAGGCATCGGGGCGGGGTTGCCGGAGGGACCTCAGAGCTTACGGCTGAGGGGAAAGCGTTGCTCATGAAGTATAGAAAGGTCGAAAAAGACCTAGAAAATTTTTTAAAGCGTTCGAATGAGTTGTGGAACGGAGACTAACTTTTACAGCAGCCGTTACTTCCGATCGGTCTGCTTATGATAACCTGTATAAACTTTGTTCGTTGTAATCAGCAGTTTCAAAATAAACATGCGTAATTATAAAAAAATTTGACGTCCGGATGCGGGCACCACGATAAAGACCCGAAAGGAGCTCCCTATTTTAACATCGTGAGGGGAATCCTGATCTTCAGTGGTTGTATAAGGGGTTCTGAGCTAAGCATGGATTCCACGCTTAGCACTTGAGCCTCACCGCCTTCATCCTCCTCCGGGTTCATCGGAGGCATTTAATAGGGCTAAAATCCTCCTACGTATGAGGGCACGTTGGGTTGATTCTTCGTTAAAATTAAAATATTCCTGTCAAATCTTAAAAAATATGCCCATAGTTGGCAGAATCTATCTAAGAGCGGATAGGGATGTTAAGGTCGGGGAAGATATTAGCATTTACGAGTTATTCGGCAGAGAGGAGTTGCAGAAAGAGTTCAACGTGGAGTCGGACATAGAGCTGGATAAAACAAGGCTAAAAGTAACTGTAGAGAAGCTTGGAGCGATCGAGTGTATTGCCGACGCGATCAAAAGGAAGGGAGCAAAGGCGAGCATCTGGAACATAATGAAGTACAAGGACATGAGCTCAAAGATTAAAGCTACCCAAGAAGTTAAGAAGGGAGAAAACCTGAGCGTTACGATCGAGGCCGTGTAGCTACTCAAAGGCAAAGCCGGGAGATTAGATAAACACAACCCTTAAGCTTAATATTTTGAGGCGTTAAGGCGAAGCTACCGGTGACGAGGCTTGAAGGCCGAGATCGGGAGGGTATGCTTTAAGACAGTCGGTAGAGAGGCGGGACGAAAATGCGTCGTCGTCGGCGTCGTCGATAAAAACTTCGTCATAGTAACTGGGCCTAAAAGCTTAACGGGCGTTAGGCGCAGAAGGGTGAACGTTTCGCATCTAGCCTTCACGCCGTATAAATTGAACATAAGGGAGGACGCATCGGACGATGAAGTCTTAAAAACTATACAGGAATCCGGTCTCGTAGATTTCATGAAGGAGGGGGCAAAGGTCAAGTTTGAATAGGATGGTCGGGGGACCCGTTCCGCCCTGGCAGCGCGAAAGGAAGACTTTGGTGAGGCTTGAGGCTGAAACCGACCCTAAGTACGGATACAACCCGTACGAGAGGCCCATACGGATGCACCTGAGGCTGGGCGTCATCAACCTAGATAAGCCTAGGGGGCCTACGAGCCACGAGGTATCCTCGAAGATAAAGGATCTGCTGGGTATAGAGCGAGCAGGCCATGGAGGGACCCTAGGAGGCTTCGAGCCTGGGGAAACCCGGCCGTTTCTGGCGTTCTACCGATACTCCTAGAAGAGTCCACAAAATGCGCCAGGGCCATAATGGAAACTGGAAAAGAGTACGTATGCCTTATGAGGCTACACGGCGACGTTTCAGACGAAAGGCTTCTTGAGGCTGTAAAGCTCTTCACCGGACAGATTTACCAAGTACCTCCGGTAAGGTCATCCGTCGCAAGGAAGCCAAGGATAAGGACGATATACTCGGCCGAGGTAATCGAGCGGAATGGAAGGGATGTCCTGATGAGGGTTGCCTGTTCTGGCGGGACGTACATCAGGAAATACTGCTACGACCTTGGGCTTTACTTGGGATGCGGTGCGCACATGCAAGAGCTTAGGAGGATCAGGGCCGGGCCTTACGAGGAGGGAAGCTCTGTCACCGTTTTGGACGTGTACGAGGCCGTCAAGCTATACAAAGAAGGAGGCGAGGAGCGTGCTCTGAGGAGCGTC
>NDWU01000006.1 GCA_003056285.1 Candidatus Terraquivivens tikiterensis
CTTTAACATTGTGAGCGTGAAATCCCACACCATTCATGGGTGGGATGAAAGCGAACATTTATATATCAAGCTATAATCTATCTATATGATTGCTATGAGTGAGTGGACAACGATAATGGTGCGAAAAGATACGCGGGATAAGTTGAAAAAGCTTAGAATCGCTAAAAGAGAGTCTTACGATGAGGTTATAAACAGGTTGATTGAGAAATGCAAAAAGTCCAATTGACCTACAAGTTCAGGCTTTACCCGAAAACAGAGCATGAAGAAAGGCTACCAGAGACCTTAGAGCTGTGCAGGCAGACCTACAATCACTTCTTAGCACAGTGGAATGGGAAGCAAAGGATTCCGAGCGGCACCTCGGAAGGGCTAGGCTACGAAAACCCTTATAGGGACTGGATTTCTGCATGTAGAATAAAGATGAGGGGATGGAGCAGCCCTGATCCGCCTGCTGAGGTGGAGCCCCTACTGGTAGGGATACCAGCAAGCTCCATCTTTGAAGCAGGAAGCCCGCTGGCTTTCAGCCGTGGGTAGCTCACATCTGGAGCGGTAAATAACATTTGGATTTGGCTGGGAATGGATTTGGCGGGGAACGTTATAGGCGAGAGGTTCGTCGTCGTCAGCTTCGGCGAGAGCCATGGAAGGTGCGTAGGCGCTGTAGTCGACGGCTGCCCGGCTGGCTTGGAGCTTTCGGAGGCCGACATCCAAAGGGAACTGGACCTTAGGAGGCCAGGCGTATCTAGCCTCAGTTCACCAAGGGCAGAAGAGGATAAGGTAGAGATACTATCAGGCGTTTTCGAGGGAAGGACAACTGGCTCACCCATCTGCATGCTCGTCTGGAACAGGGACGTAGACTCGGAGCCTTACAGAATTTTCGTGAACCGACCTAGGCCTGGGCACGCCGACTACGTAGCTAGGATGAAGTACGGAGGGTTCGCCGACTGGCGGGGTGGTGGGAGGTTCTCTGGGAGGATAACGGCAGGCTTCGTCATGGCCGGAGCGGTTGCCAAGAAGCTACTCTCAAAGGCGCTGAACGTCGAGATAATGGCGTACGCTTTGGAGATAGGCGGTATAAGGGCTAGGAGATTTACGTTGGAAGATATAAGGAGGAAGAGGTACACCAACGAGGCTAGGTGCCCGGATGAATCTGCTGCTGCGGAGATGATCAGGAAAATAAACGAGGTTAAGAGCCAAGGAGATAGCCTTGGTGGTATAGTCGAGTGCCAAGTGTTCGGGCTACCAGCCGGTCTGGGCGAGCCTGTATTTTCATCGCTGGACTCTGACCTAAGCAGGGCGCTCTTCGCGATACCGGCGGTTAAGGGCGTAGAGTTCGGCGTGGGCTTTGAAGCCGCAAGGTTGTTAGGTTCGCAGAACAACGACCCCTACGCCATCGTGGACGGGAAGGTCATAACCACCACGAACAACGCGGGCGGCATACTTGGTGGCATGTCCACGGGCATGCCCTTGGTCCTTAGGGTTGCGTTCAAGCCGCCCCCGTCCATAGCCAAGAAGCAAAAGACGATAGACTTGGGCAGCATGAAGGAGGTCGAGATCGTAGTTGGGGGTAGACATGACCCAACGGTTGTTCCAAGAGCCGTACCGGTCGTCGAGGCGGTTGTGGCCATAGTGTTAGCGGACCATGCGATAAGGGCAGGCTTCATACCACCCGTCATAAGAGACTGATGGAAAGTATGTGCAAAGAAAAAGAACAGATTATATGCCCAAGATGCGGATACGGGTTAGCGATTCCCCTAAAGCCTAGGGACAGCAACGTTAAATACGTATGGGATGTATGGTGTCCGCGCTGCGGCCACGTATGGGCTCTGGGACAGCCAATAAGGGTCGAGGACTGGTTTTAAGAACTACTCTGAAGAGGCAAAGGATTAATTGTAGCATTCTCCAATTAAATTTGTAGATATGCGAACCCCCCAAGAAATAAACCCTAGGGCTTTATTGGGCAGGATAAAGAACACGTCGAGAGGCATCAGGGTTCGGAGTACGATAATTAAGATACTGAGGGAACGTAAGGTCGCGTCAGTAGCGCAGATCGCAAACGAGGTCGGCCTTACGCCCTCGGCCATAAGGAGGCATCTGAAAAACATGGGTGCGGAGGGGATAGTTAAAAACCTAAAAGGAAAAGGACAGAACGTATGGATGCTTACGGGCTTGGGCCAGCAGGCCATAGACGAAGTTTAACACCGTTAGCGAAATCTGCATCATTCATGCCTGGGATGAAAAGCGAAAGAAGCTCGTAAAAGCCCCAATGCCCCCTCATAATGCCCTCAGGATCACGAAAAGTGACGAAGCCATAAAAGGCATCGAAACGCGCAGAAAACCGGATAAGCTAAAAGCTCATGCCCGGCCGGGAACGATAGAATGGGGAAAGCTTACTGGAAGCTTTGGAGACATTCAAGAAGACCCTATACGCCCATCTAGCGGAGCATCTGCTGGCCTACGTGCTGGCAAGCCCATATTTGAAGCAGGGAAACCGTGGTATTACCGCCTTGGCTAACTCGCATTAACCTAACGCTTTCTGTTAAACTTAGAAGGCTTTATACGGTTCCCTTAGCCCTTCCAAGATGACGTCGCCGAGGCCGTTGGTATGAAGGTATCCTACAAAGGCGGTGCGCTCGTAGCGTATAAGGATACGTTAATGGCATTCGACGCGGCAGAGGATTTGTCAGGCAAAGCTTTAAGGTGCATAACCCATGCGCATGCAGACCACATCATGAGGGTGAACGAATCCAACCCGCTAATGACCGTTGAAACCTTCGAGCTACTGAGAGCTATAAGAGGCCTGGAACGCCGTGCGAACGTCGTAGAGCTCGGGGCTGTGGTGAAGGTCGGGCCAGCTAGGATAAGGACAATGAACGCCGGCCATATACTGGGCTCGTGCCAATACGCCGTTGAGTGCGATGAGGGTACCCTGCTCTTTAGCGGAGACATAAACGTTCACGACACCCTCGTTACTAGGGCAGCAGAGCCTATCCATGCAGATTTCATGGTCGTAGAGGCGACGTACGGCGAGCCTTCTTTTATATTCCCTGATAGGGAGGTAGTTTATTCAAAAATCGTGAAGTGGATCTGCGATTGTATAAAGGATGGTAGCTTGCCAGCGTTCAAGGCATACCTCGTAGGCAAGTCTCAGGAGCTTATAAAATTGGTTAACGAATACTTAGGGATACCTGTCGTTGTAAGCGGGGCAGTGGCTAGGGTGTGTGAAGTTTACAAGAAATTTGGTTTAGGCCTCTCATATTTTTGCATGGGCTCGGCCGATGCCGATGAGCTCCTCAGGTCAGGCGAGTGCGTGTACGTTGGCAACCGCAGAGTTGATGTTCCCACTAGTCGGACTGTAAAATGGGCAATAGCGACTGGTTGGGCGCTTAAATACAGGTTCGAGCTTTACGACGCCACTTTTCCGCTGAGCTCCCATGCCGATTTTAAGGGATTGATAGAGCATGTCGAGGCGTGCATGCCGAGGGTTGTCTACACGATGCATGGCTATAGCATGCAGCTTGCTAGGATACTAGAGAGAAGGGGTTTCGTGGCGGCGGCTCTCGAATCTGCCGGAACGCTTGCACCGCTCACCCGCGGGGAGATGTAAACTCCTTAGCAAAATTAAAATATCCCCAAGAGCAAAATATCTTCCATGAGCTCTGGGAGAAAACGCAAAGAGGCTCCGATGCCTGCGACGATGGCAGGATTGTTGGCATTCTTCGGCGAAGAGTCTAAAGGTTTTAAGGTTAGGCCAGAGGTCGTGATGATAGCGGCGATCGCTTTAATCATCATGGTTTTAGTAATGGGCAGGATCTGGCCGTTTTGAGCTATCCATGGTTGTAAGCCCATGGACTCACTGTCTCCTGACTTCCTGACCAACGCCTCTAGACGGTCATGGGCTTTGCGCTGGCTTTCATTATACTGCATCTAAGCTCCAACGCCCCTCCGCTTTACTGGATGCTTTGCACCAAACACGTACCCTTGGGCTGACGACAAAAAGCTGGAGGAAAACATAAATGTTCGCTTTTCATCCAGACGCTAGATGTTGCGGGACCTTCACCTCACAATGTTAATATCAATCTTTGTAATAGAGGCGGGGTTAGGGCGGGCGTAGTCTTGGCAGGTGATATGGTCTCAGCTATGGCGTCGAGGTATCGACTCCTTTTTAGGATGCCGAGCCCGAAAGCGGTTATAGCGTCAATAATCTCTCTCTCCTTGCTGACGGCTATGCTCATCTCCACCCGTATGGGCACGCCGGGTTCGGTTCCGTATCTCTGTGGTTTACTTTTATTTTCATCCATAGGGATGAACGTGCTATTCAAGAAGAGCCTCCTGAAAAATGAGCCCGTATTCTCGCTCAACAGGATGAACACCCTATCCTTCGTCCAACTGGCGCTTTTATTCTCGGGCACACTCATAGGGTTTATAGTATCGCTCATTACGGACAACGCTTTGTACCTAATCGTTACGATGTACGTTGGGCTACAAATCTCAAGTTTCATAAGCTTTTCGACGTTTATGGCGCTCAAGTTCAGGCGGCTCTCTTTACCATACATCTTTTTACCGACGCTCATGCAGGCAACGGGAATAGCGCTCATTTTGGGACTAGACTTTGGCGTAGCGGCATCCTTGACTTTAGCCTCCTACGGGCTAGGAATCGTAGCCTCTACGCTCACGTTATCTGCGATAGAAGTCTTTGGCAAAATTTTGGGCCAGTCTCCTTTTAAATTCCTTAGAGGTTTTGTCCTCAGCATGCTCGAAGGGGATAGCTCCTATATTGAGGGGCTACTTTGCAAAATCAGCAAGCCAACAGACATAATCGTCGACACATTACTCTTCAGAGATAAGGAGAAAAAAACCAGTCTACTGTGCGTCGTCGTGCCACGCTTCCATCCTGGACCAGTAAGGTCGATAGGGGGCAGCATAACGCCGTACATCATAGAAAGAACGTTCGCGGCTGCTGGCCTAGAGGCGGCGGTCCTTAAGGGGTTGTCTGGACATGAAATGGACATAGCGTCGCGTGAAGATGGCTTGATGCTAGCCAAGCAACTTGTCGATTCCTCACTCAAAGCATTCGAGGAAGACGGCTTTAGCGGAATGTCCCTGAAGCCAATGACGATAGCATCGGGTAAGGCAACGGCAAACGTCTTTGCCTTAGACGGTGTGAAGGTTGCCGTAGTAAGCCTCCACCCTAACCCGATGGAAGACCTGCTTCCCAGCTTGCTACCACGAGAATCGAATAAAATCGTTATCATAGATGCGCATAACTCTTTTGCAGAGCAAGGCGGAAATCAATTCAATTCAAAATTTGATGACGTCGTGGACTTGATGGAGAAGATAGACTCGCTTCCTTTATATGAAAATTTTAAGGATTTTTCCATAGGTTTTTCAAGGATAGTACCGAAAGATTACGGGCTGAACGACGGATTAGGTCCGGGTGGAATATCTTGCTTGGTAATAGGGGTTGACGGGGAGGAATTTGTCTACATAATCGTAGACGGTAACAACGCCCTACCGCAGGTAAGGTCTTTGGTGCAGGATGCTCTACGTAAAGAAGGGGCCTCGGGTAGCGAGCTGCTGACGACGGACTCACACCTCGTTTGCGCCATGAGCCTGGGAGGTAGGGGTTACCATCCAGTCGGCGAGGTACTGGCGCCAGAGGTCATCGCGGAATACGCAAAGCGTTTGTACAATCAAGCAAGAGCCTGCATGAGACCGGCTGAAGCACGCCACCAAAGGTTGACGATAAAGGATATAAGGGTGTTCTCAGAAAGCGTAATCAACTATATGGCAAAAAGCACGATAAGGTCTTTTAGGATTTTCATAATCGGTATGCTATCTAGCATCGTGGTATCGTCGCTGATGCTGCTGGTATTTATATAGGGAGCGTTACATTTTTATTCGATGGTTTTATGGACACAATAACAGGAACGCCTATGTCCCAGACTATGAAAACCGGTTTAATACTCGTCGGTAGCAAGCCTGCGATAAAGTACGTAACGGCTTGCATAACGCTCTTCAACAGGGGGGCCGATGTGGTTGTGCTGAGGGGTAGGGGAAAAAGTATAAACAATTGTTTAGAGACCATCGAGCTCCTGCGCAACGGATTCTTGAAGGATCTGAAGATCGTCGACGTGAAAATAGGCAGCGACGAATACAGCACGCCCGATGGTAAGCGAAGGTTCGTGAGCTACATAGAAATTTTCCTAGCTAAAGGTCAAGAAAAGTATTCCTGATACCGGAGCATTGCCCTGCCTTAACACTTAAATTTAGCCTCTGCTGAACTGCAGTTAAGTGCAAAAGAGTGATAACCTTTGAAGGTTCCTGCCACCATTCGTACATACTGCCCTAAATGCAACACGCATACGCAGCATACTGTATCGTTATATAAGAAGGGCAAGGAGAGGAGCTTGGCAATAGGTGCTAGAAGACACCAGAGGGAGCTGAAGGGCTACGGCGGGCAAAAGTATCCCATCCAGCGCGATAAGGCCAAGACGACCGAGCGTAAGACCCTCATCCTCAAGTGTCAGGTTTGCGGCTTCCAGGTTTTCAGGGGTGGGATACGATTAAAAAAGCTAGAGATAGTTAGGTGATCGTATATGGTCGGAGAAGCAGATTGGAGCAAGCTGATTCCAAAACCCACGTCGAGGTTCTTGCTTGTGAGTTGCGACGAGTGTAACAATAAACAGATAGTATTCGAGCATGCCAAGACCCTGGTGAGGTGTAGAGTCTGTAACTCGATTTTAGCAAAACCAAAGGGAGGAAAAGCCCAGATATTTGGAAAGGTGTTAGAAGTTTATGAATGAAAAAAAGCTGCCGGAAACCGGCGAGATAGTGATAGGGACCGTGAAGAGGGTCGATAAGTTTGGCGCTTACGTTTCGTTAGACGAGTATGAGAATGCGGATGCGTTTATACACGTTTCAGAGATTTCTTTGAGATGGGTAAGGAATATCAGGGATTATCTCAAAGAGGGCCAGAAGGCAGTATTCAAGGTGTTGCGGTCTGATCCGACTACCATGCAAGTGGATCTATCTTTGAGGAGGGTGTCAAAAAGGGAGAAGGTAGAGAAGTTACTGTGGTGGAAGAAGAAACAGAAAGTCAAGCGAATAATAAAACTTTTAGCAGACAGGACTGGGCTTGATAGATCAGAGCTGGAAAAAAATCTTTTTGAGTCTACTAAGGGGAAAGAGGCCGAGCTGTACGATGTCTTTGAAAGGCTTGCGAGGGATGAAGCTGTCCCAGATTCGTTGAGGGGCTTGCCCGAGAACGTTCTCAAAACCCTGATCGAGATCGTAAAGCAGGAGATAAAGAAGAAGAGCGTCGTGAAGAAGGGTACCCTTGTACTTTACTGCCAATCCGGAAATGGCGTCGTAGTTATCAGGGATGCTGTTAAGGAAGCCATGTCGCTTGCGAATAAGGATCAGAGCGTAACGATAACGGTCATCGGGGCTCCCCGTTACCTTCTCAGAGTAGAGGCGGAGGACGATGAAACGTCCGAGAGGTTACTGAACCAAGCGGCCGAAAAGTGTATAGGGTACGTAGTGAGTAGAGGAGGTAGGGGAGAGTTCAAGAAGGGTTGACCAAAATATGGAAGTGTAGCTTGTGCGGCAGGTACACGCTTTCGAGCGAGAGGTGCCCGTCGTGTGGTGGACGCGTAAAAAACCCGCATCCCCCAAACATTAATCTACAGGATAAGTATATCAACGCCATTGTAAGGTTGAGGAGGGACATGAGGTGGAAACAAGCATAAAGGTAGATAAGACAGTGAACCTCAAAGGCGCATGCGCCATAGAGGTAGCACCCTCGCCTGGCGCAGCCGGTCTTATAGCTGGCGTTTTCCTAATAGATGCCCTGAAGGCTGAGAAGGTCGGCGAAATTTTATCGCCGCACTTCCCCCAAGTGAGCCTCGTAAACGAGGATGGTATAGCGTTTCCGTCACATATAGACCTGTACCTTTACGTTGATGAAAAGACCGGCTTGAAGCTCTTGTTCATCGTCAGAAACTTCCCTATGGAAAGCGGAGACGGTAGCTACTTAGTAGCCAAGGAGATTTACATGTTTTTAAAGGCGAGCGGCGTCGAGAGCCTTTACTGTTTAGGAAGCGGGAGGGTTACGGGAAACGGCGCGGTCCTCGTCTCGGCCGCAAAGTTGGAGCACGCCAAGGAGATCTTGGAAGCGGGTGCCAAAATGGCACCAAGCCAGGACGTCCTTCCGGTTGACAGGTTGACGTCTTTCCTCTTGCTCTTTTTTGCAAGGGACGGAAAAAAGACCTGCTTGCTTTTATCAGATTCGCCCTCCTACATACCCGACCCTAGCGCGGCTAAGAGGCTGTTGGAGGTACTCCTTAGATCTTTAAAGATGGAACTGGATTTGAGCAAGCTCGATGAGGATATCAGGAGATATCAACAGCTGCTGGAGGGACTCGAGAGGAGCATACTTGGTCAAACAGAGCCAGCTCGCGAAGAAAGGCCGGCGAGGGAGCCGTTCTATATAGGGTAACTCAGCTGCTTTCCAAATAGACGGATTTGTACAGAGGTTTATCGAACAATTTCCCTTGGATGCTGCCTGGATGTCCGAAAGACCCCGATGAATCCCTAACAATATGGGTAATGGGAAGGGATGAAAGCCTATGAATCCCACAACGGCGAGCGCATGCCCATCGTAGCATCGGGTTATTTAACGCTCTTGGCCGCTGGATTTTATCCTTCCTAGCTCGCTCTTTAGAAGATCCCTTACAGCCATCCGCATGACCGCGCTCCTGCTAGGATACATGCCCTTCCTGACGAGCTCGTCCATGCCCTCTATAAGGGCCTCTGGCATCTTCACGGAGATAAGCCTCATGCCCTTCTTGTCACGTGCTCCACTAACCTTTTCCATGCGTTAACCCCTCCGTCGATAGCTAGCATGGTTGTGGCATAATAGAAAACGCCTGGATATAAGCTTCTTGAGATACTAGGACGGCGTTAAAGGTCTTAACCGACATGCACGACACCAAACAATTCATCCTTTTAGGGATATATATTTCTCTTTTTAGCATTTTAAGCGTCATGGACGCCGAGTCTGAAGGTATGGTAGATTTTATAAAAGCGTATCTGGAGTTGCTTGGATTTCGGGCATCGGGTGAGGAGCTATCGAAGCTATCTCGCGATTTAGACAACGTTCTTAAGATTTCTAAGGTTTTTAACGAAGTCGTTTCGCATGAAGAAGGGCCAGCAATTCTCTTTTCCCCCAAGGTTGAGGGCGATGAGAAAGGCTGACCTCCCTCACATTTCTATAAAGGAGGCCTGCGAAGCTATCAGGAGCGGCGAAGTCTCACCAGTAGAGCTGACGGCTTCTGTCATCGAGAGGATTAGGCGTCTAAATGACGTTTTGAACGCTTACATCTCCGTATTCGAACACTCTGCCATCGAAGAGGCATCCAAGGCGGAGGCAAGAATACGCGCCGGAAAATGGTTAGGGCCTCTAGACGGTATACCGATATCCGTCAAAGACGTATTCTACATGAAGGATACGATAACGACAGCCGGCTCGCCTGTCCTTAAGGACTTCAGGGCGGGCTACGACGCGACGGTTGTGAGAAGGTTGCGAGAAGCTGGTGCGGTATTCGTAGGCAAGACAAACCTCCACGAGTTCGCCTACGGTGTAACGAACGTTAACCCATACTTCGGGCCGACGAAGAACCCTTGGGATCTTGAGAGGGTTAGCGGCGGAAGCAGCGGCGGCTCTGCGGCGGCCGTCGCGGCCGGCATGTGCCTAGCCTCCCTCGGCACGGATACTGGCGGCTCGACCAGAATACCAGCGGCGCTTTGCGGCATCTTCGGCTTTAAACCTACGTACGGCCTCGTGAGCAAGCATGGTGTCGTGCCGCTCGCTTGGTCCCTAGATCATGTCGGCATACTGGCAAGAAGCGCTTGGGACGTGCGCATCCTTTTAGAAACCGTTGCAGGGTTTGACCCCATGGACCCCACGACCAATTTCTCTCAACGCTCTGAGCTAAAACGGACGGAGAATGTTGATATTAAAAAGCTAAGGGTCGGATTGCCGGGAGAAGAGTTTTTAGAACCGCTCCAGGAAGACGTCAGAAAGCTTTTTTGGAGCTCTTTGGAAAAGCTGGAGGGCGAGGGTTGGCAGATTCTTAAACTAGACTTTAAGTACTTTGAGCACGTTTCAGCCTGCAGGTACGTTATACTCTTGACGGAAGCCGCATCCTTCCACTCGGAGTGGCTTAGAGAGAACCCAGAGCTTTATAGCGAGGAGCTGAGGCACAGGCTTATGCTGGGACTGCTGGTTCCGTCGGACGTATACCTAAAAGCCCAAAGAGCCAGGAAGGTTCTAATCAGAGAGTTCTTGAGGGCGATGAAGGGATTGGACCTCGTAGCGTGCCCTACGACTTCTGTGACAGCCCCGAAGATAGGCGAGGAAAAAATCTTGGTACAGGATAAAGAGCTGAGCGTAAGGCTGGCCTTACTGAGGTTAACGGAGCCCTTTAACGCCCTAGCGCTCCCTGCCGTATCCGTGCCGTGCGGTAGGTCAAAGGATGGGCTTCCAGCAGGCCTGCAGCTCGTGGCCAAGCCTTTCTGCGATGGCCTGTTGCTCGCCGCAGCCACGGCATATGAAGAAATAACGGGTAAAGGGTACGAAAGGCCGCCGCTATAGCTTCATGCTAACGTTCGGACACGTGATGGGTAGAATATCTTTAACAGTAAGCAGCCCTGGCCTTGCCTCCATGACCCTGCGAACAGAGTTTAACACCATGGCGACCGTCGCGATGTCTCCTGGCGTTCCCGTGGTACACCTCCAAGTGAGGTTGGGCTCGCCGTATACCTTAACCTCGTCGTAATCCTCCTCGCCCACGGCTGCTATTAGCTTTAACTTTATGAACTCCATCCCATCAAGGTATCCGATACCTTGACCCACGATGCCCCTTACTTGCGATCCCTTGATTTGCAAACCACCCACGTGCACGTCCTCTTTTGCAAGCAAAGGTTCCGTCATCTCGGTAACGTCCTGGAGCTTTATGCCCATTATGCTGGCCATTAAAAGTATGGACTCCGAAAAGCCAACGTGACACGTTATATCTCCAGAAAGTAGCCTCCTCTCGAACTCTTCTTGAGAAAGCCCTAACCCTATCTTTTTCTGGAAGCTCTTCCTTCTCTTGCTAGCGTCAAGGGACCTCGTGACCTCGATTTTTCTAACATTTATGCACGGTGCCGTGAGCAGCGAAGGCAGAAGGTCCATGAGGAAGCCAGGGTTGATCCCAAGGCCAACGACGCTTACCCCATAACGTTTTGCCTCCTCATCCAGCTTAGCCGTTAACCCTGGATACCTATAGTACGGATAGGCGAGCGTTTCGCACGTCGATATCACGTCGGCACCATGGGTGACGGATAGCGATATCTGGTCGTATACCTTATCAAGATAGCTTCCGGTGGCGTGGAACACGACGTCTGGTTTTGCATGCTTGAGCACCTTTTCAGCATCCGATTCGACCTTTATGCCCATTAGCTTACTCAACCCAAGGACCTCCCCTACATCCTTCCCTACGACGTCCGATGAAACGTCTATCGCTCCCAACATCTCGTAGCCGTACCTCGTCACGGCAACAGAAGCTATAAGCGACCCTATCGAACCTAGGCCGTAAGAGACGAAGCTGACCATGCCGGTTACGTATGTTTTGTCAAAAACCTCTATAAATCGTTAGCTTTTAGCTAAAGCGCTTTCTTGACCTTTCCGAGGCCGGCCGGCTCTAGGTTAAAAACGATGGTCTTCAGGACTGTCATCTCGTCGATGCTGTAGCCTATGCCCTCCCTGCCTATGCCCGAGTCCTTTATACCGCCGAATGGGAAGAAGCCAACGCCGTGTTTAGGCAGGTCGTTTATCGTAACCTCACCGACCTGTAACCTCTTGGCGACCTTCCACATCCGGTAAAAGTTGTTGGTGAATACGCAGGAGTCAAGCCCGTACCTGGATTTTTGCGAGATCTCTATAGCATCGTCCTCGTTGTTTATCCTGACTATCGGTATGACGGGCCCGAACGTCTCTTCCCATACTATCTTGGCCTCGAGGGGAACCATGTCGAGGACCGTCGGCTCAAAGTAGCACCCCCAATACCTTCCGCCCCTAAGCAACTTAGCCCCTTTCTCCAACGCATCCTTCACCAAACCATAGACGTACTCGACGGCCCTTCTGTTTATCAGAGGCCCCATCATAACATCCGGGTCCCTAGGATCCCCGAACTTCCAAGCATCTACTTCCTTTAGCAGCTTTTCGACAAAAACGTCTGCAACACTGTTTTGAACCAAAACCACGCTAATCGCATCGCACCTCTGCCCAGCGTTCTTCAAAGAGCCCTCCACGCACTTTTTTGCCGCAAGGTCCAGGTCCGCATCGTCGAGGACGATAGCGAGCGCCTTCCCCCCAAGCTCCAGATGCATGGGCTTTATCGTCGATGCCCTGTAAAGCTCCTTCCCCGTAGCGGTGCTCCCGGTGAACGAGACTAGACGGACTTTATCGCTTGAGGCCAAAAGGCTGGCAATCTTCCCCGGTCCGGTAACCACGTTCAAGCAACCATGCGGCAAGCCGGCCTCATGTAGGACCCTAGCAAAGAGGAGCTGGCTGATCGGGTCGTCGCTGGCAGGCTTAACCACCACGGAGTTGCCCGATAGGAGTGCAGGTATGATCTTCGCCGCAGGTATGTAAAGTGGGTAGTTGAACGGTCCTATCGCGCCGACAACACCGACGGGCTCGTGGATCACTAGGGCTATCTTTCCCACAGTGTCTTCCGACCAGTCACCGGGTATGTACTCGCCGAATATCTTCCTTGCCTCTTCCATCGTCAGCTGCATCCTATCGATAGTCGCCTTTACTTCTCCTAGCGCATCCCTCCTAGGCTTGCCAGCCTCGAGCATGAGCGTTTCGACGAAGTCCTGAACCTTTTCCTTCATGAACTCGACAGCCATGTGGAATATCTCTATCCTGCTGATTGCGGCAATGTCCCTTATCCTCCTCTGATTTTCTTTTGCTACGTCTATCGCTAACTCCATGTCCTTCTCTCCGGCTTTTTGTGCTCTTGCGATTACGCTATCGTCGATCGGTGTATCTATATCGAAGGTTTCGTTCGTTGACGCCGTAACCCACTTACCGTCCAAAAATAACTTGAAGACTGGTATGTCATCAGGCCCTACGTCGTAAACCTCATCGAAGAATGTACTGAGCCTCAGTTTAGGTTTTCCGTACTCTAACCTTGGCCCCACGACGGACAAGCAACCTCACCTTTTTCAAACCTCCTTTTAAAACATGTTTTAAAAGGCTTTAACCTTTCCGGTCTCATGGAGGATTCGTCACCTAGCCTTTAACTCTTACTCAGGTTTATGTCTAAAGCGCCTTACCAAAACTCAGCGAGAAAGCCCGCGCCCTTTAGGTATTGGATGAATCTCCAAATTAATTTTAAATTCTCTGAGCAAGCCGCTCGGATGCGGCCTGGACGTACAAAAGCCCGAAAAAGCGGAGGCTCGGGCGGTATAGAGCCTCTCGGTTATGGAGATACTCTCAACGGCTGATGGCGCACTCATTTCAGATAGCCTTGGAGCGAATGCTATTGCAGACGTGCTTCAGGGCGCTGAAGGGACTGCGTGCAAGAATTCCCATAGCTGAAGCTCGTGGGAATGCTAATCGGAACCCAATAGCCCCGAATAGTTCATAGAGAAACCCGCTCATCCAAGTAACTTGAGAAGATAACCTCCTTAATACTCAAATGCGACACTAGAGCTGACATGGTAGTCTAAAAAGCCTAGCAAAAGAGAAGAAAGAATTGTTGGAGACAATACTTAGCTAGAATAAAATCTCCTGATCTGATGAAGTAGTTTAAAATTTGGTTTCTTTAAAGTGAAAAGAAGGTGTAAAACACAGAGATGCACCTCTATTTATTATTGTTTTTTGGTTTAACGGTTTGTTTTTTAGGGGGTAAATTCTTATATTGTGGGCGAATTTCATATTTGTGGGTAGTATTTTTATGAGTGTGGTTAGTATTGATGAACGTGGGCGAATTACCCTTCCTAAGGGTATTAGAGAGATGGGGGATAGGGCTGTTGTTATTTCTGCTGGGAGCTTTGCGATCGTTATTCCCATCCCTAGGGAGCCTGAGAAGGTGGTGGAAGGCTGGCTTAAGTCTAGGAGAGGGAGAAAAGAGCTTGGGTTGTTAGCTGAAAAGAAAGCTAGGGCCGATGCTGTCGCTAGGGCTAGAAGGAGAAAGCAGCTATGATGATAGAGAGCGATGTGATATACGCATACGTTAAGGTCAGCGACTGGCTAAAGCCAGCGGCTAATAAGCTAATATCCAGAATTGCGCGAGGCGAGTTTGGTACTGTGTACTCAAGTAGAGAAATCCTCCATGAGCTATATTATGTCTCTATGGAAGAGGGAGTGTCTCTTGAGGAGTTCATAAGGAGAGCGGCAACAATAACAGCAATACCAAACCTTTCACTATTACCTACGACATACGAAATAGACCTTCTAGCCCTAACCCTAATGCAGCAATATAAACTCAGCTCAATATTTGATGCGTATTATGCTGCGACATGCCTAAACATGATAGATGATAGGACAATAGTAACGACAGATGAAGAATATGACAAGATAGCAGGAATAAAGAGAATAGATCCACGAGCTCTCTAGCATCCATAGCCAAGAATAATCACTTGGCAGAAATACGGGCGTATTCTCATCCTTAGGCTGGCTTTTTTCCTATAGTTCTGCATTATCGATCGTTTTGAATCAAGAAATATGAGGAAGCATCAACAAGCGCCTATTTCTCTACGAGGTTAACTAAACTACAATATTTAGACGAATAGTATTCAGATTAGATTGGTCTGCTTTGAGCGTCGTTAGGGTTGTTTGGGGAGTTGAGTATGAATGGTCTGAGTTTATGTTGAGTATAGCATTAACCTTTACTTTTCCAGTCGTCTGGTTAACATAGGTCCCAACAACGCCCTTAACACTCATGAAGGTATTTTTAAACAGCTGGATGCAGGGGCGTGGTGCATTCCACCAACACTTAGGGTTATTCGGTCCTTCAAAGCCTACATCCAACCTCCTCCAACGCTTTTTCAATAGAAGACCTCAGATAATCGTGCTTGGCAAATGCACGGGAAGAAGAAAAGTTAACGCTAACGTCATAAACATTATCAAGACTCTTTGTGCTATTAGCTCATGGCGTGCGGTCATCCCGCCTATCTGGAGGCAACTTTAATGGCCTTTTTCACACCAATGCACCTAATGCTAAATAAAATATTATGTTGTAAATAAGGGAGGCTTTAGCTAGCAACAGATAGCATGTCCCCCGTGGCTGTTTTTTATGTATTTGTTGGGGTCTTTCTCAAACTCCCGCTTACATGCCTGGGAGCAGAAGTAGTAGGTCTTCCCACCGTGCTCAGCCTTATACTTCACAACGGCTACATCAACTTCCATACCACAAACCGGGTCGATCGCCTTCACAACCATATCCTTATCACCAATATAAAATATTGCCAAGAATTTTAGCCTTACCTAACCTTTAACTCTTACTCAGGTTTATGTCTAAAACCGTCTTACCGCCAATCTGGCCGACGATTTTAGAGCCATGAGGGTGGCATACTCGTACCGGCGTGAGAGACCCTCTGGAGAGATTTATATAGAGTTTATAAACAAAAATATTCTCGTGAAAGAGGGAAATTACGTTGCAGCAGTTGACCAAGGAACGACAGGTACTAGATGCATGGTTTTTGATGCGGAAAGCAACATCGTAGGATGGGTATACGAGGAGCACACGCAGATATACCCGATGCCTGGGTGGGTTGAGCACGACCCTATAGAAATATGGGAGAAGACACGGTATGTAATTTCCGAGACCCTAAAACGCTCGGGAATAGACCCTAAGGAGATCGTAGCGGTTGGTGTTACTAACCAACGCGAGACAACGGTGATCTGGGATGCCAAGACCGGCAGACCTTTGGCGAACGCAATAGTTTGGCAGGACACGAGGACTAAAGAGATATGCGAGCAGCTAAGAAAGGATAACTACGAAGAAACGCTAATACATCCAAGGACTGGCGTGTTTTCTTTCACCTATTTCTCCGGTCCAAAGATAAAGTGGCTTCTCGAAAACGTTCCTGGTTTAAGGGAAAAGGCTGAGAAAGGTGAGGCAAAGTTCGGAACGATAGACTCTTGGCTCATCTGGAATCTGACCGGCGGGCCTGATGGTGGCGTTCATGTAACCGACTATACGAACGCTTCTAGGACGATGCTCATGGACATAGAGAAACTCGAATGGAATGAAGAGATTCTTGAACTCCTTAAAATACCGAGTTCCATTCTGCCGGAACTCAGGCCTTCGTCAGACAAGTCAATTTATGGCTACACGAAGCCTGACGGTCCCTTCAAGGCGGAGATACCAGTTTGCGGGGACCTCGGCGACCAGCAGGCTGCACTCGTCGGTCAGGTCTGCTTTGATAGGGGAATGGCAAAGAACACCTACGGTACCGGTTGCTTTTTGCTCCAAAACATAGGCACGAAGCCAGAACTCTCCAAGCACGGTTTACTCACGACTGTTGCTTACAGCATGGAAAAGGGTAAGTGTGTTTATGCGCTAGAGGGCTCTATAGCAGTAACAGGTGCTGCTATACAGTGGCTAAGGGATAACTTGAAGATAATAAGCTCAGCGTCCGAAACCGAACAGATGGCAAGGTCTGTTGAGCAAGAGGGGTCGGGCGGTGTTTACTTCGTACCAGCTTTCAGCGGGCTCTTCGCACCCTATTGGGACTTGGATGCAAGGGGCATCATAGTGGGCTTGACTAGGTTTATAAGAAGGGAGCACATAGTCCACGCTACGCTTGAAAGCATATGCTATCAAACGAGGGACGTACTCGAGGCCATAGCATCGGATACGGGTAGTAGGTTGACGGAACTCAAGGTAGATGGTGGAGCTGTCATCAACGATTATCTCATGCAACTTCAGGCAGATATCCTCGGTGCCAAAGTGATAAGGCCTAAGGTTACGGAGACCACGTCCTTAGGTTGCGTTTACGCTGCAGGGCTTGCCGTCGGCTTTTGGAAGGATTTGGATACGCTAAAAAAGCTCTGGAAGGTTGATAGGGTATTCCAGCCAAGGTGGTCGGAGGAGAAAAGGGAGAAGATGTATAAGGGATGGAGGGCAGCCGTAGAGCGTGCCAAGGGCTGGCTGAAGGACCTTTAGCGTCGCGTGAGTGGCCTTGGGAAAATACGATGTGATAGTAGTAGGCGGAGGTGTGACCGGCCTAGCCGTTACGCACGACCTTGCGCTTAGAGGCCTTAAAACACTGCTGTGCGAAAGGGGCGACCTTTTAAGCGGCACGTCGGGGAAGTTTCACGGTCTACTGCACAGCGGCGCGAGGTATGCCGTCAACGACCCGGAATCGGCCTACGAATGCGCGGTAGAGAACAAGATAATAAAAGAAATCGCAAGCCACTGCGTGGAGGATACTGGCGGGTATTTTGTATTAATGGACGAGGAAGAGTACTACGACGAGTTTAAGAAGGGATGCAAGGAGAATAGCATACCGACAAAAGACGTGGACGTCGATGAGGCCTTAAGGGAGGAGCCTGGCCTTAACCCTAACGTTAAAGCAATCGTTGAGGTTCAGGATGCCGTTCTTTACGCTTACAAGTTTGCCGTCAGCTTAGGCTTGGCCGCAAAAACGAACGGTGCCGAGATACGGACATACAACGAGGTCATCGGGTTGTTGAAGGAAGGTAGACGCGTCGTTGGGGTAAAGGTCTTCGATAAAATCAACAAAAGTGTCTACGAGGAGGATGCAAAGATGACGGTCGTGGCGGCCGGACCTTGGTCGGAAAAAATTACGAGGATGGCTGGCATCCAGGACCTCAGGATGGTTCTGACCGCGGGCACGATGGCCGTGGTACCGTATAGGCTTTCCAAGAGGGTTATCAACAAAATGAGGCCACCCTCGGATGGAGACATACTTGTACCATACGGTAGCGTCTCGATAGTAGGCACGACTGCGTATGTGATAGAGGACCCAGACGACTATAAAATACCGCCTGAAGACGCTGAGTTTCTCATGGAAGAGGGTAGCGCGCTATTTCCCGCGATTAAAAGGTTGGGCTTTTCAAGGATGTACTCCTCCGTCAGACCGCTCGTATCGTTGGGCGAGGAGATGGACGCTAGGAAGATATCGAGACGCTATGAGATATACGATCATGAGGAGCTCCACGGCATAGAAGGGTTGGTAACTGCTGTAGGCGGTAAGCTGACGACGTGCCGTGCTATGGCAGAGGCCATGGCCGACGTTGTGTGCAAGAAGCTCGGCGTCAAAAAAGGATGTAAAACAAAGGAAACAAAGCTTCCAAACCCGATCGAGGCACTGAACCTTGAACGGGTAAAAATCAAAGGATTGCCAGAAAACCTCATCAGAAGGATGCTGGACAGAAGGGGGACGATAGATGAAGAGCTACTATCTGATGCCTTCTATATCTTTATCGCCTCATCGTTGTGGTGATGCGAGTTGGTAAAAGTTGTTGATACGTTCACAGTAAAAGCAAAGCCTGAGGATGTATGGTCTATCGTAAGCAACATGTCAAAGGTCATATCATGTTTCCCGAACGTGCAAAAATTCGAGACCTTAAGCGATGGCAGCGCGATGGTTGCCTTTAGGGTTGACATATCTGGTGCCGAAGATAGAAGCTTGAAGTCTTATCTTACAAGGATCACAGGAAAGATGAACGTAAAGTATACGTCCCTTAACCCTCCTGAATCTTTGAAGGTAAACGCAAAAGGTTCAGTAGCAGGCTCAAATGTTTTCGTAAACCTTTCGGTCAAGTTATCAGCGCTCTCGGACGGTTCTACACAAGTTTTCTATGACGTGGAAGCGGACGTGGGCATACTGGCAAAGCTATTCAGCATTGGCCTCATCCAAAAGATCGTCGAGAGCAACGCTTCAGCATTCATACAAAACTTTAGGAAGATGCTCGAGAAAGGCTAGCGTCGGTCATGGAACTGACGGAGCTTCTAAGCAAGAGGCTGAGACCCCCCAGGGAGCTTTTATCTCACAGGAGTTCAGCCGCTGTTATGCTGATACTTCAACCGAGCAACGGCGACCTCAGGATCCTTTTTGTGAGGCGTAGGGAGGATCCCAAGGACCCCTGGTCGGGTCAAGTAGCGCTACCCGGAGGCCGCCGGATCCCGTCTGATAGATCCATAATAGAAACTGCCGTTAGGGAGACGTTCGAGGAGGTTGGGATACTCCTCGAGCCGGAACAAACCGTACTCGGCGCCCTGCCGGATGTGAGGCCCCTGAGATACCCGGACATGCTGATAACACCGTTCGTTGCCCTTATGAAAGAGGACAGGCCCATCAGGCTTTCTCCGGAGCTCTCCGGCTACTTTTGGGCGCCCATCCGGTCTCTGAAGGAGGATGAAGTCAAGGTTAGCCTACAAAACGGCGAAACCAAGGTCGTTAGGGCATACGTCTATAGAAACCATGTAATATGGGGCTTGACGGCACGGGTGGTAGGATCGCTCTTAAAAATTTTAAAGGAGGAAACGACGTGAGCTACCGACGACGGAACCGTCGGCTTCCGCCAAGCCCCAAGCCTACAGCCTCCATAGCTGTTCATGTGCTTTGAAAGGCTTTTAGGGCTGTACCACACCAAGTCCTTATCTTTATTGCACCTCTGGATTTACGGGACGGATCGCATACCGACACCATTACCTGCAGGCTGACAAAGGTAGGGTAAAAATGAAGCTCCTGTTATAACACTAGACGTTACGGAGTTTCCGCCGCGATGTTAAGGCTGGCATGTTCTGCTTTTTTTAAAACGCTAGCATTTTATAAAACGTAACTTGACTCAGCTTTCGCGGTATGATGAGAGCAAAAAGGAGATACTCACGACCTCGCTGCTCACGTTATAAGCGTCGCTCATCTGCTCAATAGCTGTGGCATATGAACATTAAAATATTTGCGGACAAATTTTTTTACCGATGAATTGGATAATGATAATAGGTCTAATTCTGCTACTTGCAAGCATCCTCATAATAATGCTCGCGGTAAGGCTTCTAGGGAGCCTAGGCGGCGAAGGAAAGGCCCGTTTCGGCGGCGTCGTCCTGTTAGGGCCAGTACCTATATTTTTTGGCGATAGGAGCCTTTTCAGCGTCCTCCTAATCGTTGCAGCGATTTTTGTAATAGCTTTCATAATTTTTTCACTCATATGGTGATTTTTATCACCGTTGCCCAGAAAGCCTAGAGCTTTAGCCCTTGGATGGGTTGGCAAAACTTAAATACGCTCGAGTACCCTTTGGGTTTAGTACATTCTGATGAGCCATGAACCCGTATATCCCATGCGTTAACGGGTGCATGGGATGGCGGAGGGTGAGCCAGCGACCGGCAGATGCGGCTGGAGGCTCAAAGCCCATGTTTTCGGTCAAGGGAGGCTTGCGGCAACATCCGGTGAGGTGACGAATTCATGGAAAGCTCCTTAAAACGAGGCCCAGAGCCGTTGAGGACCATCATGCTGTTAACCGTCGGCATAGTCTTAGCGTTCATCGCAGTATTTTTGATCCTCGTAAGCATACTTCCAACACCGTCTGCCGACGTAAAAGGGGGTGCCTTCCTCCTGATAAGCCCATTCCCGCTCGTGCTGACGTTCGACAAGCCCACGTTCTGGCTGTTACTGCTTCTGCCCATTCTGTTCATCCTAATTCCCCTGATACTATTCCTAGCGTGGCTAAGGGTTTTGAGCTAAGCATGCATGCGAATATACCCAATGCCTGGCCTTTTTACCTCACAGGCCTAGCATTCCTATGGTTCATCGGGCTAGGTGAGCCTCTTTACGATTCAGACTAAGGCTTATATCTTGGCTAATCTGGATATAGAACAGCTGGAGGTTAAGATTCTGCGCTTCTGTCCAGACTGCGGCGGAACGATGTTCTACGACAGGGAAACGAGGCAATACGTATGCAATAGCTGTGGTGCTTCCTATACGATACAAGAGCTTATCGTAAGGAGGGAGAGGGAGCTGGCCCTAAAGGATGAGCAGGAAAGAAGGAAAAGACAGAAGGAAGAATATTTGGCATGGTGGCTCAGTAAGAAGAAATAGCTAGCGTCAACAGTCTTCGCGATCGATCACTATCTCTTCCAGTGGACGAACATCGTTTGGTTTCCAGAAAGGCTCCCTTAGATAAACCGCTTTTAGGAATAGCCTTTCAAGCTCCTCATCTGAGGCACCGCTCCTCATCGGTGTCAAAAAGTCCACTAGGTTATCATCCCTCATCAAGCACGGTTTAAATTTTCCATCGTGCGTTATCCTTATCCTTGAATCGTTCATGCAGAAATCGCAGTTTCTCATCGGTCTTACAAGTTCAACCCAGACGTTTTCAGGTAAAAGGTATTGCCTCCTCAAATGCAGTTTACGCGTTACGCATTTTATTGCCCTCCTTTTAATAGCTTCCTCTACCGGTCCGAGGTTGTAATAATATTTTTGGAAAAACTCAGCACTCGATGCTTCACCTTCATGAACCAGCTCTATCAACTGGAGTATGCAGTTGTCATGCCCGAAAGCTTTCACGAAATTAATCATGTCATCTATCTCATCCTCGTTTACTCCCTTCATAACCACGACGTTAAGCTTCACGGTCTCCATGCCAGCATCCAGGGCCGCTTTTATCGCATCTATCGTATACCTAAGCCTGTTTTCCCCGTCTACAGACCTCGTTCCGGTTATCCAGCAAAACTTTTGCGGGTCTACGGTGTGCAGGCTGATGTTGACCCTGCTTAGGCCGGCCTCGCGTAGCCTTTTCGCAAGCTGTGGAAACCGCGTACCGTTCGTCGTCATAGAGATTTCTTTAAAGTTAAGGCCATGTAGCCTCTCAACTATCTCGACGATGTCGTTCCTAAGCATGGGCTCGCCCCCTGTCAGCTTGACGCTCTCGATGCCGAATTTCTTCAAAACCCTCATTACCCTCTCTATCTCTTCTGGCGTCATAGAGGTATCCGTGTTCTCGTAAACGCCTTCCATGTGGCAAAAGATGCACCTAAAGTTGCACTTAGCACTTGGGGTGAGCGATATCCTGACACCGTTAACTGGCCTGTTATACCTATCTAACAGGCGCGTGCTCTTTCACCCTTCCACGTGAGCATGTTTTAAACGAATTTGGTTCCTGTTGCATACGACACCCTTTCCAAGTCGCCACGGCTCCGCCATCCCATGCCCCTCGTTAACGCATAGGCTATAGGGGCGTACTCAACCCAAATAGTATCCAAGGGTATTTAAGTTTTGTCCGTTCATCCAACCCTCGATAAGGGGATTGGTTAACGGAGCAGAAAGCCCTCGAACGACATAACCAATGCTCGTCCATCCTTAGAATAAGCTTTCCAATTTTTCCATAACCTCGTGAAACCTTTCTGAGTAGGGCGCCCCACCCTGCCCCAAGTCCGGCTTTCCTCCACCCCTCCCTCCTAATGCCGATGAAACCTTTGACGCGATCCGGCCCGCATCTACGCCTAACCTTACAGCCTCCCCGTTTGCCATCGTCAGGACCCTCAGAGATTCTGTTCCAGCGAAGAGTATCGTCACGGCTGGTCCGGACATCCTGCTAAGAACCTCTGCAGCCAAGGATATCAGGTAATCTTTATCGTCGATCTCCTCATAGCCCTTAACCACGGCTACATCGCCAACCTTTTCAACAGTAGAGATTAGCTCGATAGCTCTCTTCTTCGCATAGGATTCCACCACCCTCTTAGCAAACTTCCTGGCCTCCTTTAGTTCCGTTATCAACTCCTCAGCCTTCTTATCCAGCTCCGATGTAGGGACCCCTAGGACTTCGGCGGCTTTTTGGACAATCCTATCCTGCTCCTGGAGGTATGGTAAGGCAGAAGGCCCAGCGGCGAATATAAGACGCTCTACCCCATCCTGTATTCTCTCGGTTTTTAATATCTTTATGATTCCCACGTCCTCCGTATTCTCGCAATGTAAACCGCCGCATGCCTGAGCATCCCAACCTGGAATCTCGACAACCCTTATCACGGCGGATGGTACCTCACCACCCTGATAAAGACGGAAGCCGTAGCGCGCCTCGGCCTCGTTCCTATCCATCATGCGGACGTGGATGGGAATGCCTCTCTGGACTACATCGTTCGCTAAGGATTCAATCCTTTGGACTTCCTCCAGCGTTAGCCTCTTATGATGGGATATGTCTAGCCTCGCCTTATCCGGCTCCTTTTTAGCGCCGGCCTGCCATACATGCTTCCCCAGGACTTGCCTCGCTGCGCTTAGCAGTATGTGGGTCGCCGTATGGTGCCTCATTATCTTTAACCTTCGCTCGATATCGACCTCGCCTACGACGACCTCGCCCTCGGCGGGCCTCGCTCCTAAAAACTTATGCAGGATGACACCGTCTACGAGTTGTACGTCTACTATCTTGCACTCGCCTGTGCTGAAGCGAAGGATTCCGGTGTCGCTGACCTGGCCTCCGCTCTCGGCATAGAATAACGTCCTGTCCAAGATAACGTATTCACCAGAAACCCTTAAAACCTTTGCCTCGAACTTCCTTTCTAATGGAGAGTCGTAGTAGAGCTTAACCGTCGGGCTCAAACCTTGAACGATGACCTCGATATCTTTTCCTACGCTGGCAACAGTCGGCGCTTCCTGCAAATGCCTAGATGCGACGTGCTCGTAAAAATTCTCGGGCACGTCAACCTTGAGCTGTAGCTTATGGGCAATGCGCTCTACTATATCCGGCGTTATGCCCTTTTCATCGTAAACCTTGACGAGGAAATCGAGTGGGATCGTGTCCGAACGTCTCTTTATGCTCGCCAACTCCCTCTCGACGTACGCCGTCCCCTTATCTATCGTTTCTTTGAATTTCGAAACCTCTGTCGATACGATGTCCAGAACTTCGTCTCGCATCTCCGCAAGGTAAGGGAAGTCATCCGACCAGTAATCGATCTGCATCTCGATTAGCTCTGCCAGTCTGTCCTCGTGGCCTATTGCCTGGAGAACCCTGTATGCCTTCCTGAGCAACAGCCTTGCTAAGTACCCCGATTTGGCGTTAGATGGCACTATGCCCTCGGAGAGTATGAAGGTTATAGATTTCGTGTAATCGAGGGATGCGAAAAACTTCTCCAGCGGTACTATTAATTTTTCGATAGTCTCGACGGGTATGCCGGAGGCCTTTGCAATCCTCCTCCTTACTTCGGCGATGCTCGTACCCTCCTTGGGTGTAACGATGGCCGTGTAGGGAGAGTAGGCATCGAGTATGCTCTCATCTGGCATCTCGACGCCAAGCATGTCCATTGCCCTTTTGTAAAGTTCTCCATAGACCGCCTCGAACGAGCTGTGCGTTCCTTGACTGAACCAAGCATACCTCTCGATACCGTAACCCGTGTCCACGGTTCTTATCGGTATCTCGACGAGCTCGCCGTCTAACGTCTTGTAGTGCATGAAGACAAGGGTTGCTAGCTCCAACCCCTCTGACACAGTCTCGAAGCAAGGGCCAGCATTGCCACCTCCAGACCATACGGACTCCTTGTAGGTTATCCTATCCTCCCTTATGCCGAGCTCCCTCGTCGCAAACTCGTGGTGGTACTGGACCGTAGTATCCTTCCAGTAAACCTCCTTGTCGGGATAGTTGAAGGCATGCGCTCCACCCATCTCGAATATCGTCAGATGCCTGCCGAACGTAAGGCCAACCTTGTCTATATCCACGAGCCTAATACACGGCTGGCTCACGACTAAGGGGTTGGCGGGCGGAGGCGCTATGCCCGACGTAACCCATGGCTGGAAGTCTACGATGCTCGCCGACACGAGATACAGGTCGGTCCTCCATCTGGGCACGACCGGGTAAGGCTTTATTATCTTATGGCCCTTCCTCTCGAAGAACTTTAGGAACTTTTCCCGTACATCCTTCAGCGTTAGCCTATCGTTGGTCAGCCTTTTCCCTATAAAAGTATAGGGAACGCACGGTGATTCCCCACAGACATCTCTATCGGCGTCGAGCGTCCAAAAATACTCACCACAGACTGTACATTTCTTTCTAGTAAAACCATTGTTTATAAAAAATTCTAGTTTGTAAGCCTCCGGCGGAAAACTCATGAGGCTTGGCACCATCAAAGCGCTAGCCAAAGAGTGCGCTCAAGCCGGCAAGTGCCTCTTCCTCTTCCTTCTTCTTCGCCTCCTCCTTCTTTTCCTCTTTCGGTTTTGCCTCCGGCTGAGCCGGTGCGGTAGGAGCAGTCGCCGCCACGAACGGGGTAGCCATAGCTCCCTTCAAGACCTCGTCTATGTTTATCTCAGAGAGGGCGGCTACGAGGGCCTTCACCCTGCTTTCGTCGGGCTGTATGCCGGCCGCGGAAAGGACGCTCTTTACGCCTTCTTCGTTCACGGGCTTTCCGGCCTTATGAAGGAGGAGAGCCGCGTATATGTACTCCATATTGTCAAACCCACCTGGAGACCTCTAAAATGGACTGGCTCTTAAACCTTTAATTTTAAGGCTGGTTTATACCCTAAGTTTAAATTTTTCTGCTAAAACGTCTTCATTGGTAGCCCGGTCGTCTAGCGGCCAAACGCTGGTCAGACATGCAGGGCCAAGGATCGCGGGCTTTGGATCCGCCGTCCGGAGGAGAACCCCGCGGACGCCGGTTCGAATCCGGCCCGGGCTACTATTTTTCTTCCTTAACGATCCGGAGGAGGGTATCGGCTAAGTTATCGGCAGAGTCTTCATACGGATGAGAAAGTTCCACGAATCTTATCCCGTAAAACTCAGCAAGCTTTCTGGCTCTGTGACTCAGGGGCTGTATGCCCATGAGCACTTTAACCCTCGCACCCACGTCGCTCGCCATGGCGTAAAAGCTTGAAACTTCCTCCTCGCCGATGGGTCTAGTCCCGATGACCGTGTGTAGTGTTAAGTAAGGTCGACCGCTTTCTGCTTCAGAAGAAGCGACGAGGGCAAACGTATGCAGCGCGCCTGACGTGCCCCTCAGCGTCGCAGGCGACTCCACGGTCCATCCTGCTGCCCTAAGCTTTTCTACTGCCGGCTTGAGGAGAGCATGAGGGATCCCTTTGAGCACGAAGTATGCCTTCTTTCCAACCCTATTCTTGGATAGCAGCCCGAGCGCGGCCAGCTGGTTGAGGTACATGCTTTCCAAACCCCTAGATCTGCCAGTCTCGGCTACGACGTCTTCGGCCGTCACGCAAAGCTTCCTTAGCACAACCTCGTACGTGGGTCTGAGCCTTTCGTTCAACCCAGCCTCCGGAAACTCTTCTATGAGGACGTTGCCCGATGCGGTCTTTACTTCCACCGCCTCGGCAATCCTGTTCACCTTGAGCGTTAGCTCCTCGACGAGTTTTGATAACCTCTTCAGCTCTTCTTTTATAATCTCTATGTCAGACCTCAAGCCCTCTCCCTGATCGTTTACCCCAGCATCCGTCGCGGCGATCTCATAGCAGTACAATGCTTTCTCCTTAGCCTTGCTTAAACCGAAGACGTTACCGCAGCGTTCGCAGGAAAGTACGATGCTTGGTGAGAAAAAGCTCGCGCCGCAGCTTTGGCATATAAGCTTCTCATTGGCATGCACGATATCCCTGGAACCGCACTCTGGGCATGCCTCGACGAACTCCTGCGTAATGGACCCGCATTTAGGACAAGCCCTCATCTTCATAGCGTACGTCTTCCTTAAAAGGCCCTTGGAAGCGAATGACTCCAACAACTCGACGGTCTCCTCACCTTCTGTTCCGAACAAAGCATCTGCCTCTGGGTAAGCATACTGTATATTAGAGTACGGGTCGATCCGGGGAGTCAGCTTAGTCAGTCCGCAGAGCCTCAAACGGGCCATCAGGCCCTCTTTTTCAGACATCTTTTATTCGCGTCTAAATCTTATAAGCTCATAACTTAAAAATTTTGCCTAAAACCAGTTTGACGAAAATTTTATTTATAATTTTTATATTCATTACTAACATGAGTAAAAGCAAGAGGTCATCATGGATGATATACCAAGCGCTCCTGGAATGCTTCTCCCAAGAGTTCCTCTCTCTAGCATGCCCTCGTGACAAAAAAACCATCGAGGTCATGCCTATAATCCCTGATGGACATTACATCCAAGCCTACATCCCTAGGTGCGTGGTATGAAGCTCGTCTCGGTTAAGATGCCAGAGGCGCTGATAGACGGTATTGATGAGCTAGTAAGGTTAAACTTGTATCCAAGCCGGAGCGCTGTAATAAGGGCTGCTGTAAGAGACCTGCTAAAAACCGAGCTGCCCGGTTGGTCAGCAGGAAAGAAACGTATAGAGGTCCCGCCGGGAGAGGGGTAACTGTGTTGTTAACACCGTTGGCGGGAAATCCGCATACTCTAGGTGTTGGATAAAGGTGAATGCGTGGCTCCGTCCGTTCATCCCGAAGGTCTCTCCATGTTAGGAGAATGGGAGGATCCGCTAGCTTTTGAAAGTTGGCAAGCGTCAGAACGGCTCACGGATCAGCCCTAGGAAGCGCTAGTCCGAACAAAACTACCTGTTGACCTCCTCGTTTATCCTATCGGCCATCACGTGGTTCTTGCAGATGACCGCTACCTTTTTTACACCCTCAACCTTCAAGGATATGGCCTTCAGCGCCATGGCGTAGCTAAAGGCCATGGGGTTATAGGGACTACTGGGCGTGAACTCTATTTGGATAATCCCCTCATCCAGCTCTTTTACGCTGAGCATCGCTTGGCTCTCCACTATACTTAGACCCGTAACCGGATCCCTGAAATTTCGTAGCTTTTCTCTGACTTTTTCTGCTAGCGACAAGCTATACTTCGTTTTGAATAGGCTCAAATAAATGTTTTGGCTTTAGTGCGTCGGCCTAAGCAGAAAGAAGATTAATATAACGACTACCATAACGACGTAGATTATTAACATCATCCTCCTGCTCCTTTTCTTTGCTAAGCTCAAGCTTCTCCCTGCAATCCGGCGAGCAAACCTGTTCGTCGGGCGGAATCGCCCGGCCGCACACGATACAGTGACGATGATCTACTATCTTTGGCTTTTCCTTCTTCTGTTGACCCAATCAGCTACACCATCGCAAACTTTTCTGTAACGCTTCGCTTAAGTACTTTTGCTTTTATACCTCTCTTCCAGATATACGTTGCCGCGCTCATGGTATCCCCTAGCTTCCCAATAACCATCCACGTAGGATTTCATGAATTCTATGGAAACCAGCCACTTAGCACTCTTCCACGCGTACAGGTGCGGTATGAACGGTCTGGCCGGAAAACCCTGCTCCACGGTGAGCGGCTTGCCGTTCATTTTCAGCACCACCAAGGATTTTTCATGCAAAGCGTCTTCGATGGGTACGGGTGCGGTGTACCCGTCGGCGCATACGAACATAACCCATTTCGCCTCCGGTCTTACGCCCGCAAGCTCTGCTAAATGGCGCATGCTAACCCCCTCGAACTCAAGGGACCTTAGGCTCCAGCCTGTGACGCAGTGGAAGTCGTCCAAGATCTTCGTCTGGGGCATGGAGGAAAGCTCCTCATAGCTCAGGACGAGTATTCTTTCCGTAAGGCCTCCCATTGTCAGAGTCCAGGATGCCAGGTCTATTTTAGGTACACCAAGAGCGGAATATATCTGCCACTCCTCTACAAATCTTTGGCCCGGTGGTGGCTTTGGCTTACCCATAGAGCCCCAATAGGGTTGATGAGATATGAACGTTTCCTCCATGAGCGGTTATATTCAGGGTTTGTTTTAAATAATTTTGATGGAGTCAGTCAAGGTTGGCACCTCGGGCTATGCCTACTTCTGGAATAAAGGCAGGCCTACCCCGTTTGAATGGTACCTAAATCAAGGGTTTAAGACCGTCGAGATAAATGCCTCGTTCTACAGGTTTCCAAGCAAGTCTTGGACGAGCGCATGGCTTAAGGCGCCCAAAGGCTTCGACTTCAGCATAAAAGTTCACAGGTTCATTACGCATAGGAGCAGGCTGGGCGACGCCGCCCTGCGGCTATGGCCACAGTTCGTAAGACCCCTAGAGGACATCCTTGACAAAGTATCCTTCTTCCTCTTCCAGTTGCCCCCAACATTCGTATCCAACTCAGCAAACCTAGAGAGGTTGACGAAATTCTTCAAAAAGGTAGATTTGTCGTGTACACCGGTCGTGGAGTTCAGGCATGATTCCTGGTGGAACAGGATAAGCGACGTGGAGTCCTCCGGCTTAGTCTTTTGCTCAGTCGATTCACCAGACTTACCGAGGGGCATATTTGCGACGAACGACACGGTTTACTTAAGGCTGCACGGAAGGGGTGCTTGGTACGCCTACACGTACGACGAATCTGAGCTGAAGGAGATTGCAGGGAAAATAAGCGCATTGAAGGCGTCAAGGAAGTACGTTTACTTGAACAACGACCATGGGATGTTGTCCAACGGAAAGCTTCTCATGAAGTTGCTGGGATGTTGAAAACGACTTTTTCGTAACATCCGACGTTGTCCCCTGCCCTTGCCCATAGTATCAGCACGTTGTTTGTTACCACATCCTTCTCCGTGCTCACGCTTACTTCCACCACCTCAGAACCCGGCGGGAATACCCAGTAGACTTCATAATCGTACTCCGTCACCTCCTCATCGTAAAAACACTCGTAGACGTTCATACCAGCTCTGAGCTTGGCCCTGAACTGGACGAAGAACGTTATGCAAGGAAGGTTTTCGGAGCCCCTAAAATCTAGGGCGGTCGTCAGGACCTCGGGCCTGCACACCTCACCGTTAACCTTTACAACCTCTTCGTCGAGAATGGATTGCATGCTCTGGACGAGCCCATCCATCTCATCATAGTACCGCTCCTCGTCTTCGAGCAGGGAATGGTAGAAGCCAGAAGGGTCATGGTAGTCGAAGCTGATTAGCTGATTGAACAATCCGTCTGCCGATACCAGCATGAACTCGTGCGCATGTAACGGCTTTATGGCTCCTGCCGCATGCTCTCCCATACACAAGCCCTGCAGGAATCAAAAGGCTTTTGGGTAGTTAAGGATTTAAGAGGAGGCTTTTTTCCTTAAAAACATCGGTGGTGGTGAAATGGTCTGGCTCTTGCCGGTATCGGCCTCCGTCGTATCGCTCTGTGCGGCCTTGGCCTTTACCGCTTGGGTGCTCAGGCAGAATCCGGGAAATGAGGCCATGCGGAACATATCGAGCGCTGTAAAGACTGGTGCGCTCGCATTCATTAAGCGGGAATACGTGACGATCCTTCCGATTGCTGTAGCGTTGGCCGTTGCAATAGGCCTTGCGGCTGGGTACACAAACGCTATAGCGTTCGTCGTTGGAGCAGCGCTCTCGGCAGTATCTGGGATCGTCGCTATACTAACGACAGTGAGCGCAGCACCCAGGGCAGCGCAGGCGACCGAGAAAGGCCTTGGGTACGCGCTCTCCGTAGCCTACAGAGGGGGAGCAGTCGCGGGTCTGACGATAACGGCGGCTGCCCTCATAGCCGTTACTTTGCTCTACGCGCTCTATCCGAGCCCGATAGCGATAGCCGGCGTCGGCGTAGGTGCTAGCCTGATAGCGCTCTTCATTAGAATCGGTGGCGGAATCTACACGAAGGCGGCGGACTTGGGCGCCGACTTGGTTGGAAAAATAGAGGCGGGCATACCCGAGGACGATCCCAGAAACCCGGCCGTGATAGCAGACAACGTAGGCGACAACATAGGAGACGCGGCCGGCATGGGAAGCGACATTTACGAATCCTACATTGTGACGATGCTAGCGGCTATGCTTTTGGGCTCGCTCATAGGCAAAGCAGAGTTTACAGCCTTTCCGCTTATGATAGGGGCTGTCGGCCTCTTGGCATCGTTGGTCGGGACCTTAACGGTCACGCCGAGGAAGGTTGTTTCCCCTATGAGGCCACTAACGCTCTCCTTCGCTGTCGCTGCCCTAATAGCCGTCATCCTGAACTTCTTCGTCTCCACGTTTACGTTCGGGTGGTCTAGCATGGCATACGCTCTATTCGCTTCGACGCTGCTTGGAGCGGTCATAGTCCCGACGATCCAGAAGATAACGGACTATTACACTAGCTACAACTACAAGCCAGTCCGCGACGTTGCCGACTCGACGAAGATAGGCCACTCGGCCAACATACTCACGGGAGTTGCCGTCGGCTTGAGGTCCACGTTCCCTATGGCTCTGGTCATAGTCGTGTTCATGGCAGCGTCCTACTTTCTTACGTTCTATGTGACCGGTGAGTCACTCATGGGAATATACTCGACAGCCATAACGACCGCTGCCATGCTATCGCTAAGCGGCATAGTCCTGAGCATAGACAGCTTTGGCCCGATCAGCGACAACGCCGGCGGGATAGTCGAGATGAGCGGGCTTGGTGAGGAGAACAGGAGGGTTACGGATCAGCTTGATGCCGTCGGAAACACGACTAAGGCGACGACGAAGGGCTTCGCCATAGCCAGCGCAGCCCTTGCGGCCATAGCCCTCATACAAGCCTTCCAGCATGAGGCCTGGGTCCTCGCATCCAGTCCTGGAAACCCACTCTCAGGCAAAGATTTTGCTTACACTTTAACGAACCCGGCACTGATACTGGGCCTCCTCATAGGAGCGCTATTGCCGTTCTACGTCTCGAGCTACCTCATAAGGAGCGTTAGCGCTGTTGCATCCTCGTTAGTCGAAGAGGTCAGGAGACAGTTCAGGGAGATTAAGGGTATACTCGAGGGCATTGCCAAGCCAGACTACGCGAGGTGCATAGACATAGCGACGAAGGAATCGCTCAAGCAGCTGTTCATGCCGGCGTTCATAGTCATAGTGGCGCCCATACTAGTCGGTATTGTTTTGGGTCCAGTGGCCGTTGCAGGTCTCCTGATGGGGTCTGTCTTATCCGGGCTTTACCTCGCGTACCAAATGGCCAACTCCGGCGCTGCTTGGGACAACGCCAAGAAGTACTTGGAGTTGATGGGTTTGAAGAAGACGCCCCAGCATGCCGTCGCCGTCGCTGGAGACCTGGTGGGCGACCCCTACAAGGATACTGCCGGCCCAGCTCTTAACACGGTGATAAAGCTGCTTAACACTGTGTCCATAGTATTTGTCTCGGTATTCGTAGGTCTGCTCGCCTTTTGAGCTAAACAGGGTAGCGCGAGAGGACGTCGCTGCAGAGCTTCCATACCTTGTCGCCTACGTAGTGTAGGTTTATTACGACCTTTCCCCTTTCCGCCCTCAGCATGTCCTCGGAACCTTTTAAGGCCTTACCGATCGCTATCGGCTTCCTGTACCTTTCGTCCCTAACGACCACCAACCCTCCCTCACAAAACTCGCCCTCGAGTGCAACTATACCCGGCCTCATAACATCCGCGCCGTTGGCGATATGCGGTACGGCTCCCATGTCAACGATCACGCTCGGCATACGATCCAGTATATGCCTGTTGGACACCTCGATTAGTACGGGTATAAGCATTCCGTTAACCTTTACGAACGTCCCAAAGCCCTCCATAACGTAAACGATCAAGCTACCGTCCTTTACTTCTCTTATGACGTTTTTTTGACCTATGTCTAGTCTTAGGCTGCGGAGCTGTGAGCTAAAGCATGAGATGAACTCTTGCCTTTCCCTTTTGCTGAGCAACCTTACCTGCATCCTCAGACCATGCATCCCGAGTTAACTAAAACCTTTCTCCTCCCGGTGGGTCAAGGTATATAACTTCGGAGTTAGACGCAGATACAGAAAAGGCGGCCGACAAGCGTAAGCTCATAACCTTGAAGGCCGTATAATCGGTATCCGGTTGGGAGTAAACTTGTACGAGTTAGAACGTGTGACGGCCGAGCTGGAGAGGGTCGGGGCTAGGAGGGTCCTGGTCCAGGCACCCCAGGGCCTAAAGACGGTTGCTCTACAGCTGGCCGACGGGTTGCAACGCCTAGGCTTTGAGGTCATGCTGTCAGGGAGTCCGTGCTGGGGTGGTTGCGACCTGGCTTTAAATGAGGCGGTTGAGGTATCGGCGGATGCTATAGTGCACCTTGGCCATAAAGGCTTTGTTAAGCAGGATGTATTGCCAGTAATCTACGTTGAGTGTAGGTACGATTACGGCTTAAACGTTGAGCAGCTGATAGGCAGGGCGGCTCCTATCCTTAAGCCTGCGAGGAAAGTCGGCTTGGGCATTACGCTCCAGTGGTTAAACTACTTGGAACGGATTAAGCTGGCGCTAGAGAGCTGCGGTTTTTCAGCCTTTTACGGCCAAAGCGAAGACGGAAGGCTTTACCCATCCCAAGTACTAGGATGCGACTACGCAACAGCGAAGAGCGTCGAAAAAGAAGTTGAGAAGTTTCTTGTGGTTGGAAGCTTCTTTCATGGACTCGGCCTATCGATGATAACCGATAGGCCCGTCGTTGTAATAGACCCTGAGACCATGCGCGTCGAGGATATTACCCAAAACGCAAAAAGGGTCCTCATGCAAAGGTATGCACAGATATGCGCGTTCAAGGGCTCGAGAAGGGTCGGCGTCATACTTTGCACAAAACCTGGGCAGAAAAGGGAGGGTTTAGCATCCTCCATCGTCTCAATGCTTAGGAATGCCGGGAAGGACGCTTACTTACTCGTCTTAAACGAGGTGGACGAAAGGCTCTTGCCGGATGATGTCTTCGATGCATACGTGAATACTGCGTGTCCGCGCATCAGTATAGACGACCAGGCTAAGTTCAGGCGGCCAGTTCTGCTACCTGGAGAGCTTATGGTCGCCTTAGGCTTGTGCTCATGGGAGGAAATTGTCTCTGGGGGGAGGTACTTTGAGTGGTCCATACGAGATGGCCGAGGATAGACGGCAAATAGTATTACCGGGTGAGAAGCTATGCGTCCTAGAGGAATTTTTATCAGGTAAAGGAACGAGCACCTCAGCTGATGGCACGGTATTTGCAACAGTCGTCGGCAAAGCCAAGTTCGATAGAAAGAAACGGGAAGTTCAAGTCGAAGCTATAAAGGAACCCGATAGCATATCTATCGGGGATATTGTCCTGGGCGAGGTTAAGGAACTCCAGAGTAGATCCGCCGTAATTAAGATCATAGGTAAGAACGGCAAGCTCCTGAAGCATCAGCGTAGCGCTATCCTCCTGGCAAAACCAGGGATCAAAGACTATCTAGGGCAACATGTTAGCGTAGGTGATGTGATCATAGCTAAGGTAACGAGCATCGTTTCAGGACTCATTAACGTTTCCATATGGGAGCAAGGCCTTGGCGTAATCCAGGCCATGTGCGATGGCTGTGGTTCTACAATGGTGTACACAAAAAAAGATAAGTACAACGTTTACTGTCCAAAATGTGGAAAGCTCGACACAAGAAAAATACTTACCAATTATGGGAATGTAAAAATGTTATCCGAGTGGTTGGGGTTGACGGCATGAAGTTGGATGTTATCAAGGAAAGGGATGACTATATCGAAATCCTAGTTAAGGGTGAGGACCAGTCCATATTCGATGCTGTAAGCGAGGTTCTTCAGAAAATGCATGGCGTAGAATACGCGGGCCATAACCTGCTTCATCCGTTGACTGGTGAGGTAAGGCTCGTCGTTAAGACGAAGCCCCAAGGATTAAAAGCGAGGGATGCGCTGCTGAGGGCTCTAGAGGAGCTCGCCGATATGACCGAGAGGTTAAGGTCGCAAGTAGAGCGGCTTTAGACCATCAGAAGAGTTATTAAACAGCATTTCGCACCCAATGGTGTCAAGTTGGTCATGCTTACGAAGGGTGGTTGAGGGTGGAATTCTGTCCTAACTGCGGAAAAGTTTTGACACTCACAAAAAAGTCAGATACTATCGTACTCGTATGCAAAAAATGCGGTTTTGAGAAGAGCGTAGAGAAGGCCGTGGTCCAGGTAGCGCCTAAGAAAAAGTCGAAGGCTTTGAGAGTTGAGAAGGAAGTGCCCGAGGAGGAGGTGCTGCCAACGACCGATGCCTTGTGTCCGGAATGCGGAAACAATAAGGCCTACTGGTGGACCGTTCAAACTAGGTCCGCCGATGAGCCGATGACAACCTTCTTTAGATGCACGCGCTGCAGGTATACGTGGAGGGAATACGGTTAAACTAATAGCAAGCACTTTTTCCTGCTACCAGGTGGCAGTAGGACTTTTTTCCAAAACTGCTCCCTTGCCACGATGCTGAAAAGTCCAGCTATCGACGCGCCTTTTTTCTGAAGCATGTGAATTATAGAGTTAACCAAAGAGTCCGCCATGAGGAAGGAAGATAACAAAAGTACGCTGTCCTTACTCGATATCGCCTCCTTAGGCAGCCATAGCTTGAACTTCTCTACGAACCCCGGAACCTTGTACGTTAACGTTATGGCGTCCTCGTCATCCCAAAGCGGCCTCTCGCTTAGCAGCAATAGCCTTCTGTCGATCGTTGTTGCCAAAACTGCTGATACCGGGACGCTGTGAGCGTCCAGGGGCATGATGGCCGTCAACTTGCTACCTGAGAATTCGCTAACTATAAAGAAGTTGATTATCTTCATTAAACTTGGGTTCGTCACAACACCGTATATATCTACATCCTCTTGATCTATCAAAGCCTTTTCTTTGATCAATTCCGTCGCGTTTATGAGTGGCGCTACCTTCTCGATAAGCCTCTTTGCTTTCTGAGTTTGGGGCATGGTTTTGTTCTTTATGTAACGGTTAAGCGTCGACACAGGCAACCCGGTCATCTTGGAGAGTGTCTTATAATCGTACTTTTCTTTAAGCAACTTGAGCAAATCGAGGGCAACAGCCTCCATACCGTGCATGAGCGGTGTGCTTTTTAAAAATGCTTTAACCATCTTTCAATTCAAACCCGTCCAGAGGCTAGGTGATAAAGCTTTCTCTTTGGCACCTTCGATGGTAAAAATTTTGTACGTATCGAGTATTAACAGTAGTTATCGGAGTTTTCTAAAAACTTTAAAGCAGAATTCAAAACATGTTAGGCGGGCCCGTAGCCTAGCAAGGACAGGGCGCTGTGCGGAGGCGCGCAAGCCTTCGGAGCCGGAGGTCGCGGGTTCGAGTCCCGCCGGGCCCGCTCCTAATTAAGTGCAAATCGCTATATAGAAGTGCACCTCTTAGGCTTGACATAAGTACTTCACCTCTCTCAAGCGAGGGCTGCACTTGTCTTAAGGAGTGTTTGGAGGAAAGGATTAGAAGCTATGAGGAGCTAAAGCCCCTTGATAGCCCATGAGCGAAAATAGGTTGCGGAAAAGCCACTCATAATGACGAAAAAGATAACCACTTTATAATGCAGTGCATGAGAAAAGCCGGAGTTTATAAAATGCTGTATGTTCTTATAGCTTACGCTGAAACCAGCTGATCATCGCAGAATCGAAGGGAAAAAATTCACACCGTGCCTGCAGTTCATAGCTGGGCATAATGGGGATATAGAGGCAAGGTATTCGGCGAACAAGGGAGTTCTACCACCAGATATGATCAAGGACATAGGGAACACCTACAGGCAGTGCGAGCCCTTCTTAAGCACTGTTGCCCAACCATTGGGGCAGGCGAGCATAATTAAGGAGGCTAAGATCGGGGTTTTGAAAAACATGGCGAAGAGCCTGCTTGGAATAGATTTGCTAGAGGTTAAGGTTGCCAGGAAAAAGAGCTTGGAAGAGAGCTGAGCAAGGATGAGGAAATCCAGCTTTTTGAAGATGCGTTAAAAAACTTAGGGAAGGAAAGCACAATCCACAAAGGATAGTTCATAAAAGGGAGCTTGAGGATTACTTAGCTGGAGGATGATAGTTTGTTTCTGCTCTACTTTCACAAAGGAAGGGATAAAGAATGCCTGTCGGTGAGATGGCTTCAGTAATTGCAGCTTTATGTTTGCTTCCCGTTTCGCGTGTTATAAAGAGTAGATGCTTTCGAGTTAGCACACCAACCGTTATATTGCCTAAATTTAATTTTAAATACCTTCATCAGCTTCCCTTCTAGCCACGGAGCCGTAAACCACGGTGGATTTTTACTCCACTTTTTAGCTCCTTCAGCAAACTTTCCCTTAACCCGTTCAAGGTATTCTTATAACGTTTTAACATGCGTTATCCCTACCTAATATTCAATGAGAGTGACGTAGACATCTTGGTTGTTCTTGAGGATAATTCTCTTTACAAAAAAGTTTCAGACATTGCCTATAAAATCGACTTGAAGAATGGAACCGCAACATCGATATTTTGGGCAACCCCCAAAAAGAGCTTATTAAATACGCGAGAAACGGCTCATCGTTCCTCGAAAATGTAGCTGAAGAAGGTGTCGTTTTGTATGACGATGAACCTTTACCAGAGTTTGTGAGAGTATCGTTAAGAAGGGCAAATAAGGTACTGCTTGCTGCCAAATCTTTGCTTGAGAAGGATCTCTATAAGCGTGCCGAGAATCGGCGGGTTGATTCTCTTAACATGGTTTTCAGGTTCTGAAAAACATGTAACCTAAAGCCCGCTCACCACAACCATCTCCATATCGCTTGCAGGTCTTAGATGAATTTTAAATAGTAGTACCAATAAATGGTAGTACATGCGGCTGGTTAAGGTGACTAGGAAGCTTCAAATTACTATACCCAAGGACCTTGCAGATTCGGCTGGTATCAGCGTAGGGGATATCGTTGCAGTCGAGCTCCTCGAAGACGGTTCTATAACCGTAAGAAAACTCGATCTAATCGAAGAGCTCGCCGGAGCCTTAAATCCCGGGAGAAGGGTAACAGGTCTTGCAGAGGAGCTGGACCGGGAGCGGAAAGCCTCTGAGAGATAGTGCGCTGTACGATTCCAACGTCTTGATAGCTTATCTTTTTCGCGAAGAAGAGAGATTCCATAAGGCGAAGGGAGCCCTCGCTAAGCACTCTAACAGATATATGTCGATGATCTCAATACACGAAATAGAGTATTATTCTAGGAAAATAGGTGTCGAGACAAAGTTTATGGAGATAAAGCCAAAACTCTACAAATTGGTGAGGCCGTTACAAGTAGATCAAGAGGTATGCAGTTACGCCATCAGCCTAAGAGATCTGGAAAAACTCCCCGAAATGGATGCGCTGATAGCCGCAACGGCCATACGGTATGGCATAAACTATCTTTATACCTTCGATGAAGACTTTGCACGTCTACATAATAGAAGCGTACAAGGGACGGTGATGATCAAACTCTAGTCACAGTCAAATTATGATGGAAAAGGTTCCACAGTCTCTTTCCAATTTATCTGGCCTGACCTGTACACGATTTCCTTTTTCTTCTTGCACGTTTTGTAATTTTTAGATTTATTTGCGGGGTCGTGGTCGGCTTGGTATCCGTTTGTTCATGTTTTTGAGCGGAATGACTCTTCCGTTTTGATGGCTGCCTACCAAGATGGATGGTAGCCTTTTAAGGAGTCTATGAAGCTCTGGGTACATAACCTCCGAGCTGTACAGCCGTCAACAAGGGCTAGGGGATTTAGTGGTATACGTCTTTATCGAAGAGGTCCGTCTTAAACGCTCTATCTTCGTAAGGGAGATTTTTGATTGTATACCGCCTGGGATGCGTATTTTTGACGTAGCTGCCCTAACAGGGAAAAACCTTATCACAAATACTGAGCGGCATCGTTTCGTGGACCTAAAGGTCGTCGGCATAGACCTAGCCGGATCGGAAAATAGACCCACGGGCTTTTGTGTCATGACCGAGGACCTATTCGCCAAAACCTGCATAGTTTACAAGGACCATGAAATACTTGACCTCGTAAAAAGCACGATGCCAAGAGTGGTCGCCGTGGACGCGCCGCTCAGCCTGCCGCGCGGAAGGACGTCCCTCGAGGTGAGGGAGCCCTATCACCTTAGGGGCTGCGACCGTGAGCTCCTGAGGTTGGGAATAAAATTCTTCCCGATCACGCTAGGGCCCATGAGGAGGCTGACGGAAAGGGGCATGAGGCTTAAACCCAGCATCGAGCAACTCGGCGTCAAAGTCATCGAAGTTTATCCCGGGGGCGCCCAGGACGTTCTCCGGATACCGAGAAAGCGTGCGGGCCTTGATAAGCTGCTCCGGGGGCTAAGGAGGCTCGGCATCAAGGGTTTAAAGCACGGTATGAGCGGCGACGAGCTGGACGCGGTTACGTGCGCGCTTGTGGGCTACCTTTACTTGAGGGGGAGTTACGTAATCCTGGGCGATGAAGAGGAGGGGGTAATAGTGATGCCAAAACCGCTTAAAAAACGTGCCATAGCCGGAGGAAGTTCGAGTATTTAAATCGGCATTTACACATTAGGTTGCCTTGGAAGCCCTATCCGCCGAGCGCTTGGTGAAGGTTTACGGAAACGGTTTCCATGCCTTGAAGGGGATAACGCTTAGCGTGAATTCTGGGACTGTCTTCAGTCTCCTCGGTAGGAACGGCGCAGGAAAGACTACATTCTTGAGGATAATGACGACGCAGCTCCTGCCGACGAGCGGTACCGGGGTGGTCCTAGGGTACGACGTCGTCAAGGAGGCAAAAGAGGTGAGGAAAAGGGTGGCCGTCGTTCCTCAAGAGTCCAAGCCCATATACCTCCTAACGGTAAGGGAGCACGTAAAGTACTACCTGATGATGAGGGGGTTCTCGATGGTTGAGGCCTCTGAGAAGGCCCGTAAGGTCATAGACGACCTCGGCCTAAACGACTACGTCGACACGCTTTGCATGAAGCTCTCTGGTGGGCTTAAAAGAAAAGTGCTCGTAGCGATGGCAGTCGCGACGGAAGCCGACGTGATATTCCTCGACGAGCCGACGACTGGCCTCGACCCGATCGCTAGGAGGCTTGTCTGGGACGTCATAAACAGGGTTGCGAGGTCCGGCAAGACTGTCTTCTTAACAACACACAACATGGCAGAGGTCGAGGCCGTAGCGAACGAGTTCGCGCTGATCAATGATGGTAAGCTCGTAGCACAGGGTAGCGTGGACGAAGTGCAGCGCATGCTTCCTTACAGGATGAGGGCCGAGGTTCAAGCTACGGCATCCAGCCCGGAGGAGCTGCTCGAGTTCGGCGAGGTCGTCCCAGTAGGCAGAAGGTTTATCGTTTACCCGAGGAGCGAGGAGGACTCCAGAAGGCTTTACGAATATTGCACGGCTAGGCACGTTAGGGTGTCCTTCTCACCGGTCGGTGTGGAAGATGTATTCATCAGGAAGGTGGTCGCCCGTGGAGCTGAGGAAAAGCATTAGGGCCATACTCGCGCTCGTGATGGTCAACGGGATCAAGCCGGTCATCAGGAGCCCGCTCTGGCTCGTCGTTATGCTGATGTATCCGCTGGTGCTGATATTCTTCATCTACATATTCGCGGAGTATGCGATATCGGAGGCTCTGATAGGCGGATTGGTTTCGCTCGTCGTGATGAGCGGCGTGGCGATCCAAGCGGACATAGTCTGGTACAAGGTGGAGCTTAAGTTCCAGGATATGGCCGTGGCATCGCCAACCCCACCCACCGTTTACATGATAGGTATGGCGGTCTCAGAGCTTGCGTACAGCTCTCCAGCGATTGCCCTCTTCTTGGCTCTCATGGGAATCAAGGGGATGTTAGGATTATCTAGCATTCCGATGCTTATTGTATCCATGCTGCTGTGCTGGCTCTCGTCGCTCTCAATAGGCTTCTACCTCTCGACACGCATATCCGACATAAGGCACATATGGGCCCTGGAGGGGCTTATCTCGATAGTGCTCAGCATGCTTCCGCCTATATACTATCCGATGGGTCTCTTGCCGGAATGGGCCCAAATACTATCCATGCTCGTTCCAACGACGCACGCGGCGCTGCTCGCGAAGGAGGCCGTCGGAATAGTATCGCTCACGGGCTACCAGAGGTTGACGAGCCTAGCGATCCTTTTGCTGTGGACGGCCGCGCTCTTGGTAGTCGCCGGAAAAAAGTCTGTATGGAGGGAGCCTTGATAAGCCCCGGGCGGGATTCGAACCCGCGGCCTGCGGCTTACAAGGCCGCCGCTATACCGGGCTAAGCTACCGGGGCTCTTTCTATCTCCTAGAACACGTAAAATAAGAACATTATCCTAAATTTTTGTACATAACGATGGCATCCTCATCGCCGTAGTATCCTCGCACCTTTCCTTTTTCGACAAACCCTATGCTCCGGTAAAATTTCCTGGCCACGAGGTTCGACTCCCTGACCTCCAGCCAAACCTCCGATGCTCCCGACGCCTTTACGTAAGATGCTGCAGCCTCCATCAAAGCCCTTCCTATGCCGGTACGCCTGAAGCCTTCCTCAACAGCAAGGTTGAGGACGTGGCCGACCTTCTTGCCGTCTCTCTCTTCGACATCTACGACGACGTACCCTACGAGTTTTCCGTTTACCGTCGCTACCCTAACGCTTTCTGGGTTTTTCAGATATAGGTGCATAAAGGCATGACACGGCCATGGGTCTTTGAAGGAGCTTTTCTCAATCCTGCAGACTTCCCGTATGTCAGATGGTCTGAACGCTCTTATCGTTAGTTCCATGCCTCGTTTTTGTTCAAGGATTAAATATTTCAGGCTTTCCCGTAGCAGAGGATAGAAAGGGGTAGAAGCGAAGAAAGATAGAGCCCATTACGCTATATAACATTCAAGACATGAGCTCAAATGGTGTCTAGATTCCCATAAATCGGCAATGGTGGATTGGTGAGTCCACGATTTTACGTTCCAACGAGTAAAAGTGGTGGAGTTCTCAGCCGGGACATCAAAATCGAAGGGATGGCCTCTCAACTTCTTCCTTTTTTGCACCAAGCATGCCGAGCGTGAATATAAACCATGCGACGAAGCCACAAACTACGCCGTTGAAGATTGCTATAACTAGCGGTGTGACAGGGATTCCAAGCACCGGATAGTCAGTTTTCGGAACGCCCAATAGCCCGTAGAGCATTTCACCTGGAGGGATGTTTACAACGTTCAACGTTACGAATAAAAATAGGGCAAAAACTACCAAGAACACCATTGCTCCTTTCATCTAAACACCAAACAACACTTTACGTGTTGTAAATCTAACTATGTACTTAAGGTTTTATTGTGTCTCAAACTCATGTGTCCTTATACCCTCAAAACAACCGTCGCCCATGAAAATAATTCAGCGCCGTCCGTTTGCTGCTCAACTTGACCCTAAAACAGCTTAATCATCCTTTCAAATTCCTTGATCCTCTGCTTCACCTCGTAATATTCCTCGACGTCCTTCCATGTCAGTATTCTGAATACGTCTTTCATTTCGTGAAACGACCCCTCTACCCATCTCTTTGCATCATCAAACTGCTCCTTTGTTGTGATGAGTACCGGTATAGCGTTCCAAAGGTCGAAAGCATGTTTCAGCTTGCTCAGCGCCTCAAAAATGTTCCCGCCAAACTGAACCTCGAATGCTACCGACGGGACGCTTTTGGGCGTTTTCCTCCATACAACATCGATTTTTCTATTCTCTATCTGGTATTCGACCTCTGGAAACCTATTTTGTATCTTTCCTATCTGGTATATGATTCTTTTAACGAGGTCGTGATCAGGTCTATCCAGCTTTAGCCTTTCGTTACGGCTACGAAACTCGCTTAAAATTTTATCAAAATAAGAGCGTTCATAGGTTTCGCCCTCACCGAAGAGCAACAACGACCACCTATCTGCCTTTTGTCTAAACATTTTGATCCCTAACAGCTGCAACTCATCCTTTACTACAGGCTCAACGGTCTCTAACTTATCCCTAGAAAATTCATCGATTGGGAAAATTGGTCTGAGCTTAACCTGCCAAGGGTAACCCGTCGGGTTCTGTACCCAATACCTCACGGGTTCCCGGTTCTCCTTCTTATCTTCGATCAGGCATAACATCCATACGCCCTTAACGCCCCTGAATTCTCCATAAACGAGTACCTCGTTGCCAACCTCAAGCTTATCCCACTTTTTCTTGTTAATCCCGAGCTTGTCCTCGGGGAACCCCCACAGCCCCTCTTTGAACAGGGACTCTGTGTGAGGGTGGGTAAAACTTAATATGTTTATCAAAGCGCCCCTCTTCAAAAAGGTCGACCACAAGATAGATAACTTGACGCTGATTTAAGCATTATAGCGCAGGAGCGCCTCCGTTGCCTATGACACGCTCTGCGGCTTTATTCTTGCCTATTTTAGCAATAGGCCAATCATGCCGACTAGCCTTTTTGCAAAAAATGCACATCGTTGTCAGACCAGTTGACTTTAGGCTTAAACCGGTAGAGCCTGACCTCATGCTCATGAAGTCTCCAGTCACAGGATATTTGGTCATGAGGTCAGGGAAGGATTGCATATTCTGCATGGCTTATGAGGCCTCATGCCCACTACAGGCCATAAAATAACGCCGCCGTAAAATCGATTAAACGGTCCGACGTTTGCCGAGCGCCCAGAGGCCACCGTACCCTCTCAAGACCTTTTGCGAACCGCCCTAAAATCTTTAAAAGGTACTCGTTTTTCGAAAAGGGAAGGGATGATCGCCCCTCCATTCTTAGTTTCCTATGCTGTTACGAAGAAATGTAATCTGAAATGTAAGCATTGCTACAGCGACTCTGCAGAAGAACGGTCACCTGACGAGCTATCCATTACTGAGGCCAAAAGATTAATCGAGGATTTGGCCAACTGGGGTATAAAGCTCTTAATATTTGACGGTGGCGAACCACTCTGCAGGGAAGACTTTCTTGACATCGCAAAGCACGCCTCCAGGATGGGCCTAAAGACGGTCGTGGGAACCAACGGAACGCTCCTGGACACGGAGACCGTTAAGAAGATGCTGGAGGCTGGAATAGAGTGCGTGCAGATATCCATCGACGGCTCGAGGCCTGAGACGCACGACGAGTTTAGGGGAGAAGTAGGCTCCTTCAAGAAAGCGATGGACGGTGTTAAAGCGTGTAGGGAGGCAGGGATGCCGTTCCAGTTTGGGATGGTCATAAGAAAAAATACGCTGAGAGAAATTCCTGAGATGTTAAACCTAGCTGTAGCGAATGGCGCGATAGCTGCAGAGTTCTTCGACCTAGTCGAGGTTCCGAGGGTTAAGATGAGGTGCCCAGAACAGGTTCTGGATAGGACGGAAAGGAGGGAAGTTATGGAATGGCTTGCCGAGGCGCAAAGGGATTGCCCGATAATAATAAGGGTGCCTGGGTGCCCTATGTACACGCTTGTACTAAAGGAGAGAAACATCGCGCCTAAACATTTTCCGTCCGGGCTCCTTAAGAGGATACCATACTACGATAGGGGATGCGCGGCTGGCATGCCAAACGGCTACGTTACCGTACTTCCGAACGGTGACGTTATTCCATGCATGCTCCTTCAAGTTAAGCTCGGGAACGTTAGGCAGAAAAGCATCGTGGAGATTTGGGAGGAATCGTCTGTTCTAGAAAAACTTAGGGATAGGAGGTCGCTCAAAGGAAGGTGCGGTGAATGCAGGTTTAGAGACGTATGCGCGGGATGTCGCGGAAGGGCCTACGAATCGACGGGTGATTTCATGGAAACAGACCCTGGATGTTGGCTCGTTTGATCTGGTTTGGGTATGAAGATTTTCCTCACATCGACGGTTTATATTAAAGCTAATGGACCCTAGCTCAGTTCTTCGTGAGGCACCTAGTCAAGTAGGCAGCGGTTCGTTAGCGGCCACTGCGAAATTCCCAGAACCGCCTGGAATCCGTTAAATATCTCTTCGGCCTGGCTACAGGCCGAAAGACGATATGACGTGTTTGAAGATCCGATATATTTATTCCTAACAAGGTTGGGGCGTGTGGCCCGTAGTCCTCCTTCTGTTTTAGGCGGGATTTGTCTAATCGGCACCGAGGCCTCGTGGGGGCAACTCAAAGGCCTCGTCTGCCTTTCCCGCGCGGGCCGCCCGTTCCACTCGCTCCCGATGCCTCGTCAGCGGCTTCTGGCCGCATCAAGCTCATCGACATCGGGGGATATCGTTTCTGGTGCGTTGCCAGGGGTCTCCCCCTACGCCTCGCGGCGTCGCGCGCCCCCGCTCGGGGGAGGAACTTCCGCAGGAGCTCCCCGAGACCCGCCCAGCCACTCGCCCCGTTAAATCGAAGCTAGAATCGCTAATTAGGCTTTTCCCGGCCGCTAGTGAAGCTTTATAAAGCCAGCTAAATGCTTCGTGAAGGAATGCAATACCTAGTTAAAATATCTTGTTTCCAATAACCAAAAAGCCTTATTAATGACCATCAAGAATTGAATGATTGCCAAAGCGTTGTATGAAAGCTGCCGGTCTTGGACCGGTTTGCTCGATGCGGGAGTAAGTGAAGCTTACTGTGACCGCGCTCAAAGGCCTGGAGACGTCGCCAGCTGGGCGGCGTGGAACGCCTAGGCCAGGGTACGCCAGCCGGTGGATAACTCGGCTTGGGCGCCGACGAAGGGCGTGGCAAGCTGCGATAAGCCCCGGGTAGCCGCATGCAGGCGTCGATCCGGGGATGCCCTAATGGGATTTCCTGCAGCCGGTCGCGCAAGCGGCTGGCTGCGTACCGCGTTATGCGGTACGGGAACCCCCCGAACGGAAACATCCAAGTAGGGGGAGGAAAAGAAACCAAAATGGGATTCCCTGAGTAACGGCGAGTGAAAGGGGAACAGCCCAAACCGAATCCCTACGGGTGACCGTAGGGAGATGTAGGGTTATGGACCGGTCGCCCGCTTAGCCCGCAGAGCCGAAGCGACCTGGAAAGGTCCGCCATAGAGGGTGAAAGCCCCGTAGGCGAAGGCGGGCTAAGGGAAGGACCGGTATCCAGAGTACCGTACCTCGGATATGGTGCGGGAAGTTGGGAGCCATCGGCTTCCAAGGCTAAATACGTCCCAAGACCGATAGCGCACCAGTACCGTGAGGGAAAGTTGAAAAGAACCCCGGGAGGGGTGTGAAAAGCGCTTGAAACCGGCTGGTAACAGACGAGTGCGGCCTGAAAGGGCAATCCACCCGAAGGCTTCCTTCTGGGAGCCGAGGGTGGATACCAGGGTCGCACGCTCCGTCTTGAAACACGGGCCGGGGAGTTCATGGCCATGGCGAGCTTAAGCGCTCACCAAGGCGCGTAGGCGTGGGGAAACCGACATGCCCGCAACCAGGGTTTTCCCTGGTGAGGGGCGGGGTCCGAAAGGGCCTGGAGTCATGGCCATGAGACTAGAAACCGGGCGATCTAGCCCTGGGTAGGGTGAAGCCGGGCGAAAGCCCGGTCGAGGCCCGAAGGGGTCTTGACGTGCAATTCGGTCCTCTGACCCGGGGCTAGGGGCGAAAAACCAATCTAGCCCGGTGATAGCTAGTTCCCTCCGAAGTGAGTCGCAGCTCAGCCTCCGGCGAGGTAGCCCAGGGGGTAGAGCACCGATAGGGGGGTAAGGGCTCGAAAGGGCCCGCCTTCCTTTCGAACTCCGAATACCTGGGCGCCGTAGACCCGGGGAGTGGGGCATGGGGGGTAAGCTCCCATGCCGAGAGGGGAACAACCCAGACCTAGGGTTAAGGCCCCTAAGTGCCCGCTAAGTGACAAACCAAAGGGCGTCTCCAGCCTAAGACAGCGGGGCCGTAGGCTTAGAAGCAGCCATCGGCTAAGAAGTGCGTAACAGCTTACCCGCCGAGGCTGGGGGCCCCGAAAATTGACGGGTCTAAGCGGGCCGCCGAAACCCTGGTCCACCAAGCGTGTGCTTGGTGGAGGTAGGAGGGCGTGACGGTTGGGCAGAAGCCGGGCCGTGAGGTCCGGTGGACCGACCGTCAATGTAGATCCCGGTGGTAGTAACAGCGAAGAGGGGTGAGAATCCCCTCCGCCGAAGGGGCAAGGGTCTCCTGGCAATGCGTCGTCAGCCAGGAGTAAGCCGGTCCTAAGGCCGACCTTAACCGGGTAGGCCGAAAGGGAAACCGGTTAAGATTCCGGTGCCTCCGGGATACGTGCGGCGACGCAAGCCCAGCCTCCGACGCTTCGGGGTAGGCCGAGCCGGGCCGTAGCCCGGTCTAACCGTATAAGCCTGGGGAGTGCCGTAAAGGCGAGAACCAGGTGAAAGCGGGAATGGCCGCCCGTATGGGCGGTTCGGCTGATCCCTGGAGCCCGTGAAAAGGGGGCTGGGAAGGATTCCCGGAGACCGTGCCAAGAACCGACACAGGTGCCCCTAGGTGAGAAGCCTAAGGCGTATCGGGTCACTCCGGGGTGAGGGAACTCGGCAAATTGGCCCCGTACCTTTGGTAGAAGGGGTGCCTGCGGCCCTGGTGGAGACACTGGGGCCGCAGGTCGCAGTGACCAGGGGGTCCCGACTGTTTAATAAACGGACAAAGGCACCGGCCAAATCTTTAAATATTATATCTATAGAAAGTTTATGAGGTGTACATCGACCCATACATTGTCGGTATCTTCTTTGGAGATGGAGTTACATATAAAACCAAACACGGTGCATACTGCGTTTGGATAGACCAAAAAGACAAAAATAAGGGCATTCTAGAAAGCGAGGTTATTCCAAGGCTTAAAAAGATGGGCCTCAAAGTATACTTTTATAGCTATTACGCAAAAGCTGACCGCACTTTGAAGTGGCGTGTCTTAACGTACTCAAAAGAATTGTACATGGCAATTCGTAGCATCTCCAGAAGGATAGCAGAATACTTCAGTACTCTTTCGGATAAAGATGCAACGCAGTTTATCGCAGGCTTCTTCGACGCTGAAGGCACGAAAACGGACAGGATTGTAATATACAATCAAAACCTTGAACTTCTTAAGATAGTAAAGCAGAGGTTGATAAACTTAAGCATTCAAAATCCTCACATCTACAGATTTGGGTCGATTTATGGATTACAAATATACTGTAAAAGATCTGTGAAAAAATTTCTAGAGTTAATCCCTTCTTGTAGGCTAAAGGTGCGCTTGTCCGGTTAAAAAACATAGGAAGCCGCAAGACCGAAAGGTTTTGAACGGCTTCTGAATCCTGGCCAGTGGGGGTACCTGAAACCCGGGTCCAACCGGGCTAAGGGCCCCTAAACGCCGGGAGTAACTCTGACTCTCTTAACGGGACCTCCCCACCCCTTAGAGACATATTTTAAATAAAGGTGATCGATCGTTAGCTATGACTGGCGAGCTTGAGAAAGGCTACGTAAGTGGTTTAATTGACGCCGAAGCCAGCTTTTCAGTAAGCGTAAAGGTTCAAAACAATTTACGTTGCAAGGTTCGCGTCGATCCAGTTTTCAGTATAACACAAATGAGCAGAAAACCGTTAGAAATTGCTCAGAGGGTCCTTGGTTGCGGCAGGATAATACGAAAACCCGGTCAAACACATCTATGGATGCTCGTTGTGGACCGTTTAGATGATCTCTCTCAAAGATTGATTCCGGCCCTAAACGAACTTAAATTAATATCTAAAAATCTGTATACGGTTTGTTTCGAGAAGTAGTTTTTAAGCTAGCTAGAAAGAAATACTCCTTAACCTGCAAGGATATTAGAGAACTAGTGATAATGGCTTACAAATTATCAGAACTTAACTCGAAATCCACTCGTAAAAGGTCTCTTAAAGATACTCTTTCCCTAATTCCTCTCTCGGATAATCATGGGGGTGGGCAAGGCCCGGGAGAAAGGTAGCCAAATGCCTTGTCGGGTAAGTTCCGACGTGCATGAATGGATCAACGAGGGCCCCACTGTCCCCACCCGGAGCCCGGTGAACCCACGTAACGTGGGCGAACAGTCCACGAGCCCCCAGCGGGGAAAGAAGACCCTGTGGAGGTTTACTGCAGCCTGCTGCTGGGATGCGGTCGGAGGCACAGAGCGTAGGCGGGAGCCGTAGATCCCAACTCCTCCGGGAGTTGGGGGAGGCGCCGATGTAACACCGCCTGCCTTTGGCTGCATCCCTGACCGGGGCCGAGGCCCTGGGACAACGGCAGGTGGGCAGTTCGGCTGGGGCGGCACCCCCTTGAAAAGATATCGAGGGGGCCCAAAGGTCGGCTTAGGCGGGACAGAAACCCGCCGTTAAGTGTAAGGGCAAAAGCCGGCCTGACTGGACCCTTGAACGCAAGGGGTCCAGAGGCGAAAGCCGGGCCTAGCGATCCTTCAACTCCCACCGATGGGGGTTGGAGGTGACAGAAAACTTACCCCAGGGATACTGCGCGCATCGCCCGATTCCTGCCAAAACCCTTTTAACCGGGTGTCTACAAAAAAGTTAAGATTACTATGGATCTTTCCGACGACATATATTTCTTGGTGGGAGCATTGGAGGATGGATATCTTGGCATGCGGAAAAGTAAGGGAGAATACCTCATAGAATTTTATCAAAAGAATGAGGCTTGGCTGTCCAATGAGATACTGATGAGATTAAGATGAGATTAAATAAGAATGGATTCAACACCTCAGTAATATTACAAAGTGGCGGTCTATTCGAAGAAGCTTTATACGATGCTTCAAAAGGCGAAAAAGCATTTGTATGTACAACTAACGAAGACAGACCTTGACGATAGGAGGACCTTAGGTTACGTCCAAGCGATGTTTGATAGTGAAGGAGCGGTTCACAAAAACTTAGCTAGAATAACTCTCTGGAATAAGGATGAAAATAAACTTAAGTTGGTTAAGAGGTTGTTAGAGAAAGCCGGCATAACTTGCGGCAAAATAACTAGGTCGAGAAACGTTTACGGACTTCCGATTTATGGTAAGGATAATTTAGTTTTATTTGCGAAAAAGATAGGATTCAGACACCCGGTTAAGAGGGCAAGGTTGGCAGGTAAGGGCGCCTTGGCGCAGCCCTAAAACAGGCTCGTCGCGGGCGAGAGTTCCCATCGACCCCGCGGCTTGGTACCTCGATGTCGGCTCTTCCCATCCTGGCCGTGCAGCAGCGGCCAAGGGTGCGGCTGTTCGCCGATTAAAGGGGAACGTGAGCTGGGTTTAGACCGTCGTGAGACAGATCGGATTTTACCTGCTGGGGGTGCTGGCTGCCTGAGGGGAAGGTGCTCCCAGTACGAGAGGAACGGAGCGCCGGGGCCAACGGTTTACCGGTTGTCCTACAGGGCAGAGCCGGGCAGCTGCGCCCCTGCGGATAAGGGCTGAAAGCATCTAAGCCCGAAGCCGCTCCCGAAAATAGGCAGCCAATCCGGAGCTTAGGGCCTGGCAACAGGCTCGTGCTCCGGACGAGAGCCCCCGTAGAAGACGGGCTTGATGGGGTGGAGGTGTACGGGCGGAGGCTTTGGCCGGACGCCCTCAGCCTGCCACTCCCAAAAGCTCGAGTGGCCTAGGAACGTCACGCCGCCTGGGCGAAAACGTCTCCGGCCTTTGGGCGCGGCCTTGTAGTGTGCCGAAGAGAAAGGTAATATGCTTTGGTTACTTTAACCTTGACTTCCATTTAGCAAACAGGGCTCGACAGCAATTTCTGAACAGTTAACTCCTCATAAAAGTTCAGAGTATACTCTACTGTAGAAGCGTCACCAATATCCCGTTCAGTCGCTATACGAATGGCGAAGCTAGGAAGCTCCTAGAGGACTTCAGGGACATGTTAACTTCTGCATAGACTATGCCGTCAAAAAGAGGGTAACGTCATATGCCAAGCTTATGAGGGGCGCATACGTGGATTGGAAAAGGCGCCGGGACTACTCGAATAATCCAAAGGGAAAGATATGTGGTGGAAGGTTGGCAGCGAATGGGCATGGGTTAGTAAGGTGTAGCGTGGATACGAGAACGATAGGGATGCTATTGCATGCTTGAACATGATGTAAACGGCTACCCGGCATATTTTTATTTTTGGAAGATAACTCAAGCTCTAGTATCGTTTGGCAACGTTAGCTGAAAATCCAGCACGCTCCAGCGTCTAAAAGCGAACGCTTATATTTTCCCTCCAGCTTTTTGTCGTCAGCCCGGGGGCATGTGTTTGGTGAAAAGCATCCAGTAAAGCGAAGGGGGCGTTGGAGCTTAGATGCCGTATAATGAAAGCCAGCGCAAAGCCCATGACCGTCTAGAGGCGTTAGGCCGGAGAATAAGCCGGAAGTCAACGGGCGGAAGGCCGACGGGCTTACAGCCATGGGAAGCTCACATAATGCGTACCTACAGCCACGGTGTTAAAGCTTGAAGCCTGTTTGTGAGATAATGGTCAAGCATTTCTTACCCGTTCTGAGGGCCATGGTAGCCAAGGAGCTTTGCGAAAAGTACGGGATGAAGCAAGAGGAGTCCGCAAGGAAGCTCGGAATCACGCAGGCGGCCATAAGCTACTACCTCTCTGGTAAAAGGGGTGTTACGACAAGGAGGGGGCTCGCTCATATAGAGGACGACCCTAAAGTCAAAGAGATGGTGAGGGAGTTAGCGAGGTCCATTGCAAGCGGGAAGGCATCGACGCCCGACGCGATCGGGCTCTTATGCAGGACGTGCATGCTGCTCAGGTCCCGTGGTGATTTATGCCCCATCCATTCAGATGCTGTCCATTCTTTGGGCAAGGGCTGCAACCTGTGCAAGAACCTCTTCCCTAAGTGACCCCTTCTTCGTTAGCTAACCTTCTGATCTTTATGAAAATTTTTCGTATAGCTAACGTGGAATCGGTAAACGGTTGAACGACCAGCAGGGCGCGCCGTCTCCTAAGATAATCCAGGACACGGAAGCCCTCATCCGATAAAGAAAGGACGTACTCGTCGATTACGTGCTTCGGGAGACAATCCCCAGGATCGTTAACCATCCCCCTCCTAGCGACGTAGGATTTAACCATATCGTTAATGGCGTCCACGACGACAGGCGTATAGATCGCCGTGCCACCCTCGCTAGGGAGCGAGAGGAAAGCCTCGAGCATGCTCCTCCTGTACACGTGGAACAACGTCATGTTGAAGAGCCCGGCTATTCGGGCAGACGCTCTCTCAATATTCTCGCAGCCCAGGTACATCGTACCATCGTACACACGCCTGATGGCCCTGGCGTACGCCTCGATTAGCCTTATTGGGTTCTTGCACAGTTCATGCTGGGATAAGTATGCTGGGTTCCCGGGTACAAGGCACGGTTGCAAGTTTGTGTAGCTTTGGACAATCCGGACAAACTCGTTAACCCTCCTCTCTGCGTCGGAGCGCCTCACGGATATCGTGGCCACCAGGGTAACGTTCCGTTGCTCCTCTAGAATGGGTTGGAGGTCAGAGGGCATCGGGTCTGTGCTAGCCCACTCTGCGTCGATAAAGTGCTTACGCACACCGATGGAACTTAGTATCCTGTTGATCTTGGAGAGTAGAAGCAACCTCTGCTCAGCGTTAGTGGATAGGTGCGAGGGCTTAGTTGCCTTCGCCAGGCGGAAGTCCCTCACCTATTCGGAACCAATCCACCTCTCACCATGGAAGCTGCTCCAACATTATTTTTAACCAGTATAAAAATTTAAAAAAGTAGTAGGTGTATAATGTTTTAACCTATTTCAAAGCCAGGAGCCTTTTTATCTCAGCTATGTGTTCTTGCTCATCCATTATGATCTGCCTGACCTCATGCTCCAACTTAAAATACTCGTAGCGCAGGTTGTCCTTTTCTTGTACGATCTTCTTGAGTATCTCGGTATAATAGTCAACCGCATCCTTCTCGTCCTTCAAATTAACTTCCAGGATTTCCTGTACTGTCTTGGCGGGCTTCGTCTCAGCTATCCCTGTGGAGGGGACTCCGCCGAGGTAATCGCCTATGAGCGTCCTAAACTTCTCCTGGTGCTTAGCCTCGTCGCTAGCTATCTCCTTCAACCTTTCTATTATGGGCTCACAGTTCAGACCGTCTACGATTTCTGCATGGCTTAAGTATTGGACGTAGGCGGCATGTTCCAGCTCAAGAGCCTTGTTAAGCATCTTGATCAATTCTTCCTTTGATTTGGATGACATGCATATTTATTCTTAGCATCCACTATTTTAGCTTTTCGTAACGAGGGCATGGGTACCCAATACATAAAATAGAAAGCGTGATTAAAATGCTCGGTAAAGGTTGGTCGTCGGATGTTCGAGGTCACTGCTAAAGACCTTCTCGGAAGGATAGGCAGGATAGAGACAAAGTCCGGAAAGTTCGAAACGCCCGCGTTCCTTCCTGTAATAAACCCTGTGAACCAGACAATCCCTGCAAGCGATATTTCAAAGAAGTTCGGGTGCAGGGCGGTAATAACGAACGCCTACATAATTTACAGGAGGCTCAGGAACGACGCCGTACAAAAGGGCGTGCACGGCATAGTATCGTTTGATGGTATAGTGATGACTGATTCCGGCGGGTACCAGATGCTCGAGTACGGCGACGTAGCGGTCTCTCCCAAGGAGATTGCTGCGTTCCAAGAGACGATAGGTACAGATATGGCCGTACCGCTTGACGTGCCGACGGGCTTAGTAAACTACGAAAGGGCCAAAGAGACTGTAGAGAGGACGCTGGCGAACGTTAAGGAGACCCTCGAAGTACTGGCCAACGGAAGGAAGGCTCTCTGGGCGGCGCCGATACAGGGGGGTACGCACACCCAACTGTTAGAGTACTGTGTCTCGAGGCTGACGGAGATGCCCTTCGACTTTTTCGCTCTAGGGAGCCCTACACCCCTCATGGAGAGCTATATGTTCACTAAGCTGTTTAGGATGATAGCGACCGTGAAGCGGATAATCCCTTCCGAGAAGCCTCTCCACCTATTCGGTGCGGGCCATCCCATGCTCATACCTTTTGCCGTTGCAATGGGCTGCGACACTTTTGACTCTGCCAGCTACTACCTTTATGCAAAGGATGGAAGGTACATGAGTAGCTCGGGGACGCTGAGGCTCTCCATGCTTGATTACTTTCCATGCGAGTGCGAGGTTTGCTCAAAATACACCCCTGAGGAGCTAAGGTCATTACCCGAGGAGGAGAGGGTTAAGCTTCTGTCGCTCCATAATCTAAGCGTTTGCTTTCGTGAGGTCAAAGAGACAAAGCAAGCGATTAAGGACGGGAGGTTGATGGAGCTCCTTGAGATTAGGGCCAGATCCCATCCCAGGCTTTATGCCGCCTTTAGGGCCATGCTTTCTGATAAGAAGCTTATAGGGTTGATGGAGCTGCACACGCCAGTATCAAAGCGGAGGGGGATGAACCTCTTTGACAGGTTTAGCCTGCTTAGACCGGAAGTAAACAGGGTTAGGAATAAGTTGGTGGAGTACGTTCCCGTGAAAAAATCTGATACGATAGTTTTAATACCGCAAGTCGGTGGGGAGTACGGAAGCGTAGAGGCTGCCGAGCGTACAGTTAAGCAGAAGTTCCCCGAGGTCGTTGAAAAAACGTCCTATGGTTTCTTTCTAAACCCTTACGGCGTAGTACCGGCAGAGCTCAAGTTCGTCTATCCGTTTTCACAGACGAATTTTACCGTTTCCTTGCTGACGGATGCCAAAGACGACATAGTCGATGCGACCGTAAGGTACGTGGTGGAGCACGGTTACGAGCACGTCATCCTCTTGGACGTTCGAAAACAGTCGTTGAGGGAGTTGGTCATGCTCACCAAGTCTAGGCTGGAAGAAAAAGGGATAAGGGTGACCGTGGTTTGACAAGCATCTAGGCTAGCTTATGATGCTGCTAATCGGGTTCCCGTAAACGTTATAGTAGGCAATCTCCTCGAGCTTCTTTCTATTCTTCTTTCCTTTCCTTGCGGGCTTTGCCGGATACCCAAAAGGTGCTACGGTTATCAGCTTCCACTCTTTTGGGACTTTGAGTATCTGCTTTACCCTTTCCTCGTCGAAGTTTGTTACCCAGCAAGATCCGACCCCAAGAGACCATGCTGCCAGCATCATATCCTCCATGGCTCTGGCACCATCGACCTCAGGAAGCTTTGCTTTCTCCGTGAACAACGCAACGGCAAACGCCGCGTTCGCTATGTGTCCGCCAGTTGGTGTTGTTTTACTCAACAAAGACAACTTTTCTTTATCGTCAACGAGTATGAAACGCCAGGGTTGCGTGTTCTTGGAGCTATGCGCAAGGCGTCCTGCCTCCAGAATCTTCAGTATTACGTCGGGAGGGACTTTCTCCGGCCTAAACTCTCTTACAGCCAGGTTTGTCCTTATGGCATCCATAACCTCCATGGCTCAAACCCCAGGGCTCTATACATCGAGAAAGATTTATGAGTTGCGTTAAAGCAAAAAACCTTAAAGATTAAGGTTGCCCATCATGGCACACGGCCTCTCTAAAGAACGGTGTCCGTCATGGAAATAACTTTTCTAGGCTCCGTGGGCGAAGTAGGCAAATCAGCAATACTCATAAAGGCTGGCGGAGCAAGGATTCTGGTGGATTACGGTATCAAACCTAACGACGAGCCGGAGTTTCCTGCCCACGTCGCACCCAAGGACTTAGATGCCGTCATAATCACGCACGCACACTTGGACCATTCCGGAGCCGCCCCCCTGCTGTACATGGATGAGGGGCCGAGGCTTTATTCCACGAGCATGTCCCTTGAAACTTGCGAGATCCTCCTCGAAGACTTTCTCAGGCTATCTGGCTACTACGTCCCGTATGAGTACCTGGAGGTGGAATACATGTTGGAGAGGGCAAGGAGGGTTTACTACAGGGAGCCGATAAGGGTTAAGGACGTCGAGATAGAGTTGTTGGACGCTGGCCACATACCGGGGAGCGCCCAAGTCCTGATAAATTCTGACAAGCGCCTTCTCTTTACTGGGGATATCAACCCCGTAAAAACTAGGCTGCTCAACGGTGCCGACACTAGCCAGACGGATGTGGACGTTTTAATCACAGAGTCCACGTACGCTAAGGAGGTGCACGCAGACAGGTACGAGCTCGAGAAGCGTTTCGTAGAGGAGTGCAACAAAGTAGTCGAGGGTGGTGGCATAGTTCTAGTACCGGCATTCTCCGTAGGCCGGTCTCAGGAAATCCTATGCATCCTTACAGCTCACAACTTTAAGCATACGTTATCTACAGACGGTATGGCCGTCAAGCTGTTAGACCTATACCTAAGAAACAGGGAGTTCATCGCAGACTACGATCTTCTCTACAAAGCTAGCAGAAGGGTTAACTTCGTGAGCGGCAGGAGGGAGAGGAAGAGGGTGCTGGAGCACCCTGGCGTTATAGTCTGTCCGGCCGGCATGCTGAAAGGTGGGCCTGCTGCCTACTACGCTCAGCAAATAGCAGACGACGAGTCCTCAGCGATATTCTTGGTCAGCTACCAGATACCGGGAACGCCTGGGGCCTCGCTGATATCGGAAAGGAAGTTGATGGTTGACGGTAAGGAGAAGCCCGTCAAGGCCAGGGTCGAGCACTTTCTGTTCTCGAGCCATGCAGGCCAAAAGGAGCTCCACTCCTTCCTAAGGTCCTTTAACCCTGGAACAAAGGTCTTCATGGTCCACGGCGATGCCGATAGCTGCGAGGTCCTAGCCGAGTGGGCCAGGAGTGAGTGCTCGTTAGACGCCGTGGCCCCTTCGCTAGGGATGAAGTATGAGGTCTAGAGGACCTTACGCAGCTTAAGCCCTAAGCTCAACAACGCTACGGCCGATATCGAAGAAAGGATGGCTCCGTAGAGAAACGGTGCATGCGTACCGAAGGCCTCCCACAACAATCCTGCGATCGTGCTGGACAGGAGCGCGGCAACGCTCGTCAGCGCATGGAAGGTCCCGAACGCGGCGCCCCTTGAGCCTTCGGGTGAGAGGTCCGATACCATGGCTCTCTGGTTTCCGTCAAAAAGCGCGTAGGATATCCCGTAGGCGGCAAAAAGGATGAAGGGCCATACGTTACCCTCCAACGTCGAGAAACCTAAGCATGTTAGGCTGAAGAGGATATAGCCTAGGAAGAGGACTGGGATCCTGCCTAGCTTGTCCGAAAGGATTCCAAAAGGAAACGCGGATACGGCGTAAGAAACGTTGAACAGCATGTAGAGGATCAAGGGCAGCACGCCCGCCTCAACACCTTTGGCTGCCTTGAGTATGAAGAACATGTAACTGAAGTTCGATAGCGTGAATAAAGTAGATATGAGTATGAATGCTTTAAGGCCGTATGGCAGGCCCCTCAGATGAAAGCTCATCCTGTTGGTTTTTGTTTGCGTAGGCCTTTCAACGATCGCTGAAAAAGGTATGAGCGCCAGGAATGCCAAGATGGCAGCTATTAGGAAGATGTAGTTGTAGGGCATCATGAAAATCGACGCAGCAACAAACGCCAAGGCTGAGCCCAGTACCGCTCCTGATGTATCCATGGCCCTGTGGAGCCCGAAGCCCCAGCCCACCTTCCTCGGGGACACAGAAGCCGACAGAAGGGCGTCCCTAGGAGAGGTCCTTATCCCCTTCCCAGCCCTGTCGATAACCCTGTAAACCAGAACGTGCTCCCATGCAGAGGCCGCTACGAGCAAAACCTTGGATATGGCTGATGCTACATACCCGAGGAAAGCCAAGGGCTTCTTTTTTCCTAAAATGTCTGAATAGACACCGGAGAGAAGGTTCCCTAAGCTATTCAGCATGTCCCCTAGGCCGCCGATCAAGCCGACTATAACGCTCCCGGCGCCCATTCCGACGAGGAAGAGGGGCAGTAGCGGGTGTATCATCTCGCTGCTTATATCCTGAAGGAGGCTAACGATTCCGAGGAGTATGACGTTTCTGAAGACGACATCGCCAGATCTATCAACCAACTCGGCCTTCTACCATGAAGGTTTATTATTAAACTTTTGTCGGGGAAGCAGCACAACGTACGCTCTACTTTCGACGAGGTCTCAAAGAATTAAACATGGATGGTCGCTCTTAATACGTAATGTCCTCGTTGGAGGATCTCAAGCATAGGATCGAGGCCCTAGAGCTCGCCCTAAGCACGATCCTAAAGCATGTACCGGAGGTTAAGGTCTCCGTCGAGGTACCAAAGGTCATCCTAGAAAGGAGACCGGTATACGTGAGGATAGGCGAGGACGAGATCCACGGTAGGATAATCCTCCTGGCCTTGGACGGCTTCCTGGACGAGTGGAGGACGGCTGGTGAGGTTGCATCGGAGCTTCTCAGGAGGGGCTGGGCACCGAAGGACTTCAAGCAGGTTAGGCCAGCCTTAGAGCACCTAGTATCCCTCGGCTTGCTCGAGAGGGTTATGGGAAGCAGGAAGGGTAGAGGTAGGAAGGCTAAGTGGTTGTATAGGGCGGTGAGCAACCTGAGGGACCGGGTTAGCGTCCTTGAAAAATCCCGGGATACGTAGCGGCTTTGGTAGCGTGGGCTCTCCAGACAAAGGTAGGTCCCTGTTGCGGACACAAAAAGCTAAAGATGAGGGCTTAGGAGCAAACGGTTTATTTTCCATTTTTTGTATATTGAGAGTTCGTGGGGCCGAAGGTTATAACGTCCCGCTTGATGATCCTTGATATTTTCAACGTTAGCTGATCTAGAGCCTTGATGAATTCTTCTTCGTTCGTTACGACGTAGTCCCTGGCTTTCTGTATAAGCTCCCTAATCTCCTCAAGCTCCACGACCTTCCTCTGGTGCTTACCCTCGATGATGTTGATTAACCTCTCAGCAGCATCGATAAGCCTTAGAGGTCCGTAGATCGCCGGCTCATCTACGCAGCCTCGGGCGCTCGTTAGCAGAAAAGCCAACAGTTGAAAGTGTTCATCTTCTGAGATTTTGGCCATAGACATTTAGATGCACCACCTCCTCTATTGGTCTTCTATGCGGCGGCTCCGGCCATCTGGAAGGGTACCCTAAACTAACCATAAGGACGGGCTCAACCTCTTCGGGTATGCTAAGCAATTCTTTTAACGCTATCTTGTTGAACGATGCTATTGGGCACGAACCGATTCCAAGAGAATAGGCCATCAGCATCATGTTTTGAGCGGCCATGGATATGTCCATAACTGCCAAGCTAGGCCCTATCCTTCCAGCCTTTTCACTCCTCTTCTTGTTAAAGCACAAGACTATTAGGGCCTTCGGAAGGCCGTACAGGCCTGGCGAAACGAGCTTGACCTTCTTGATTAGGCCCGGGTCGTCTACGAGTATAAACTCCCAAGGTTGGATGTTGCTTCCGGAAGGCGCCCATATCCCGGCCTCCAAGATGGCATAGAGGGATTCTTTAGGTATCGCCTTATCCGAAAAGCTTCGTACGGACCTTCTGCCTTTAATTATTTCCAGCACGTCCATGAATAGAGTCAGAGCGCAGGAGAGTAAATAAACGTTTTAAGAGGAATTCAGAAGGTATAGGAAAAAGATTGATAAATTAGTGGAGAGGACCTCTTAATGAGCCCTGGTAGTATAGTCCGGTCTTTTGTGATAAAAAAGTTATATTAGACTTCCCTTCATAACCTTTTGGGGCTGCTTTGGACGGTTTAAAGGCCAAGGTTTGGCGTAAGAGCCACAGCCTAAAGAGCGTTGAGATGCTCGAGGTCGGCGAGGCTAAGCTTAGGGAGTACGTCGAGTCTAAAGGGCTTACGTTCGATGAGCAAATAAGGCTGCTAAAGTCTGGCGGTGATATATATAGTTTTCTCGACGATTATGTTAGCTACCTGGACTCCCAGTCTCTAAAACCGAAAACGATCAAGGATTATGTGTACTGGGCTAAAAAAATCCTTAGGCACTACGGCGTCCAGATCAAGAACGAGGAGCTGCGGGAGAGGGTTTCCCTGCCTAAGGTCCAAAGACCCCTAGATTCTGGCCTGGACGCCGCGCAGGTCAGGAGGATACTTTTAAACTGTAAAAATGAGCGCCTTAGGCTTCTCTTAATGCTCTGCAAGGATACGCTGGCTAGGCCGATAGAGCTACTCGGGTTGCAGGTAAAGCATTTCAACTTCGACTCTATACCCAAGTCCGTCACGATACCGGCATACCTAGCAAAAAACGATATGGAGAGGGAAACGTTCTTCACGGACGAAACATTCGAGTTTCTAAGGGGCTATATGCTGAAGCATAATATCCATGGAAAAGAGGACTTCATCTTCCTGGGTAAGGAGGTAAACCCAAAGGACGAGCTACAGTTTCAATCCCAACTATACAAGGCAGAGGCCGCCATGGAGAAGGCATGGAGGGAGCTCATGAGAAGCCCCGCTCTAGCGGATCTGAACGAGAGGATAGAGCTAAGGGGAAAGGCTCCACGCTACAAAATCCACATCTACAGCTTCAGAAAATTCGGCTTCACAAAGGTTGCAGATACGCTTGGAGAGATAGCAGCGCATGCGCTAGCCGGGCATGAGGCGTACATGATCACGTACTACCGAAAAACTAGAGAGGAGAGGGCCGCGGATTACCTTAAGGTAGCGCCTAAACTTATGGTTCTCACACAACCGCTGAGCATCGACGAGGTTAAGAGACAGGCTGGGCTCGAGGCAATACGGCGGCTTGCCGAGAGCTTCGGAATAGACCCGGCCAGGATAAGGATAGAGCGCGAAGGCATGGGTGTCGATGAGGAGATCTCAGCCATACAGGCTGAGATCAAAAGGTTCATATCCCAGGCGCTAAGGCTTAGGGAAAACTCGGCCGTAGACGACTGCCAATACGAGAGCAGGATAGTTTCAGAGGCTGATTTGGAAAGCTACCTGAACGCGGGCTGGGAGTTCCAGGCCCAGATAAACAACGGGAAATACATCGTCAGGAGGCCTAAAAATGCTTAGCTAAAACGTCGGCCAACCTTTCACTCCTCTTATATTGCTCATACACGATTTGGGCTAAAAGCCTAGCTAAAAGGTCGAGCAAAGGCATCTTATCCTGGTTAAGCAAAAACTCGAAAAATTCGTGCTTAAGCGTAAAGACAGGGTCATGTTCGTCGTAGACGAATACCGTGTTGCCCTTAACCTCAGCGGCCAAAGGCCTGCCTTCAGGGTTAAGCACCTTCCTTCCTGGAAGCCAGACCACCTTCTCCAACTCGTACCCCAACCTCGTCTTCTGCTGGAGCTCCCTGAGCACCTCTTGAAGCTTGGCCTCAACGCCGCTCTTCTCAGCGTCTATGGCTCTTGGTCTGCTTTTTCTTGTTTTCGTCATTATATCTTTAGCCTCCTGTGCGTATGCTCTGGATTTTCTGCGCATTTGCAGGAGGGGAGAGCTGCTGAACGCTAGGGGCTCCCTCCTGCACTGCCTCGATGCTGCTTATTCCAGCCCTCCTTAGTTTCTCGTAGCACCGAAAGTGCGCCCTGACGCTCAGGCCCCAGAATGCGGAGTACAGGATGACAAGCTCATCTTCATCGCTGACAACTACCTCCTCTCCCCTCAGTATCCTCCCGCCGCATATCCTGCACACCCCTCCGCCCCTCCTAGCCCTCTCATGCCTAACGCTTGCCCTCGTCCAGGCAGCATGGATCTTCTCGAGTGGCACACCGCTCTCGAGTAGATCACGCATAGTTTTTATGCCCATCATCGCCGCTTTCATCCCTCCAGAACCTGAGGTTTGCGATCGCTCATGTCGGCTATGTCGGCGCTTTTAGGGCTCAGACCCCCTTGCGGAGCTGGACATTCATCCCATATTCCCCCTTGACCCCTTAAAGTGGCGGCATGACCGACATGAGCGATCGATGGAAGCTCCTGGAGCCACCTCTTGAAGAACCTCACTCCCTTGGCCGTGAAGCGGTAGCCGTCTTTGTCGCTTCTTAAAAGCCCTAGCCCCTTGAGGACTCGGGCCTTCCTCGTTATAGTGTCAGGGTCAACGTTGGCATAGGCTGCTATCTCATCCCTTTGGCCCTTCTCGTTCTTCGCGATGTATTCTATCATCTTAAAGAAGACGGTCTCCTCCATTCCGCCTCCATGCTCTCTCATATCGGCCTGTATCTCCTGCTCGATCCTGGCCTTACACGCTTCGTATTCCACGTCGCTCAGCTCATGCTGGCTCCTCCACCACTCGGCATAACCATCCAGCTGGATGTCCTTGGCACAGAAGTCGAGCCACTCGTAGGCTAGGCGTACGTGCCTCTCTTCAGGCTCGTCGTAGCCTTCGAGTAGGGCAAAGGAGTAGGCTAGGCAGGCTAGCTTGTACGGTATGGCCCTGAGCAGCAGGGGTACGTCCTCGCAGCCATATCTAAGCTCGAGCTCCTTTCCGTAACGCATGATGATAGGCCAGAGCTCCCTTCTGACCTCGTACGTTGTTTCTCTGCTTAGGTTCCACCGGAGTATTGTCCTCGCATGTTTAAGCAGCTCGTCATCCTCCGGCTTCGGGTCGATTATCTCATCCGTGTAGCGCTCCTCGGTAGAAACGCCGTACGTGAAGACGGCAAATGTGAACCTAGCGATGAGCTTGCTGTCGAACATCTTAAGGGCCGTGCACCTATACAGCATCTCATCGAATGGCTGGGCTGGGTTGTTCAGTAGCTTTAGCCTGCAGCGGGCCCAAAGCTCCAAGCTCCGTATTGCCGTAATGGAGACGATACCGTTCCTACGGCTCTCGATTTGCTCGTCGATAGCGTGCGGTGGCATGTTATCAAGTACAAGGAAGCTGAGGTCCATACTGGGCAGGAGGCCCTTCCTCACTATCCAGCCCATCCCCTCGACCTTCTCGGCGCCAGCCGTCAAGCCAGCTGGCGTCTTCCTGCCCGTGTCGTACTTACCGCACCCAAGCCAGTCTATAAGCATCCTAACGCGCTTGCTCTTCGCTGTAGTCGAGGGGCCAAGCTCACATGTTGTCGCGCCAAGCTCTGCAGGGCCCTCCGGTGTCTTAACCCATACTGGGCTCGCTACGGTCAGCAGATCAGACGCAAAGCCCTTCACGACCTCTGATCCTTTTAGCTGGCTCTTTCTTTTGAGCGCCTCCGCGACCTTCCATACGCCACTGTTCTTTAGGCCATCTTCGTTGACGAGCTTTCTGATGTAGGCTTTCGCTACCTCCACTTCATCGGGAAGTGGAGAAGCGACCTCGCTCTCAGGCGTGAACTCCTCTATCAAAACACCGATCCTACCATTCTTGCCCTTACACAGCCAGCCCTCCCCGATTATCCAATTAGGGCACCTCTTGAGGTCGCACCTCTGGCTGTGGACGAACCAAGCCTTTCCCTCATTCCCCAGTCTATCGATCATTATGGCTGGTGTTACTGCCCTCTCGTCCTCGCACTTACATTCGACGCTCTTCCACCATGCAGGGCAGCCTGGCTCCAATCCCCGCTCGACGAGGATCCTGAGAGCATCCCGCGGATTGTTGGTGTCGAAGTACGTGGCGAAAGCGGAGGGATCCTTATCCAGCTCGTTGAAGTTTAATTGTAGATAGGGAACTAGGCTACACGGTGGGCATTCCTCCTTTGCATTTGCACACCGAAAGGTTAGGCGCATGTATCGGCTCTGCGGCGAGCCTAAGGCGATAACCTGAATTTTGCCATAGAAGGGTCGGTCGCCCGCGTAGGTGAATGTATCGGCTACCTCGGTCGCCACGTCGCTGTTTGGTGGGGCCCTATCCGGGTTCGCAGCAGCAAAGCGGGCTCTTTGCTTGGCCTTGAAGACCTCGACGGGCTCCGTGTCTAGTTTTTCCGCTACCTCTTTTACGTTTATTTCATTATAGGTTTTGTAGGGCCCGACCCTACGATCACCGCACCTAAGGTAAATTCCCTCGCCCGTGAGTTCCACGACTACTCCTTCGTGACTACTCAAGCTCGCCCGCCCTCCGCTTTGGATCTGATGATGAAGTCTCCTGAGCTATGAGGGCCTTCACTTCGGAGCCCATGAGGTTCATACGCTCCAACTTCTCCAGGATGGCTTGTCGCGCGAATTCACTAATGGAAATGCCCATGGTTGAGGCCGTCAGCTTAACAATCTTTGCAACCGTTTGCGAGACCTTCACCGATATCCAACAGGTTTTGCGCACGTCCATCACCGTGGAAAAAATAAAAAAATTAAAAGGAAGAAAATTTTGGGACACGATTGGTGTCCGAATTGTCAGAAAATCTAAACAGCATATGCATAACTCCGGCTGAGCTCTACCTAATGCTTCAATTCGACCATGCTCTCTGGAAATTATGTGACTTATTCGAAAAGTTCGAGAAGGAGATCTTAAACAAAAAAGACATGGAGAGAAAAATGAAGACCTTTACGATAATCGCGTTATCTATCGTGCTCGGCATTCCCAGGAACAAAATGGTTAGGATGCTAGTCGAAAGCGGGTTGTACAAAGAGAGCTATGCCGAGAAGGCCGTCCGCAATTATGTAAAAATTCTGGCGAAGCCTTATGAGCTCGCATCATACAGGGTAAGGTCCCAGACAAAGAAAACTGAAAAGGGAAGGTGGGGCAGGCATGAAATCGAAAAGAAGGCAGGAAGACCTCCTTTGGTATTCTCTGTTGAAAAGTCCTTTAGCCTCATTAATATAAAGATGGATGAAAGGCTAGGGCGCCTCATAGGCTTTGCAAGTATACTATCCGGCTCCTTTCCACGGCTCATGAAGATATTGGTTAGAATGGGATTCAAGCTGGGGATTCTAGACGAAATTGTCCACTGTTTCCAAGAGTTTTCAAAAGTGCATGACCTTCAGCCTCTAAATCTTAAACTTGAGGATACCGATATCAAGAAAAAAATAGAAAAGGAGATTGATAAATACTTCAACTTGCTGGTGGAACCCATCAGAAAGGATGCCTTAAAGTCAATCAAAAAATGCGACTAAATTATGGAACAAAAGAAAAGAATGAGCTTAACCTCTTCCTGCACACTTCTTCCCTCCCACCAAAAGCCTGCTCACCTATTGCCTGAGTATAGCGAACGATGAGAATGCATAAAGGTAAAATTTTACCTGTTATAATCATATGATGGCATGAAAGAGGTAAGATGTCCAAGGTGCGGAAAGAATGTAAGCAGCTTCGGGACGAAGACGATAAACGATAGGAAGTACCTATTCGCATACCATGGCAATAGGCCATGCTATTTAGGCCCATACGACTCATACGTACATGCTGAGAGGCTCTGGGGTATCGGTCTGTCCAACGTCTCCGATGCAGATCTGGAAGATATGCTTATGGAAATATTCTCAAGGTTACTCCATAAGGTAAGGAGGGCTGAAGGGGAGAAGAAGGAGAAGATGGTTAAAGAATTGAATGAGATGCTCAAGCAGATGCACAAGAAGCTACAGGATGTATAAATGGATAAATTTATCCATTATACAAGTAGACGGCCTTAATTAAATTAATAAAAATTTTAAATAGGTAATACGGACTCGCTTGGTTTAGTAGGAGAGTAGATAATGGGAATTGACATTGATTACGGATTGTTAATCGGTCTGTTAAGTATCGCAATTGCCATATACTTTGGTTTAAGAGGCATCCCTTCCACATTACATAAACATGAAGCTTATCTCCGTGAAATTGAAGAACATACGAGGCCCATTAAAAAAATAGAGGAAACTGTGACAAGGTTAGATGAGAGAATTAATACCGTATTAAGATTTCTCCCTTTGGGGGGAACTGTAGAGGTTATTCTTAAAAATGTGGGAAAGATTAAGCTCTTTGCAGACCCTTATAAAGAGTACACCGATTATTACATTGAAGTGGAAAAACCCATACTAAGGGCAGGCTTCATAGAGAAGAAAACTTTAGAAACTAATTTGGGTAAAAAAGAAAGAGAACTATTCGCTGAGCGTCTAGTTGCATTTAAATACATTAATTCTAGACGGATAGTGTTACGTGTCCCATCTACTGACCCGAAAATCTGTTCGGAGTACATTACTTTCTTTTTAAAGTGGTTAGATTCAGAGTATTGGGAGTCCTTAAAAGAATTGGAAGAGTACGAGAAAATCACTTTATAACTCAATAACTCAATTTTAGCTGAAGTCCTCCCTTCAAGGAGATAAAGAAACAAACTTAACCTTAAGGGCTCGTTAAATTTATTCCTATCCAATACTTCCCGAATAGGTCTTGTGGCGCCAAAAAAGCATGCTGGCTAGGCTTTCCACGATGCTTACAAACCCTCTGTCCCGAAAAGGCTAAGGTTCAGCAGAACGGTAATTTTTTTGAAGCTACACCTACATCCTAACAGGAAATCGAAATTGTAAGCATATGCTCATAATGGATAAATTTATCCATTTGTACAAGTAGAGGGTCGGATGAGAAAATCCTGAATCCCAAAGGCTACACTCTCTCGAAGAATGGACATAGCAAGCATATGGATGGCGTAGGCCTCAGGCTATAGACCTCGACGCTGTTCACGCCGACCTGTATGGGGCCGATGTACTGGGGTTTATCAAGGGTTCTTAACTCCATCAGCTCCTTAGCCTGTTCGCCGAATATCCTTTCGGCCTCCTCCCTCGGTAGCTCCCATGCTCTGCAGTAGCCGTCCTCAGCTAAGTATTTGCATGTCTTAAGCTTCCAGGTCCCTATGAACCTCTCGGCCAGCGCTGTCCCAGCACTACGGCTTGTAGTCGTTGAGGCTTGGAGCCCTAGGCCCCTCTCGAGGGCCTCGCTCGCAACGTCGACTAAGTATGCTCCGCGCTCCCTTGCTATGCGCTCCAGCCTCTCCTTAACCTCCTTCCTAACTTTCAAGTAGAGCGTCTCGGTTTCCGGCATGCCTGGAGCCTCCTCCAATTCGCATTGAGGATAGCTTGTGCTATAAAATCTTCAAAGATTATGCATCCGTACTTCCTGAGGATCCTTCCAAGCTTTTTTGCCTGCGCCGATATGGGTATACTATCCTCTTTCCCATGGCTGTAAACCCTATGGAGGACCTGCAGCTCCTTCTCGAGCTCCTCTATGAACGCCTCGTCCGCGAACGCCTGGAACTTGCCCAAATAGTTGTAGACGGTGCTCCTCGACACATTAAGCTTCCTAGCTATCTCGTCTACGGGAATCTCCAAGGCCCTTAGCCTAACGATCTCAGCAGCCTTATCCGGCGTTATGCGCCTCAAGGACTGCACCCGGTTAGAGCTTCTGGAGGGCCTGTAAAAAGCGTTCTAACAACGTCCTCGGCCGTTCCTTAAGTACGATATCATTCCGCAGTACAATGCATTCCAAATCCGTTAGAGCTCTAACCCGGTTAGAAGGAGAATATTTTAAAAGCAGCGGAAGTATCTTGGTATCAGCGGTAGCAGCATGGTAGCAGAGGATACGAAGGCCGAAGGGGAAGTGGAAATCCCTGGGGACGTCGCCCTACTCCCATTCGAGGAGAAGGCAAGGCTTATAGTCGAGCTCAGGAGGCAGGGTAAGAGTTATAGGGAGATCCAGAGGGCCCTAAAGGTCTCGCCCAGGGACGTAAAGCGGGCGTTAAAGCTCGAGGTACACAGAGACGAGATCGAGGAGCTGAAAAGCAAAGTAAGCAGGCTCGAGGATAAGCTATTAAGCCTAGAAAAATCTCTGAAGGAGTTGCGCAACTTTAAAAAAGAGTTCTCAGAGCTTAAGCTCTGGCTTGAGCTTGGGTTGAATAGGAGGTTTAGAAAGGATCTAAAGAGCGAGCATTGCGTCCACATGCTCGATGGCTTTTGCGAGAGATATGCCTGGAAGGAGCCTTATGAGGGATGGAGCATGAAGAAGACAAAGAAGGGCTACGTACTAAACGTGGATAAGCATAGGTGGATGTGCGCGCTATGCCCGAGCTTCATGTCAAGGAGGTCCATGGATAGGCTTAAGGAAACTGATAGGCTGATCGAGGAAACGATCAGGGTATTAGAGGCGATCCCGGCTAGAAGGTGAAAGCTATGGGCGTTAGTTTTGCCGTGGATGCTGAGGAGATCGCCGAAGAGATCAGGAAGGTTGCTTCCGAATCGGTCAGTGAGGAGGATTTAAGACAGGGTGTTGAGTATATCCTCAAAAGCAAAGTTATTGAGAAGCTTAAGGAAGCCGAGGGTGTTGAGATCCCCTATGCCTCCTGGAGACCTCCTAAAGCTAGGTATGAGGTTACACTTGTTTCAGGGGCTAGGCTTGACGCTCTATACGGCCACCTCATAATAGAGTATGAGAAGCCTAAAACCTTTGAGACTGGAAGCGGATTTGAAAGGGCGGTAGAGTAGGTTAAGAGGTACATAAAGGAATCATGCCGAAGTACTTCGGAAACCTGGCCTCAACCTCGGCGTGATCCTGGACGGCTATAATATAAGAAGATTTGTGAGGTATAGAGAGTGAGGTATAGAGAGACCATTAAAAGGGTTTGAGGCCAAGGGGCTGACACGGAGTGTTGCGGGTTGACGGCCGGTTCACCTTTGCTCAGGTCTAGGGGCTCATCCTCAGAGGGGGTCTAGAAGGTTTTGTCCCCACGCGTCCGGGGATCCGTGGATGAGCTGCTGGAGGCGCAGGCATGTACCTCTCACTGGCACACTTTTATGAGCCGATTTCTGATTTTGATGGTCTTGAGGGACATGATCCCTGAAAGAGGGATCGGGGAGGAGAAATCAACATGAATGAAATGGCGCGAACTTTTAAATTTCGGAAAAACCAGTTTTACCTCCGAAGGATTCGTTAGGCGATGCAAGCAGGGGTATAACGCCTTTTCACGTCACTGGATTTCTATTTCTATTGCGAGCGATCCCTTATTAATCGTGTCAAGAACTATGTAGTATATTCCGGGCTCTACGTTTTTCCCATGGGTATCCCTCTGATTCCAAAGCCACTCCTTAGAGCCTCCTGGCTCTATCTTGGTGATCACCTGGAGGCTTATCGGTGAGAAGATCGTTTCGCCATTATAATTCTTGACGATCCATGGCGCGGAGTTTGGAAGAACTACATCTTCATCACAGTTATTGATTAACCTGAAAGCAACAGGCTCAGATTTCTTAAAAACGGTTTTCAAAGCCTCGAAGGTCACGCAAAAGCTCAGGTGTGGATGTGTTGTGGCGTTAGGGCTGGTGATGAAGGTTGTCTTTGTCACGAGGCTCGTGACCGTATTATACCCGGTTATAGTTATGTAATGCGTGACCGGTTTACTCAAGGTCGATGAAATAATTGTCGCGACTATGCCTCCTGCCAGCAATCCTAGAACGATGCCCATTATGAAGGCCCCTTGACGACCCAATTTCACGCATATTCCACTGAAGATGCTATATAATTAACTATTGCTTTCAGCAGAATACCAAAGATGCGACAGATCTCACAAATAGGACGGGATTTTGAATACCTAAATTAAAGTTAATGTACTGGGTCAACAGCCGGACAAAATCTTTAAATAAGAGCATAAATGAGAACATAGCTACGACAGGATCCCTTTTTTTGGGGGTCTGTATGAAAAATCTCAGGAGATCGGGAAGATCTTTCAATCCGGCTATTATCTTATTGATAGGCTTGCTAATGTTATCATCCTATACCATTGCGATGCCGGTATTTTCGGCCACCGGAGCCGATATATCGTCTAGTGGAGATGGCATAAGACCCGGAGATATCTCTTCGAGTCCAGAAATCGTAAATTCAACATCCGTGACGCTCATAACGGGAGACGTTGTCCATATCTTTTATCTTCGCGGGGGAGAGGTTAGGATTGCGATAGATCCGGTCGACCCCTCGAAAACCAATAGGGACTTCAGGGTATTTAAGGATCGGCGTGGATTATATGTGATTCCGGACGATGTGGATTTGAAGAGATACGACCTCAACCTCTTTAATGTTAAGCTCCTTGCAGAGCAAGCCAGTATCACGGGCATGTCAGATAGAATGAATGTCATCGTTAAAGGCTTAAACTTCGAGCAGGTGACGGCTGTAGTGAACTTCGTAAAGAAAGCTGCTCAGGAGCAAAAGCTCCATCATGATGCGAGGATCATCCACCCGAAGCTTAACCTAGCATCGTTGACGCTGGATATGAGCGACCGGAAGAAGGTTAACGAGGTGTTCATTGGCCTGCCGCAGTTCAAAAAGATGTGGCTTGATATAGTCCACAGGCTCTCGGATATCCGTTTTGAGGGCGGTGTGCCGAATGCTGACGGAGATCCCTACGGCGATAACCTGGAGACCGTCGGCGCCCCATGGGTTTGGACTCGTGCCCAGGCCACGGGCGATGGTGTCAAAATAGCCATATTGGATACCGGCATAGATTTCACGCATAGAGATTTCAAATTCATGAACGGGACGAGCAAGATAATAGCTGCGAAAAGCTTTGTGGACTGGCCTGAAGAGGAGGTAAATGATCCAACAGATTATCACGGTCATGGGACGCACGTCTCAGGAATAGCTGCGGGAACAGGGCTGACGATGCTCAACTCAAGCTATCTATCCCCGATAGCCCACCCGCTGATAAAGAGACATGGAAATGATGAGGCTGCAATAATGGCCGGAAATGGAACGCATTTAGTGGTGGTCTGGCATAGCGATGTTTCCGGCAACTTGGATATCTGGGGATCAATATATAATGGAAAAGAGTGGAACGGACCGGTTCAATTAACAACCGATAGAAATTTAGATGAATGGCCCTACGTCTCCATCCTTTCTAACAACAGGATACTGCTCATGTGGTCTTCAAACAGAACGGGAACATGGGAAATTTGGTATAAAGTGTATATTAATGGCAGATTGACTGAGGATAAGCAGCTGACAACATATCCGGGCGATCATGACTATCTGCCAGCGTTTACCGAGCTACCTAATGGAACCATAGCCCTGATATGGTCTTCTGAAGCAGTGAATTCCAATACATCAAATGTCTATTTTGCAAAATTAACCATGGCATCTGACGGGACATTGTCCTTCATTGGTAGTGTTAAACCGTTGACAAATGCACCGGCAAACAGATGGTATTATGCTAGATCTCTGCTATTAACGAGGTCGGGTGAGTTATGGGCCTTCTGGGACGATCTGTCAAACTTCAACTTTGAAACCTATTGGGGCGGAATAACAACTATGTACTACAATGCATCAAAAGACTATGGTGGCAGCTGGAATGGCACCGAACTATATTCAGGCAGTGGATGTGCCGGCCCGATTGGCATAGAATTAAACAATGGCACCTTGATGTTGCTGTTCGAGGGCGATGATTACGAGCATAATATTAATTACGAAACATTTTACTTGAAATTACTTAATGGTGTAATACAGGGACCATATAGGCTCGAGAAGGATGTTTGGGGCCTCTGGAGGGCTTCAGCAGCTTATGGCCCTGGAGGGCTTTACATCGCAGGAACTCACTGGACCGGTGACTACTATGGAAATGACATAATGATTATCCCTCCCAAGCCTGTCTACATGGGCGTTGCGCCTAAGGCACTTTTGCTCGAGGGAAAGGTGCTAAACAAGTATGGCTGGGGATATGACAGCTGGATAATCAACGGAATCTACTGGGCTGTTTCAAGCGGAGCAAACATAATCTCGATGAGCTTGGGCGGATGGCCAACAAACGGGGAGGATCCGCTTTCTCAGGCTGTTAACTGGGCATACGACCAGGGGGTCGTGGTGACCGTGGCGGCTGGGAATATGGGGAACTACTTCACAATAACAAGTCCGGGATCTGCCGAGAAGGCCATAACAGTGGGGGCTGCGGAGACCTCGACAAGCATAGCATGGTTCAGCAGCAGGGGACCTGTTATGGAAAACTTCAGGGTTAAGCCCGAGATCGTGGCTCCAGGAGTTGGCGTGTGCTCCTCTGTTCCGGAATACATCTATGGCCACAGCTATGAGTGCTGGAGCGGGACCTCCATGGCAACTCCTCATGTGGCTGGAGCGCTAGCGATCCTATACCACTACGCCAATATGATGGGCTACGGTTATCCTCAGCCCTGGCTGGCGAGACAGTGGCTGCTTGCATTCGATACGAAGGACATGGGCTATGATGTCTACACACAGGGAGCAGGACTGCTGAACCTGATGAAAGGCTTTGTCATAGACGTTAATGGGAAGGGAGGGAACAACTTCTGGCCACCCGTCATAAACTTCGGCCCCATCCCTACGGGCACAATCGTTTCTCAGGACATAAGGATATGCGAATATCTCAACAGTAGGAGCTACGAATTCGAGGTGACAGCCCAGAATGTAGTTACCGGAGAGTCTAGGAGCATAGCTTCCATAACGCCGTCGACGATAAGTGTCAGCAAAGGGGCATGTGGGACGGTGACCCTGACGATATCGAATACCGCACCGCCTGGACTATACTCTGGAAAGATCCTAGTCAAGGACAGCTACGGCTACACGTACAACTTGATCTTCGGGGTCTTCATAGGGTACAACCTGACGGTCCACAAGATATCGATGGAGGGGCCAGGAAACGAGCAGGCGGTCTACGGAGACGTCCTCGCGGCCTTTAAGCTGGATCCCAAGAGCGATCTCGAGTCCATGTTAGGTTCACCGCCATATAGATTCTTTAATGAGAATGGAGTAGCAACCTTCCTACTACCAGAGGGTCACTACGAGATCTACACAATGGGAGACTGGAACGGCCAGCCAGTATTCGTGGCCTATGACAACCTCTCATTATCCGGAAATACAGAGATAACCCTCGATGAAAGAAGAACATATCCAGTGACATTCGATCCTAATAAGGACGGACAGGTCTTTGCTGCAGTATATCATGCGATAGACTCCTCGTGGATCTGCCCGCTAAACGGCGGCTACTGCGATAGGTACTACCTTAGTAGGCTCATGTACTACCCAGCTACAGCAGTTGCCTACTACTCGAACTCTAGTGTAATGTGCGCCGTGGACAGGTACGTCTACTACCCAGGGAATGATGTAAATCCATCGGATCCATCCCTAATATCAACAAAAACTTGGCATGACCTATTCTACGCCAAGAAACAGATATCATCCCCGATAAACAGGGTTGCAAACTACAACGAGGTGGTGACAGCATACGCAGAATACAGGACTGCTGCAGCTCCTAGGCAGGCAGCTAATAGAGGCTCTTGGGTATACAACTATGAATATAGCGTAGATGCTGTGGACTTTGTTTGGAAGATGAATATACCCTATAGCCGGGTCGAGATAATATCCCCCAACAACTGGTATGAGATACTCTACTCGAAATACAGAGATCTCCCAGGCATTTCAACTCCCTACTGGGGCCATTATGCTGATTTAAAAGGTAATCCGGGAGAAAAAATGGATCTGAAGCTGGGCAATCATCCACTGGTTCCAGGGGCTTACGCAGGGTTCTCGAGCTATCAGGGAGGAAACTGGACAAACTTCTGGGGATATGCCTTCTCAAATCCAACGATACTCAGCTGGAAAAAGTTCCAGTTTAGATACGACGATCAATCATTAAGCGTAAAAGTCTGGAAGAATGGGGCAGAAGTTAAACCCGATTATACATACATCTATGGGGGAGCAGGATTCTTTTACCTATACTTCTCTAACGTCCTGGACGGGACACACTTCAAGGTAGAGGTCGACGCATCGGCATACGCAACCCTGTCAACGAAGACGAATATGACCTTCGAGGCAGTGGTTCAGGGAGGTAGTGTCATCCAGTCGCCCATGATCTCAGAGATTGACGTCCAGGGCTCAACTCTAAACAACACAGTGGAGAGCTCTGCGGTTAACGTGATCTTCCAGCTTTATAATCAGTCCAGCATCCAAAGCCTAACCTTCGAGTACAGCACAGATGACGGTGGGACGTGGACCAAAGCCCCGGTGAGTGCCGTGGGACCCAACACCTATTCGGCATCGTTTGCATGTGGAGGTCAACAATACGTATCGATAAGGATAAACGCAACCGACTCAAACAACCTAAGGA
>NDWU01000007.1 GCA_003056285.1 Candidatus Terraquivivens tikiterensis
TTACGTATTTAACCGGTAGGCCGAGCCACCTCAGCTTGTACTCGAGCATGGACTGGAACTGCCTAGCGTTCCACTTCGAGAGCTTCCTGTTGTTCTTCTTCGAGCCGTTTAAGACCCTGCCCTTGATGTCATTAATGTCCTCGAGTATCGCTCCGCTTCCTAGCTCTTTAAGCTTCCTTGCTATCGACGTCGTGAGCTTGTGCAAGAAGTCCCTAGCCCTGTTCTTCTCCCTCCTTGCGTACTTTTCTAGGAGCCCCTTGGATGTTTTGGGCTTGGTTTTTGAGAGCTCCTGCATCCTTTTTCTCTTTATTTCATAGGTTCTATGAATGTGGTAGAGTCCCCTTAAATCGTACCTTTTTATTCTGTTATCTATCAACGCTGTTACATTAGTCAAGTTGACGTCGAAAGAAGACCACTTCTCGGCTTTGGGCTCGACGCGCTTCTTAACGGTGATTATCAGCTCCTTTTCTGTTAGAACCAGCCCCCCAACCCCTTCGAAGTCCCTTGGAACCCATTCATACTTGGTTAAATCGACCTCCAGATACCGCCTATTCGGCTCTACGCTTATCCTCAGGATCCCGCCTCTGTAAGTGAAGAGCGTACTCTTGATGTAGACCGTCCTTTTCGTTACCTTCGGCCTATCTTCAGCCTTCCCTCGGTTGTAGAGGGTTATCCACCCCTTGACGAGCCCTACCACGGAGTTTATAGCGGAATCTACATAGTGCTTCGAGTACTTCCAGTCCTTGAGTAACTCGTCCCTAAGTTTCTTCCTCTCCCTCGCGCCGAAGTGCAGATGAGCTTTTCCGCTCTGAGAGCGCTCGATGTGAGCCAGCACCTCCTTCAGCGCGACGCTCTTGACCCTGAAGTACTCCTCGACTAAGTCCCTCGGGGCATCTACTGGGACTCTGTAACTCTTAACTGCCTCCACAGCCTCTCGACCTCGCTCTTAGGGTAGCGTAGCTTACCAGTTGGAAGCTTAACAGCCTTGATGATCCCCTTCCTCTGCCACTCCCAGAGCGTCTTGGTGGATATGTTGAATATTCTAGCTACATCTTTCGGTTTTAACAGTTCTTCGTAATTTTCTGACATCAAGCAGATGATAGTAACCAATCTTTATTTAAGCTTACCTACTCTGAAACTGCTGACCTAGGCAGACACGAAAGTCTGCGCATAACCAATGAGGCCTAGTTATTAGCCACCCGCGTACATATTTGCGTCGGTCCTCGGATACGATATCTGTCCCTCAGAGTAAATGCCCCCAGCACCTGCAACAGTTTAGCGGTCACTGCCTATGGAGAAGTTTCCTGACTACGGTTGAGGTATCTGACCGCTCCTCTTTTTCTATTTTCCTAAGTTCAAACCAACGCCTCCGCTCGCCCCTACCTATCTTCGTATTCCTCATCAGCTACTCTACAACCTTCTCATGGTTAATAACACCATCTATTTCTAAAGCGTCGCTGGTGCCGACCTCCTTACCCTATCTACACACCTGCCTTAACATACGGGGTAATTACTACGTCGCCGTACGTTTCTCTTGGCAACCTAATAACGAACTTTTTTTGGCATCATTTTAAGAAATGTTAACATAAGCTCAATGCACTTCTGCGAATAAGTTTTTGTACGAAACAACACATCGTTACATGATTAGGGACGAGCCCCTCTTAAGGTGAGCTGTAACAGATGAGGCCAAGGAGCCTAAGCGCAATTTCTTCAAAGCTTTAAGGAATTTGACCCCGATGACTGCTGAAGGGGCTACATATCCATGAATGGGCATAAAGACTTATTTTGTCATTTTTCTAAGCGTTTCATGTTTCAAAAACACAGATAGCGTTAGTGGTTATAGAACTCGCTCATAGTTCAGCTAAAACGTCGAGGGGAACGTGAGAATCATCGATTAAGCGCTCTTTCCAAGCTTAGCCATCACGTCGTTGTATATCTCCGTCCTCGTCCTTCCTTCGGTCGGTATGCCTAACTTTTTCGCCATGTCTATCAGCATATCAACGTCTTTCTTCAGCTCCTGAACGTCCACCGTCGAAAGCGCCTGATCCTTGATCTCCTCGGCTTCCTTCATGGCTTTCTGAAACTCTTTCTTGGCCTTGCCCAACGACCTAGCCAGCTCCGGTATCTTGCTTGGACCCCATACGAGGAATATCACCACGAGTATTATGATGATTATCCACTCTACGCCAACTATCGCCATGGGTGCTCGGCATTACATACGCAGACCGGTTAAAAAGGTTTACGCACCCAATGAATTTAACGTTACCCATCCGTTTGCATACCATACGTTTTTATATAGGTAAAGGGCTTAGATTTTCGAAAAATGTCAGGAGAATTCAAGTACGTAGTCAGGATATTGGGCACGGACATAGACGGCTCGCTTAAGCTACCGTATGCCCTCGCTAAAGTGAAGGGAATAGGAATAAACCTCGGCTACGCCATAGCAAGGGTCTTGGGGCTCGACACCGAGATGCGTATAGGTTATCTGACGGATCAGCAGCTTCAGCGCATAGAGGCAGTTGCGAAGAACCCATTAGAGTACGGCATACCGGATTGGATGATAAACAGGAACAGCCCAGCCCCAGTAGAAAAGAAGCACCTGTTGGGTGCGGACTTAGATTTTGCGATAAAGGAGGATATAAGAAGGGAGATAATGATAAAATCTTGGAGGGGTATAAGGCACTCATTGGGTCTCAAGGTGAGGGGACAGAGGACTAGGACCACTGGGAGAACGGGAACAGCCGTCGGCGTTTCCAGGAAAGAGGTCAAAACTGCAACCAAAAAGGAAAAGGAGTAGAGGTAGTGACGGATAATTATCCATGAAGGGGATGTACCCGTAGATCATATACCTGAGCCAAGAATTGGGCACCATTATCAAGGTAGAGCATGGGAAGGATCTATTAGCCAACCCCGAATGGATAGATTTGCATGGACGTTTGTAGGGTATGCTTTCTTGGAAGCCGGGGGCCTAAACGAGGATCAAAGGGAAGATTACCGACGAGCCCGGGCGGGTGCCGCTACTCAAACTCTTTCCTGGCAAGCTCCGCGCCCGCTACTAAAGACTTCTCTTTCTCGTAAGCTACTTCCCATGTTCTCGTCCTCAGGCCGCAGTCGTTTGACGCTATCACCTTGGCCGGGTCGTCCAATAGCTTGGCCGCGTACAACAGCCTGTCCCTCACGAGCTCTGGCGGCTCTATAAAGTTCGTGTGCACGTCTATCACGCCTGGCGCCACCCTCATCTTTGCTCCGTATTCCTTAAACAACCTTATCACGGAGTACCCAGGCCTAGAGTCCTCGTCCATACCGCATGCCCTCGTATCCCTGTTCGCGCACTCTATCGATATATGCTCAGCCTTAAGGTCCAGTATGTACGGGAAGAGAAGCCTGTAGTCGCTGTAGCAGATGTGAACGGAGAATGCACAGCTAAGACCCTTCACGGCTTCGTTGAAGCCTTCCACGAATATATCAACCTCATCAGGCTTCGTAGTTGCAGCAGGCTCGTCTATCTGTATCCTTTTAGCCCCTGCGTTTACGAGGGCTTCTAGGTTTGGCCTTATGATCTCCTTCGCCAGGTCCAGCACCATGTCGCGTTTGTTCACCCTTCTCCTTACGACAGGGTCATCAACCCCCAGCTTCCTTTTTGCATAAAACTCATCGAAAGACCAGTCTGCCAGCGTGTATGGCCCTGTTATCGGAACCTTTATCTCGCGCCTTGCCTTTCTTTTGACGAACTCAAACTCCTCGACGTGGTAGGGCTTTATCAGCGATGGCTTACTGATGACTGCGGCCTTCTTGAAAATTTCCAAATCCCAAACTTTGACATAACCTACGAACTTGAAACCAACAACGTGCATCAGAGGATACTCATACATCTCGACCCTTCTCTGCTCGCCGTCGTAAACGACGTCAAGCCCTGCCGATTCGTGAAACCTTATACCATACAGCGCCGCCCAATCCTCCAAGGACTTTAACTTCTCATCATCCTGTATGCCAGGCTTGAGCTGGGCTAATAGATCCTCATAACCTTCTACGCCTATGCAGATGGCCCAGTCCCTTGAGGCTCTTATGTGCTCCTCGGATAGCTTCTTCCGCAAGAAGGGTGCCTTGGATAGGCTTCCGACCTCTTGCGTCGGAAAAAGCTTTTCTGTTATAGGCTACACCTCCTTCAGAAGCTTAAGGGCGTCGCCTATGCTTCTTATTTTCGCGCACGCTACCGTATGGGGTAAAAACTCCAGCCCGGAGCTTGGACTTATGTATATCTGTTTGACAGAAGTCTCCGATAGTACGTTCATAACGGCTGAGGCGATTTCATCGGGTTTCTCGATTATCGTATTTCGAGCGTCAACGTAACCCATTCCCAAAATTTTTGTAAAGCTATACTCTTTCAAATCTTTGATGGGCGTAGCAGTCATGTCTACACCGACCACATCTACCGGAAAATCTAAAAGGTCTGGCATGGCGTTACCAACCCTTCCGAAGCATGTATGGATACAAAGCACGCCACCGTACCTTCTCCTTATTATGTCAACGGCATCCATCGCCAGCTCTATTTCGTTCCTAGGAAGTTTTTCGTAAACTAGGCTGGGCGCTGTCAGCTGAACGTGCGTGGCTGGTAGCGTGCGAATCTCTTCCGCCATCGCCTCGGCCACGTCATAAACTAGGTCTTCAAATTTTCTATAACTTTTGTTAAGCGAAAGTTTTGAAAAAGTGTAAGGGTCGGGAATTATTACCTTGAGCCTTTTTTCTGGTACTAGATCGTAAAAAAGCATATTCTCTAGTATGGGCTTCGTCCTCTCGACCCTACCAACGATAACAGGCTGCTTGTAGAATGCGTTGTTGTCAAACCATCTCGCAAGGCCGCCAACCTCCACGCCGCCCAGCCTCTCCGTGAACGGCCTTAGAAGGTCATGCCAGTTCAGCATGCCGTCGATGATCACGTCAAAACCGTTCTCCGACTGAATCTTCACGGTCTCCTCGGCCTCTTTTCTTATCAGCTCTTCTAGAGCTTGCTTGCTGAGCTTACCCTTTGCGTGGTCCCTGTAGGCCTTCATGAGCGCCTCTGAGCGCGGTTGAGGGCCCACGAGGTATCCTGATACCTTCATACGTCAGCCCTAATTGTCCGATTAGAGCCTTGTTTTTGTTTAAATAAGCTTTATGCATCCTGTAACGTGTTGACCGGGCCTATAAGAATCGGTACGCAGAAAGCCTAGGGACCGGCCTGGATTTTACCGATCGCGATGGCAAAATCTACCCTGGGCTTACCAACGGTGCCCAATGCGTTAGCTGGATGCGGAAAGCCATTCGAGCTCCGCCTCGCGGAAACGCTTTCCTCCAGCAGGCCTGGCCGGCGGGAAGGGTGTCATAACCTCAGCTTGGCAGTATGCCCAGGGAATACGGGAGCGCTTGGGTCTATGTAGTGCTTAGCACAGTTTACGGCTATTATGGCCTGCGAGAACCCTATGGTTATTAGGCTTAGCTTAATAGAGTCTATCGGGCTCGCTACGTCTCCTGCTGCGAAGACGCCGGGCAAATTGGTTTCCATCCTTCCGTTCACCTTCACACCGCGTTCATCCACATCGAGTCCCCAACTCTTATAGATCGAGTTGTCTATCTCGTAACCGATCTGCGGTATTAGAGCGTCAACCTTCAAAGTAATCTCTTCACCCGTCTCTACATTAATCAGCGTGACGGACTCTAGACTTTCTGTGCCGTGCGCGTCCTTTATGACGTAAGGAACAAGCATGCGGACATTTGAGTGAAAGACCTCCATAACTTTTGCTTCCTGTGCCCTGAAGACCGTCCTACGGTGGACGAGTATTACCTCGGATGCTATATCTTTTAGGTTTAATGCCCAATCGATGGCGGAGTCGCCGCCCCCTACTATCATAACCTTTTTGTCCCTGAACGCCCACTTATTCGTGACAGCATAGTAGACGCCTTTTCCCTCAAACCTCTCGACGCTCGGTATCCCAAGTTTCTTCATGGATATCGCACCAGCACCAGTCGTGAGCAGAACCGTTTTGCTATAATGAAGCCCCTTTGTCGTTTCTAGCTCTATGAGCTTCTCCCCTAAGCGCCTTATGGCGATAACCTTCTCGTTCAATCTTATCGTCGGGTTGAACTGTAAAGCCTGCTCCTCCAACTTCTTGACAAGCTCCTGCGCAAGTATCTTTGTGTAGCCGGGAACGTCGTATATGTACTTGTCAGGATAAAGGGTCGCAAGTTGGCCGCCAAGGTAAGGGGATGCCTCGATTAGTTTTGTTTTCATGTTTCTAATACCAGAGTAGAAGGTGGCGAATAGGCCAGCCGGTCCGCCTCCGACTATAGTTATGTCGTATACGTCCCTGTCTATCTCACCCGGGCTCACAAACCGTTACCTCCGTCGTTTAAAAAGGTGCGAAAAATTAAAAAGGGTTACGCTAGGTCATGCCACCACAAAATACGCATTTAGAGCATAAAAATATGGGAGAAGTTTTTTAACCCTTTTTGTCGGTAGTATTTTTATAGTTCGTAGGATTCGCCTGGCTTCAATACTACGACCTTTACACCTTTTGCCTTTCTTCGTACAAGTTTTGCGAATTCCTCCGGGTCCTGCTTTATGGCGTCAAACGTCCCATAGTGGTGCGGTATTACGACCTTAGGTTTTATCAACGCCGTAGCCACAGCCGCTTCCAGCGGCCCCATCGTGTAGAAGCCCCCGATGGGTAGGAGCGCTACACGGGGCTTGTATAGTTGGCCGATCAACCTCATGTCCCCGAAGAGCGAGGTATCGCCGGCGTGGTAAACTGATACCTTACCGTCGGATAGCACGACGCCAGATGGATTCGATGTGCAGGAATGGAAAGCAGGCGTTAGCGTGATTGACAGCCCGTCAAGCTTCGCTGTTCCGCCAACGTTAAGCCCCACAGTATTCTCGACGCCCTGCTCAGCAGCCGCATTGGCGGTCTCGTAGACGGCGACGACCTTGGCGCCATGCTTCTTGGCTATCTCGACGACGTCTGCAAAATGGTCGAAATGGTTGTGCGTTACCACTACCAGGTCAACCCTCTGGATCTCGTCGGGCTTTATCGCTGCCTTAGGGTTATCCTTCAAGAAGGGATCGATTAGGATTACTCTATCGGACATGCTAACCTCGAACGCTGCGTGGCCAAGCCATTTTATCGTTACCATGTCATAAGAACTTTTATTTCGTTGAATTTAAGATTTCCTGCCGATGTATTACTAGGACCAGCTGCAATCCGTTACGAGCTTTTGACGGTTATCGGAGCGGCCAGCTCCGTGATGTCGACGTTGTTCTCGTTGATCCTATCTATGTTCAAGATGATCTTTGTAACATAGTTTCGAGTCTCATAGGGAACGTGGTTTAGTGAAGAAAGCATAGCTTCGTAAAGCTTGCTGTACTCGCTCCTGTTTTCTAAGACCTTAAGCGCCAGGGATGCATCCTCCGAGAGGAAGGCCTCTAGCGACTCCATGCCAGATTTTATGATGTTTTCGCTTATCTGCCTGAAAATGCTTAGTAGGTTCTCGGGTATCCGTGGGCCCTTGTTTTTTATGACGTCCATGGATATCGATGCAGCATGATCGCCACTATCTTCGAGAAATTTTGCGACGAGCCTGAAGTCCATTAACCTTAGCTGGGATAGGCCTACCTTCCTGGCAATCTCTGGGTCCCTTATCGCAAACCGCACTATCCTAACGAGCGTAAAGTAATGTCTGTCAACTTCCTCGTCCCGCTGCAAGCTCTTCTCGGCCAGGTTCAGGTCACCATCCATGACCGACGCTAAAGAATCGGACACCATGCTGTTGACGAGCGAGCCCATGCGTCTTAGAACCTTATCCGGTGTTACGGCTTCGGGATCTAGCATTATCTGGATTTCTATACTATCGGGTAACTCCTCTATTATCTCAGCCCCTGCCAGCCTTCTTACGCACTTTCTTACCTCGCTAACCGTCTCGCTCCTGAAAGGTTTTGACGATTTTAGCTTAATGGTGTTAAACCCCATCAAATAGCTGCCTACTATATCCCTCACGACCGCTGGGCTATCTTTTATCGTTATCTCGGTTGGGTTCCTCGTTATCTGCCTTCCCTCGGGCGTTATGAGCAAAGAGCCGTCCTCTAACACGTCGACGCTGAGCGTAGCGCCCTCCGCGATGTCCAGCCTCCTAACCCAACTCTTCGGAAGGGTTATCGCATAAGACCCGCCGCCTGTGAGCTGTAGGACCCTCTTGTGGGATGGCATTACTCCCTAACTTAAGTGGGGAAACCCGCTAAAAACGTTTTTTTCGGCGTATAAAACACCTTTCTTGGCAAAGACCCTATCCTAGCGTTCTTGCGCTAAAAAGGTTTATTACTACCACGTTTAGCTAAGGCAACTAGCACGGTTATGCCAGAATGGGGATACTCTGTCCAAGGGCTGGACCCGGACAAGACGGTCAAGGCTAGCCTTAGGGAGGCTGACCTCTCTCCAAAATTTTCAAGAGAAGTTTGCAGGGCCATTGTAGGCTTGAAGCTGGACGAGGCAAAGCGGCTCATGGAGGACGTGATCAACGGGAGGCGCATGATCCCCTATAGGCGCTACAGGAAGAAGCGGGGCCATAAACGGGCCACGAACGGGCCCGGTGGATATCCCGTTAAGATCGCCCGTAGGATGTTAAAGCTGTTAGAGAGTTTGGAGGCAAACGCGGAGTTTAAGGGCCTATCGCCCGAGAACGTTAGGATAATCCATGCGGCAGCCCACAAAGGCAGGACGATAAAGAAGTACATCGAAAGAGCGTTCGGCAGGTCCTCACCGTATTTCAAAACGCTCGTGCATATAGAGGTAATAGGCGAGGCGACGTAGCCCATGTCGGCAGTCAAGAAGCTGCTTAGAACGTGCATCCAAAAGCAAGAAATAGAGGAGTACCTAAGGGAGGAGCTTAAGGACGCGATCTTCGGCGGCGTCGACATAGCCTTTACGCCGATCGGCACGAGGATTACCATATACGCCATGAGGCCCGGACGTGTCATAGGATCCAGGGGACGCGTCATAAAGGAGATAACCAGCGCGCTCGAGAGTAGGTTTGGGGTCGAGAACCCTCAGGTAACGGTCGCCGAAGTTGAGGTCCCGGAGCTTAACCCTTATGTCATGGCCCAACGCATAGCATCAGCCATCGAAAGGGGCGCGAGGTATAGGCGCGTGGCCTTCTGGGCGCTAAGGAGGATCATGGATGCCGGCGCGAGGGGGGTTGAGATAGAGATTAGCGGAAAGTTGACCTCTGCTAGGGCAAGGAGCGAGAAGTACAGCGAGGGGATCATGCCGAAATCTGGCGAGCCTGCAGAAAAATACGTTAAGAGAGGGGCTGCTAGCGTTTTGCTCAAGACGGGCCTTTACGGCATAAAGGTCTCCATATATCCTCCAGACGCGCCCCTACCCGAGGAGGTCAAGCTTCTTCAGCCTGCGCAGGCTAAAGAGCCAGGTGGTGGGAATGATCAAGGAGCTTAAGGAGCTAAGGAGCATGAGCAACGAGGACCTGCTGAAAGAGCTAGAGAGCCTTAGGGTAGAGTACAGAGACCTTATGACTAAGATAGCTACGGGCGGAGCCGTCGAGAAGCCTGCAAGGGCACGTAACATCAGGAGGAGGATTGCCAGAATACTTACCATACTTAGGGAAAGGGGGGTGAGGAAGCATGCAGCTACCCGCTGAGCTTACAGCAAAAAACGTTACTAGGCATGAGCTGCTAGGTCTAAAGGTTGGTGTGGAATGGAAGCATGGAAAGCAGAAGGGACTCTCCGGGGTCGTGGTCGGGGAGACTAGGAACATGCTAATCGTGCAATCACCCAAAGGAAAGAAGCTCTTCCCTAAGGCCGCATGCGTTTTCTCTTTCGAGCTCCCGGACGGTTCGCGCGTCAAGGTTGACGGGGCTGTTATACTCGGAAGGCCCGAGGACAGGCTGAAAAAGGTGGTGAAGAGGTGGTGAGCGCGAGGAACATAGGCATTCAGGTAAAGCCTCCCGAGAAGGTATGCGACGACCGCCTATGCCCGTTTCACGGTCACCTAAAGGTCAGGGGAATAATCCTCACAGGTACGGTTTACAAGAAAAAGATGAAAAACACCATAGTCGTTAGGAGGGATTACCTGAAGTACGTTAAGAAGTATAGACGTTATGAGAGGAGGAGGAGCAACATACCGGCCCACTGCCCACCGTGCATAGAGGTTCAACCGGGCGACATGGTGAAAATAGCCGAGTGCAGACCCATCAGCAAAACGGTCAGCTTCGTTGTCATAGAAAAAATGGGAGGCGATAGTGTTGGCTAAGAAGTCCAGGGCAGTTGCGGCGGTGGGCATACTCGAAAGGAGGCCGAACATACCTAGGACGATAAACGTGGGCGCCCATGTTGTTTGCGCAGACAACACAGGGGCACGCGTGCTAAAGATAATTCAAGTGCACGGCTACAAAGGTAGGCTGAGACGCCAGCCCGCCGCGTGCGTGAGCGACTTGGTCTCCGTCACCGTCGCGAAAGGGCCCATAGACCTAAGGAAGAAGGTGATGCAGGCGGTCATCATAAGGCAAAAAAAGCCTTACAGAAGACCGGACGGTACTTGGATATTCTTCGAGGATACGGCCGCCGTCCTGATGACGCCCGATGGCGGGCTTAAGGGTACCGAGATAAAGGGTCCCGTGGCCAAGGAGGCGGCCGAAAGGTGGCCGAGGATAGCGAACGCCGCCAGCATCATAGTGTAGGTGAGGTTGTATGAAGGTTTTATCAAAAAAACCAAGAAAGCAAAGGAAGCGCCTGTACAACGCCCCACCCCATAGGCTTTCTAAGCTCATGTCGGCCCATCTTTCTCCTGAGCTTAGGGAGAAGTACGGCAGGAGGTCTTTCCCCGTCAGGAAGGGCGATACCGTTAAGATACTCGTGGGAGAGTACAAGGGCGTCGAGGGCAAGGTAACTGGCGTCAACAGAGAAAAGCAGGCAGTATACGTTGAGAACGTCACGATAAAGAGGGCTGATGGTCGTGTTAAACCTAGGCCAATACACGTATCAAACGTGATGATAACATCGCTGAACCTTGAGGATGAGTATAGAAAGCAGAGGCTGGAGGCTAAGCTGTCAAAGGAGGCGTAGAGTGGCATGGGTCACCTTAAGAGGCTTGCAGCCCCGCGTCATTTCGATGTGCCAAGAAAGGCCGCAAAATTCGTTATCAAGCCTTCCCCTGGCCCCCACCCGATTGAGGGCTGCATACCCCTTGGCGTGCTGCTGAGGGACCACATCAAATACGCAGAGACAATGCTCGAGGCCAAGAAGATAGTTAAGGAGAGAAAGGTACTCGTAGACTGGAGGGTCGTAACGGATCATAAGTTTCCTGTCGGCCTCATGGACATAGTCTCTATACCTGAGATGGACGAGCACTTCCGGATCTTACCGGTTTATAGAAAAGGCCTCAGTTTAATCAAAATACAAGGGGATGAGGCCAGGCTCAAGATCTGTAAAATCATAAGAAAGATGCACGTGAACGGCGGCCATCTCCAAATAACGCTTCATGACGGTAACAACTTTAGGTTCAAGGAGGTTGGAGCTGAAGTGCTATCGTATAAGACCGGGGATTCCCTACTCGTATCTTTCCCCGAGAAGAGCATAATCAAGCACCTAAAACTCTCCGAGGGCAATTACGCCCTTGTAATTAAAGGGCCAGAGGAGGGCAGACACGGTAAAATAGTCGAGGTCAGGAGGGATGTTGCCTATCCTTCTAAACCGACCGTTACCCTCGAAACCGAGAACGGAAAGGTAACGACGCTCCTTTCTTACGTCATGGTCGTTGGCGAGGATGCTCCCATGGTGACCTTGGCATGAGCCTGTTGGAAACCACTAACATAATGAGGCGGCTGAGGATAGAGAAGGTCACCGTTAATTGCTCGGTAGGCGAGAGCGGGGCCAGGCTGGAAAGAGCGGCTAAGATACTCGAGGCCCTAACAGGCCAGAAGCCTCAAATAAGGAAGGCTAAGAAGACTGTTAAAGGTTTCGGAATACATAAGGGCGAGCCCATAGCCCTCAGGGTCACGCTAAGGAAGCAAAGGGCCGTCGATTTTTTGACGAGGGCGCTGAGGGCCGTCAACAACACGATCAAGTCGTCAAGCTTTGATCCCAACGGCAACTTCTCTTTTGGAATTAAGGAGCACTTGGACATTCCGGGTACAAAGTACGACCCAGCGCTTGGAATAATTGGCATGGACGTCTGCGTGCACATCTCAAGACCCGGTCTCAGGGTTTCATTAAGGAGGAGGGCAAGGTCAAGCATCGGTAAGCGTCACAGGGTAACGCCGGAGGAGGCGATGGAGTACGTTAAACAGAATTTCAACGTCAAGATAGTAGGTGAGGGATATGAAGCACAAACCACCGAAGGATAGAAAGTTCGGGAAGGGCGTCGTTAAGTGTAGACGCTGCGGAACCACAGACGGCGTGATAAGGAAGTACAAGCTCTATATATGCAGGCGTTGCATAAACGAGGTAGGTCCTGAGATGGGTTTCAAGGTTTACGAGTGAGGTGAGCTCTGTGACGAGGCACGATTTAATTTCGGGTCTTTTCACAACGATACAGAATAACGAAATGGCAAGAAACAGGGAGTGTATCTATCCGGCCTCAAAGCTCATCGCGAACGTGCTGAAGGTGCTCCAGAGACACGGTTACATAGGTGCGTTCGAGTACATAGAGGACGGTAGGGGCGGAAAGTTCAGGATACAGCTTCTCGGTAGGATCAACAGGTCAGCCCCGATAAAGCCCCACTACAGCGTTCGAAAGAATGAGTTCGAGGAGTGGGAAAAACGCTACCTGCCTGGTAAGGGTATCGGTATACTGATAGTAACTACGCCTAAGGGCGTCATCTCGCATGTAGAGGCGAAATCCCTAGGTACAGGGGGGAGGCTGCTTGGCTACGTCTATTGAGGCGGAAAGCCTTGTGGAAAGGGTACAGATACCAGAGGGCGTGAAGGTGAGCCTAGAAGGTTTCAGGCTTAAGGTTACAGGAAAGCTGGGCTCGAACGAGTACGACTTCTCGCACATGGGCATAGGCATATCCCTAGGCGATAACGAGATAGTTGTTAGCGTCCCGGATAGTAAGAGGAGGGGAAGGGCAACAATAGGCACGGCAGCATCCATCATTAAAAACATGCTAACGGGCGTTACGAAGGGCTTCACGTACAAGATGAAGGTCGTTTCTTCGCACTTCCCAATAAGCGTGAAGGTATCGGGAGATGAGGTGATAATCGAGAACTTCATAGGCGAGAAGTACAAAAGGCGGGCAAAGATCGTCGGCAACACTAAGGTCGTCGTAAAGGGCGATGAGGTGATAGTTTCGGGCATAGACAAGTACGCAGTCGGACAGACCGCCGCAAACATAGAGAACGCTACGCGTATCAAGAAAAAGGACCCGAGGAAGTTCCTCGATGGTATATACGTATACCGGAAGGTGGAGGGGATTGAGGCTTGAGCGACGAGGCTTCTAAACCTAAGGAAGAGGCAGCGGCCCCAGCCGAGGGTAAGGCAACAACTGGGAAGGCGGGTGTAAAGATACCGAGGCGCGTGCTGGAGCAGAGAAGGAAAAGGCCGAAGTTCGTCAGGCAAGAGAGCTGGAGGTACAAGCGGCTCGACGAGGCATGGCGAAGGCCGAGGGGAAAGGATAGCAGGATGAGGTTGCAAAAGAGCGGCGCACCACCCCTCGTCAAGGTTGGCTACAGGGGCGATAAGGACTTCAGGGGCTTGCATCCTTCCGGTTTCCAGGAGGTCCTGGTTAGCAGGCTGGAGGACCTGGAGGGCTTGGACCCGAGCAGGCAGGCCATAAGGATTGCGGCTGGCGTTGGAAGGCTAAAGCGGTTACGCATAGCGGAGGCAGCGCGTGAAAAGGGAATAAAAATCCTAAACCCACCACCGCAGCTTAGGGAGGTGGAGGCATGAGCCTTACGCTCCAGAAGAGGTTAGCGGCAGAGCTCCTGAAGTGCGGCGAGAGCCGTGTTAGGTTTGATGAGGAAAGGCTTGATGAGATAGAGGCAGCAATATCCAGGGAAGAAATAAAGCGGCTGATAGAGGATGGCGCAATATACAAGCTTCAGGAAAAGGGCATAAGCAAAGGGAGGCTACGCGAACGGAAAAAGCGCAAGGGGCCGGGTAGAAGGAAGGGCGGAAAATACTCCGTAATTCCAAGGAAGACGAGGTGGATACTGAAGGTTAGGGCACAGCGGAAAGCCCTGAAGAAGCTAAGGGACTCAAGGATGCTGGAGGAGGGTGCCTACAGGAAGGTTTACAAGATGGTGAAGAGCGGAGCCTTCAAGTCCGTGAGTGCCATGATGGACTACTTAAAGCAGAACAAGCTGCTAAGGAGGGTATTGGTGTAGATGTGTACGTCTGCTGCCTTGCTCAAGCGCACCCCTCCGAAAAGAAGGCGCATGGGTTTAACGAACTACAGAAAAAGGTTAAAGCTGGTAAAGTCCGGCCTGCCGAGGTTGGTTATTAGAAGGACGAATAGATACATAATCGTCCAGGCTGTCCAGAGCTTATACGGTGGCGATAGGACCTTGGTAACAACAGTGTCGAAGGAGCTTAGGAAGCTAGGTTGGAGGGGAGGGTTGAAGAACACGCCCGCAGCCTACCTGACTGGCATCCTCGCGGGCACGAGGATGAAGGCCTTGGGTATAGAGAGGCTTATAGCGGACCTTGGCCTCTTTCCAAAAGCCTCTAGGTTATACGCGGTCATCAAGGGAGTAATAGATGCAGGCGTCGAGGTGCCGGTCGGCGAGGGCGTACTTCCGCCAGAGGATCGGATAAAAGGTACGCACATAAGGCAGTACTTCGAGAGGGTTTCCCAATCGCCTTCGATGAAAGCGTTTACAAAGGTTGACAAGGACGTTTATTCAAGGCTTGAGGAGCATGTCGAGGAAATAAAGCAGAAAATTCTTTCGGGGGTGTCAGGGTGAGCGAGGCTGAGTGGGTACCTAAGACGGAGCTCGGCAGGCTCGTGCGGGATGGAAAGATAACGAGCATAGATGAGATCTTTTCAAACCATTATAAGATAACTGAGCCCCAGATCGTCGATATACTCTTGCCGAACCTAGAGCAGGAAGTCTTGGACATAAAGCTCGTCCAGAAGCAAACGGATGCTGGAGAGAAGAGAAGGTACAAAGCCATCGTCGTGGTGGGCAATAGGGATGGTTACGTTGGGATAGGAACCGGCAAGTCCGTCCATATCGTACCTGCGATAGAGAAGGCGATAAACCAGGCAAAGCTCAACATAATCCCAGTGAGGAGGGGCTGCGGTAGCTGGGAGTGCGCATGCAACGAGCCGCATAGCCTAGAGACGAGGGTCGAGGGGAAGTATGGGAGCGTGAGGATAACGCTGATCCCTGCCCCGAAGGGGTTGGGCATCGTGGCTGGCGAGATGCAGAAGGCTGTCCTGGAGATGGCCGGCATAAAGGACTGTTGGACCAGGAGCTACGGCGAGACTAGGACGACGCTTTCCGTGGTCGGAGCGACGTACATGGCCCTTAAGAACACGAACAAGATAGTTTTGCCATCCCTCTGGAAGACGGTTTAGGGGGTAAAGCTTTGGAGGTGAGCACGAACACGCTTTTAGTGGTGAGAATAAAGGGCTCGGTCGGGGCGAGCGAGGAGGAGCTATCGACGCTTAGGATGTTGAATCTGCCAAGGGCTAACTACGCTACGATCGTCAGAAACACATCGAGCTTCCTCGGCATGCTGAGGAAAGTTCAGCACTACATAACGTGGGGCGAGCCAACGCTGAAGACCGTGAAGAGGCTACTGGTGAAGAGGGGCGAGCTGGACGGCGGGAAGAAGCTTGATGAGGAGAGCGTTAAAGCTTTAGGCTTCAACTCGATCGATGAGTTGGCCGAGAGGATATTCTCCGGAGAAGTTACATTATCGCAACTGAAGGAAAGGGGGCTGAAGCCTTTCTTCAGGCTCCACCCTCCAAAAAAGGGCTTCAAGCACAGCATCAAGAGGCCCTTTAAAGATAAGGGAGAATTTGGGTACAGGGGCAAAGAGATAAACAACCTAGTGGTAAGGATGTCTTAGGGTTCTGGGCAGTTTCCGCATAAAGGCCCTACGGCTCTGACGGCCCTTAACAGAGCCTGGCTGTCCAACAGCTTACCATACTCGGCGAGAAAGCCAACGTCCTTTAGGCGTAGGATGAATCGCCGATACATGCTTAGTAATGCGGGTCGCTCGTATGTGGCCTGGATGTCCAAAGGCCCGAATAAGGCTCCAGGCCGAAATGGGCGGGACAGGTTCGGGCAGAACGTATGCGTCCTGAATATAGGGCTCGCTCGGGGAGCCGTTAACGGGGCGATGGCACGTCCCTTGCTTCTAAGGTGGAAAGGGATGAGGTGGGAGGGTAAAAGCTCGATGAACGACCAACCTATGAGAGCCTTAGAAGCAAGAATCCCCACTTAAGTGGGGGAGTGTCAAGGTTACCAAAGCTTGAGCAACCTCAAGAGCAGGGAGGCATAACTCCTTACCCTTTCAGGCTTGAATGAGCTCGAGGCGTGGTCTATCTCCATTATTTCTTCATCGGTTAGCCTCCACCCAGCTGCGCCGGCGTTCGTCTCCACTTGTTCAGGCCTCTTCGCACCAGGTATTGCTATGACGGTAGGTTCCCTTATCAACCAGTTGAGGGCCACTTGCGGGATACGCTTCCCTCGGCGCTCCGCTATATTGCGCAAAACCTCGAGGAGCTTACCTGCCCTTTTCAGGTTTTCAGATGAAAACAAGACATCCACCCTTCTCAAAAGGTCTCTAGGAACGTTTCCGGGAGCGTACTTTCCAGTTAGTATGCCCTTGGCCAAAGGGCTATAGGCTATGATCGTGATCTTTTCCTTCCTGGCATAGGGCAGCAGGTCCCTCTCGATCTTTCTATTTAGTAAATTGTATTCTACTTGGTTTGAAACGATCTCCTCCGAGGAGAGCGCCTCTTGCGCCCTCTTCAACTGCTCGACCGAAAAGTTGCTGACACCTATGCACCTTACCTTTCCCTCCTTGACAAGCCTCTCCATGGCCCTCATCGTTTGCTCTATGGGAACGAGCGGGTTTGGCCAGTGTACTTGGTAAAGGTCTATCGCGTCAACCCCCAGCCTCCTAAGGCTTCTCTCGGCCGATTTGATAACCCTTTCATATGAAAGGTTGCTTATCCACACTTTCGTGGCTAAAAAGACCTCGTCCCTCCTGTCGGCTACTGCCCTTCCAACGACCTCCTCCGACCTTCCTCCGCCATAAACCTCTGCGGTATCTATGAGGTTTATTCCTAATTCTATGGCCCGACGGACCGTAGCTACTGCATCGGGCTCGTTGTAATCCTTACCCCATCCCCAGAGCCTCGTCCCTATCTGCCATGTACCGAGGCCTATTACAGAGACCTTAAAACCGCTTTTGCCCAGCTCGACGTATTCCATGCCGTATACCTTAACTTCACACCTTCACAAAAACCTTGGATGGTTATAGCCCTAGGGTATCGTATAAGATCGGCTAAAACTAAAAGCTTTTAAACGGCAAGCCTTTTTTAAACATGAGGAAAAGGGATATGGTCAGAGTTCTTATGGTAATAGGTGATGCCGCAGAAGCCCAGGAGACTTTCTACCCTTACTGGAGGCTTAAGGAGGAGGGTTTTGAGGTTCATGTTGCGGCTCCTTCCAAGAAAGTCGTCTTTACCGTTGTGCACGACTTCGAGCCGGGCTGGGAGACGTATACAGAAAAGCCCGGCTACAGGTTTGGATGGGTGGATATGGCTTTCAAGGACGTGGACCCGACGAAGTATGACGGCCTATACATAACGGGTGGAAGGGCGCCCGAATACATCAGAACTTACCCAGAGCTGCAGAAGATAGTGAAGCACTTCTTCGATACGAACAAACCCGTGGCTGCCATATGCCATGGGCCTCTAATCATTACCGCTTATGGGCTTGCGAAGGGAAGGAAGATGACGGCTTACGGTGTCCTTAAGGCCGATGTGGAGGGTGCCGGGGCTACTTACTTGGACCAAGAGGTAGTTGTTGACGGAAACCTGATAACAAGCAGGGCATGGCCTGACTTACCTGCCATTATGCGCGAATTCATAAAGAAACTGAAGAAGTAAGCCTACTAGATTAAATCTAACCACGCTCATTTTATTTTTTGTCGGCCATGCTCACCCTAAAAGTGCTCGGGATAGTTGGGCTGCTGAGCCTTATCGTGGCGTACTCGTCCATAGCGCTGAGCATTTCCATCTCCCCTTGGTTTAGCTGGGTAGAAAATGCTTTGAGCGATCTGGGTGCTAGGTCCCCTTCAAGCCCTTTATTTAATGCAGGGCTGATAGTATCCTCAGCATTGGCGCTCATGTTCGCAATGGGTTTGAGGAGGGTCTACAGGGGCGCTTTGGGAGCTGCCGGCACAGTCCTATACGCGCTAAGCGCCGTCTCTCTCTTCATGATAGGGTTCTTTCCGGAGACCGCTGGAGTGGTCCACTATTATTCCTCTGTTGCGTTCTTCGTCCTCGTAGCGCTGACGCTTGTAACATTTGGAGCATACGGCTTAGCCTATCGTCCCCGCTCTACAAAGACGGGGATAACGGTGCTGATATTGTCCGCTTTGGCGGTAGCGATCTGGCTCCTTCCGTGGAAAGGTGTAGCAATACCAGAGCTGTTTTCCTCGCTGACCATTTCAGCATGGACCGTTATAGCATCCGTTAGAATGTTACGCGCACGGGGACAGTAAACCTAAACGAGCCTCATGACGATTAAAGAGATTATGGTTACGGCGGCCGCTGGTAGCATGTACCTGTAAGCGCTCGTGACGTTGGTTTTTAGGTACTCTGCTGTGAAAACAAGGCAAAGGTGGAATGGTGAAACGGTATAGCCGAGGAATGCGGAACCATAGATTAGGGCGACGTCCTGCACTCTCAGCACCATCCCGGCAGCGAACGTAGCGAACGAGAGGGCAATGGCTCCGGATATCGAGGCTAACATATAACCTAGGAAGAACGGAAGCAGCATTTCAAAGATGACCGACGGAAATGTAAGGCTAAGACTGCCTATCGATGACGGTACGTCGGTACCAGCAATGATCGCCCTTAGGAGCATGGCTGAGTAGAGGACGAGCGATATGGTTAAAGCCCTTCTATCCATGAGCGATTTTAGGATGCCCGAGCCCCTCGGCTTGCCTATCAGCAGCAGGCTAATTATGCCGGCCAGGGTTCCCAGGGCTATGCCGTACAACCCCATGTTTAAGATCGTTGCTAAAATCGTAGCGACCGTGACGGCCAGCATGAAGGGAAGGAGTGAGATGCCGCTCGAGCGCCGTCCAGCAAGCGTTACCTCCGTCCGTACCCTCTTTTTCATAAGCAATGGATAGCCGCACGCAAACATTACGAGCATCGACGGGAGCAAAAACGCTATCAGGTTTGAGAGCTTGACGGATGCCAGGGCAGCCGTCAGTATGAGCGCATCGTTAATCGGGCATGCGAAAAGCAACGTATGTCTATACCATACGTTTACGAAGACCTTTTCGCCCTTATTCAGCCCAATGTCGTTGCCGATCATGTTGATGAATGGTGCGGAGAGGAGGGCTCCACCAGCTATAGGTAGGAGGCCTAAGAATGAGGGGATGATTACCGAAAGAAGCTTAAGGTTTCGGACTTTTGATACTATGTAAGACTGTGCTTCGTCGATCATCTTGGTAGCGGAATATAGGTTTACGAAAAAAACAATCTCTATAGAGATCAATATCAACAAGATCGTCGCTTCGTTGGTAAGCGTCAAAAACATCGTGTCGAGCACGTTAGGGATCGGCTGAATCATGAGGCCGAAGAAAAGAGTGCCCAAGAGTAGCGATACGCCGATGTTCACCTTAAACACAACGACCGCGACGAGTATCGCTACGAGCGTCCCGATCAATAAGATTAGATGCTCCACACGTCCAACTCCCTTGTCTTCTGCTGTTTTGCACCTCAGGCCAAGAATTTTTCCAATTTTGAATCAAGGGATAATAGAGCCGACTTCGACCATATCACGAGCCTAGCGGGCATCGCTCCTGGAGCCAAATGCAGTACGCTCAAGTCGCTCAACTTTGCAAAGTCAACACCAGGAAGGTTCGAAACCGCCTTTGCTATGCCCCTGTCGTTCAAGCAGACTATCAAAGGACCGACCCTGCGTTTGTACCTCCTACCCCTCATCTTTCCCTTCCCAGCCCTGATCTTCTCCTCCCCGCACCTTTCCAGCTCCTCCCCAAGACCCAGCCTTTCCAAGAACTCCCTCAACTCCTTCGCCTTGTCGACCCCCTCGATGTCGTCCGTAACGACTATCGGAAGCCTCAAGCCGTTAGGAAGCCTGTGACCCCTTGACCTTACCGCCTCGGGTATTGCCGTAAAAGCAATCGCCGACAGCAAGGATGCTAGCTTCTCCTTCTTGTTCAGCTTTTTGTGGATTTTCTTCTCAGGCTTTGGCGGATGCGTTGGCCTGCCACCAACGGCTGAGGGTACGAAGCCGCCTGCCGCCGCCTTTCCCGTACCAGCGCCTTTAATCCTAGCTATCCTCGCCATACCGTAACCAGCTCCCCAGGATTCCACGGAGTACTTGTGACCGGAGGCCTTCGAGGCACCCTTCGGCTGGAGCGTGTGCGTCATTAAATGGACGTATGCCCTTCTGACAAGGTCCTTGCGTGCCGGCGTATCGAACACCCTAGGCAACTCCACAAGCTCGACCTCTTTACACTCAAGGTCCAGCACCGGAACCTTGGGCCTTTGCTCCTTTTGAGATGTTAGCAAGGAGGATGTGACGCTCATGTGCTTACACCTGTATCAACGTGATGCGGGGCGGCTCCTGATGGGCAGGTGGCCTTGCCGCAACCCTTAGCACGATGGGCCTTTTTGGCGTTCCAGGAACGCTTCCCTCCAAGACTATCGCATTGCTACGTAAGATTCCAAACTTGTGGAAGCCGCTCTTTGGTGTAAGCTTGACACCATCGCTTTCCAGCTTTAGCACCCTCTTGTTGAACTCCGTCCTCCTGTGGAACCCCATCTGTCCAGACCTTGGTATGGTATACATTACATACGGTGGCTTCCAAGGTCCGATGGCGCCTACGCCCCTCTTCGTCTTTCTGGATTTTCTTGGAAGTATCTTAACACCGTACCTCTTAACGACGCCTTGGAATCCCAGCCCTGTGGTTACGGCGATCACGTCCACGAATTCCCCCTCTCTGAAGACTTCTGAGGGCAAGAGCTCTTTACCGAGCTTTGAGAGGGCATAGTCCAAACACTTCTGGACATCGTCCCCGCCGACCTTTACCTCGAGTATGTCTGGTTTTTTCTTGGGAAGCCTGACGAGTTTAGGTTGGGATGCTATTATCAACCTGACCTCGGATACTTCCTTTCTGAGCTCATCTATTCGTTTCAGCTTTTCGTCCTCGTTGGGCTTGAGCCCGACTACCTTCCTGTTAATCTCGGGAGGAATGTTCTTGCTCCATATCTTCGTCAGCTCTACCAGCTTGCCCCCCTCATCTTTGTATAGCACTATGCCTGCAACGATCACGGGCGGTGCCGACAGTATCGTCGCGAGCTTCTGTACCTCTGTCCCCTGCGTCGGAGAGTTGGGCGTCGTGTCCACGTAGTAAACCGAGGTCACGCCGGCTTTGTACGCCAAAAAGCCCAAAGGCCTTGGTTCTCCCTTGTAATCAGGCCAGAACTTCACCCTGGGCACCAACCGTCTAGCCCTGCCCCTAGGCAGGAACGCCAGCGAGCCCCTCCTTGGCGCAGACTGCTTTCTATGGCCCATCCTCTAACACCGGCCGTCCATTAATGAGAACTTTGAACCGTTAACACACCAAAAAAGCGGCAAGATAAATACTTTCTACCTATCCTCAGCCTTCAACGGATACCTAGGGTCTTCCTTGACTATACCCAACACCAAATGCGTGAGCGTCCTTTCGACATAGGGTATCGATAGGAGCCACTTCACGAATTTGTTGAGCTCATCCCTACTCTTGAACCTTGCTAGGATTATGGAGTCCGTCTCGCCCGTCACGTCGTACACGCCGCTTACGTTCGGCTTCTCGGCCACCTGCCTCTGGACCTCTATCAGCTTCCCCTTGGAGATCGTCAGCTCTATTATGGCCGTGAGCTCGTAGCCCAGCTTCTCGTAGTCGACAAGAGCCGTGTAGCCCTTGACGACGCCCTCCCTCTCCAGGGCCGTCACCCTGGAGGCCACGGTAGCAACCGATATCCCAAGCCTCTTCGCTATGCTCCTGTAGGATGCCCTTCCGTCTTTAACCAGCTCGCGAATTATTGCCAAGTCCGTGCTGTCCAGCATGGATAGTGCCTAAATTTTTAGCTCCTGCTTATTATAAAAATCTTAATAGAAATGCTGAAAAGTAACAGTGAGCGATGGCCTTGCCAGAACGTTTGCTGAAATTCATAGAGCATGCCTATACATTAAAGGAAATAAGGAGACGTGGGTGGACAAGGAGGGGCATCCCGAGGGTAGAATCCGTTGCAGAGCATACTTTCGGCCTTGCCCTGCTCTCCATGCTGATGGCGGACCTGAGGGGGCTCGATGCAGAAAGGTCGATTAGGATGGCATTGTTACACGACCTTTGTGAGTCGATAACCGGTGACTTAACGCCAAAAGATAGGGCCAGGCTTGGCCCCGAAAAGTCCGTAGAGGAGGAGAAAAGGGCGATCGAGCTCCTCCTCTCGTACCTTCCGCCGGAGCTTGCCGAGGGTTACCTCGATGTTTGGAAAGAGTATAACGCTGGGTATACGGCCGAGGCGAGGCTCGTAAAGGAGCTGGACCGCCTCGAGAGGGCCTTACAGGCCATTAGGTATGCGAGGAGGAAGCGTCTGAGGAAGGCTTTAAAGCCTTTCTGGGAGGAGTTTTTGAGCATATCGCAGGACGGCCTTCTGCGCAGCATAGTGCAGCGTGCTGTCAAGGGCTCTGAGCCAAACCTAACACCATGAGCCAGCGAGCTACCTGCTTATAAGATGGAGCTTGCAGGCACCTCTACCAGCGAAGAAGCTTCCAGCTGACCTCCGTAGCGATCTCTTTTTGACGTTCAAGCCTTCGGAATAGAGCGTAATCCAGCGGCTGAAAGCCGGATGTTGCAAGAAAACCAGCCAAGCTGTTACGCTATCTCACTTTTTTCCCTTGGTCGCTTTTAGCGCCTCTTCGAAGACCCTGTACGTCTCATCGTCGTAAAGGCAGAATACGACCCTCTTGAGGCTCTTCGCCTCCTTTTCTAAGAACTCGGCGACTGTTGGCACCATGATGTTTGCGCACCTGTCTTTCGGAAAACCGAATATTCCGGTCGATATCGCCGGAAAGGCTATGCTCCTCAGGCCATGCTTCTCGGCCAGCCTAAGGCTGCTGAGCGTAGCGTCCCTCAGCTTCCTTTCCTCGTCGCCCTCGCCATACCTCGGGCCGACCGCATGTATCACGTACTTGGCCTTCAGCCTACCCGCTCCGGTAATAACCGCACCGCCGACCGGGCAGTAGCCTATCTTGTCGCACTCTTTCTGAATCTCGTAGCCTCCCTTTCTGAGTATAGCACCGGCCACGCCCCCTCCCATCTTCAGGCTGCTGTTGGCGGCGTTAACTATCGCATCCGTATCCAAATCCGTTATGTCGCCCTTCACGAGCTCTATGCACGGCTCAGCCTCAGATCCCATACAGTCACCTAAGCTTTCATGACGAGGCTTAGGAGAAAAGGTTTTCGGCATGGGCTTAACGAGGCGGCCTTGCTTTTTTGATGGCCATCTTTATGGCAGTCAGGGCGGCGGACCTCTCCTTGAAATAGTGTAGATGGGATGGGCAACCGCAGTCCGTCGAGCCCACGCCTGTTAGGCTGAGGTCTGCCATCGAGGATACCCTACGCGAAAGGAGACATTCCGTTTTCCTTTTAGAGGGCAGAAGACCTATCGCGACGACCCTTGCGGTCCTTTTGTTCAAAAGCCTGTCTATGTGCCAATGGGGCCTTCTTCTGAAAGGGCCTACGTGACGAAGTAGCCTCCACCCGGTTTTTCCGACGGCCGAGCCGGCGTATACGTAGTAGCCCGGCTTCAGGAGCATGATGCCCGCAGAGCCGAAATCCACCCTGGCCTTCCTGGATAGCCTAATCAGCAGCAAGTAACCGCCGGAGAAGCCTTTCCAAGCCTCCTTGATGCCTTCGGGGTCGTACAGGCCTGGGGAAACTTTAGGGCTCAACAGGAAGCCGGTTCTCGGGCGCCTATTTTAACCTCAGCAAGCTAATATAACAGCATTATAATCGAACGGTATGCGTGCACCCACAGAGGTGTTAAAAAGCGAGCACAGGGTGATAGAAAAGGTAGTGGAAGCGATGGCCCGGGTCGGGCAGATGCTCTCGGAGGGCAAAAGGGTCGAACCCGTCCCTGATAGAGGAGATAGTAAAGTTCATGGGAGCTTTGCCGACAGGTGTCACCACGGGAAGGAGGAGAGGGTGCTATTCAAGTGGATGGAGCACATGGGCGTCCCCAAAGAGGGCGGGCCCATAGGTGTTATGCTGTACGAGCACGAGCTGGGTAGGAGCTATAGGAAGGCTATCTTAGAGGCTCTTCCGAGCTATACAGAGGGTTCTACAGAGGCCGCTAAAATTATAGCAGAGAATTCGCAGGCTTACGCTAACATGCTTAGCCAGCACATAATGAAAACTGTTCAAGATTGCTGAGGAGCTAATGGCAGAAGAGGATGACGAAATACTTCTCCTGGAGAAATTCGAGAAGGTCGAGGAGGAAATAATGGGAAAGGGGGAGCATGAAAGGTTGCTGAAGCTGGCGGATAGGATGGCTAACGCGATTGGAGAGCGCGTATAGTCTAGCCCTCGGAGTCTTTGGGTCCAACACGCCCGAGCCTCCTGACGTAGGATAGCGGATTCTTTATCCCGCCACAGAGCCTGCCCCCCTCGATGCATAAACCATGCGTCTGCATCGTGCTGCATGAGGGGGTTGTGTACTTTGTCCTACTGCCCTTCATACCCGCTATGTGTTCGATTTGGTACCTAGCAATCCTTTCGTCAAAATCGCTCCTGTTGGCATAAATGCTCAGGACCTCGTCGACGCTCATGCCAACGTTAAGCAGGAAGGATGCGAGCGCAAAATTGGCGAAGTGGGATAGGCTCTCGCCTTTCATGAGGCTTTGGTGGAGCGCCCTCATGCAGGGCGGCCAGGTATCAGGAGATATACCTGAAGCGAGCCTCTCTATCCTGTACTTCCTGGCGAGCATCTTCTCCTTTTGCTCCTTGATGAACTCCTGCATGAACTCTGGCGTCCTCACGTTCCCGATTGCCTTTATTCTCGTTAAGACATACCGCTCGATCGAGCTCCTCATAAGCCTGGCCAGCTCCCTTCGAGTTATGTAAACGTAGCCATTCTCCAGATACCTGTTGACGAGCTTCCATTCCTTTGCGTTGAACTTAGAGGCTTCCCTTAGGTAATCCGTGAAATGTATCGCAAGCTCGTAATCCTTATTAAGCCTCTTCTTCACCTTCTTCAGGTCGAAGCCCAACTCTTCCTTAGCCAATACCTCGATCACTTCTGACCTCTCGTTCGAGATGAGGACCTCAGCCCTGATGGCCTCGGCTAGCCCGAACCTCCTCGATGCATAATCGTCATCTATCGCCGCGACGATGAATAGTGCTAAGGGAAAAGATAGGAGCTCGACATCCAAGTCCCTATCCATAAGAGCCTTTGCGTCACCGACCTCGTACGACCTGCCACCCCTCTCCAGCGCCTCCTCGACCCTAAACTTCGCCCTCTCGTAAACGCGTGCAAACTCAGGGGCTCCTAAACTCTCTACATCTATCCGGAGGGATGAAACGTACTCCTTGGCGGCCCTCGTGAAAGGATACTTCGCCAGCATCTCGAGGCTTAGCAGGAGGTTCATCGTCCTATTCTGACCCTGAGGGGTATTTAAACACGGTTCCTTCATGGGCTACCCACGTCTATAAGCCAGCGGGCTTCCTGCTTCAAAGACGGAGCTTTCCGGCACATAGGCCAGCAGGGGCTCCACCCAAGCAGGCGGATCAGGCCTGCCCATCCCATCTTTAACTTTCTCCGTAGCAATTTTGGAATACGTGGCCCAGAGCTGTTCCATTTTTACACCATGCCAGTTTTTCTCCAGATACGGCCAAACCCGGTAGTTGGCCGTTTCTCGTAAGCTCCATGAGCGATCGGGTTTAGATTGTTTATGCGTTGCCAGCTCAGTAAGCGGCCTTTAAAAAATTATGGAAGTTTGTCATCCGCTACAGGACCTTAGACAGCCTTCTCTCCACATCGTCCCAATTTACTACGTTCCACCATGCGTCTATGTATGCCTTCCTGTCGTTCTTATACTGAAGGTAGTAAGCATGCTCGAAAGTGTCAAGGACTAGGAGCGGAGCGGCGCCGGGCACGAGCTGGTTATTGTGCTTCTCGACCTGCAGTATTATCAACCTATCGCCCTCAGGGTCGTAGGCCAAGAGTCCCCAGCCAAAGCCTTCAGCCGTCGCGGCCAAGGAGCTCAGCTGCGCCTTGAAGCTCTCGAACCCTCCTAAGTCTTTATCGATCCTATCCCCTAATATCCCGCCCAGCTTCCCGCCGCCACTCGGGCTCATGTTCTCCCAGTAGATCGAGTGGAGTATGTGGCCGGAAAGGTTGAACGATAGATCGCGGGCTACGGCCTTGAAGTCTATCGCCTCGCCAGTAGCCCTCGCCCTCTCCAGTTTTTCGATGGCTGCGTTCGCGCCGTTCACGTATGCAAGGTGGTGCTTGTCGTGATGGACCCTCAGTATCCCTTCCGATAGGTGCGGCTCCAGGACGTTGTATGGATACGGTAGCTCTGGAAGCGTGTACTTTTTAGCCATAACATTATTATGATTTCAACCGATTTTAAACCTTTCGTAAAAATCCCCGCTCATGGCTAATGCGCCCTCGAGACGGATTCGACTATCCTACGTATATCTTCATACAACGTGGCCGGTAGGCCGAGTATGCTCACGTCCATGAACCCCCTGACGAGGAGGGCCTCCGCCTCTTCCTTGGAGAGTCCCCTGGTCATCAGGTACTCTACCTGCTCCCTCGCGATTTTTCCGATTGCGGCCTCATGGGTTAGCTCGACGCCCCTCGCTTCAGCGTCAAGCCTCGGTATGGCATGTATTGATGCTCTGTCAGAAAGCAGTAGGCCCATGCACTCGATGTGCCCCTTGCATTCCTCCCTCCTCCCAACGAGTAGCCCCCTCAGGTATGCCTGGGCGGCCTCTGTCGCTACCACCCTGGATACTATCTCTCCCCGCGAGCCCTTACCGTCGAGCACTACCCTCGCACCTACGTCGACGTAGCTTCTATCCTTGACGTAGAGGATGGAGTTGAACCTTGCCCTGGCACCCTCTCCCGCGCAGTACGCTACCGGATACATTTGCAGGCTCCTAACAGGGCTTAGGCAGATATAGTTGCTGACGAACGTCGCCCCCTCTTCGAGCAGGACTGCGGTCCTAGGCCTGGCATCAAACCCAGGGGCCCAGCCGTGTACCATCGTGAACGTTAGCCTAGCGCCCCGCTTGACGTAAATTTCTGTTATTCCGACGTGTAGGCCGCGGCTAACGCTCGGGTGGATGGTACAGCCAGTAATTATCTGTGCGTCAGAACCAGGCTCGGCGACTATGACGTTGTGGACGTTCTGGTTAAACCTGTCGGTCGAGACGAATAAGCATGCTTGGAGGGGGAACGTCAGTTTCTGCCCCTCTAGGATCCTGACGAAGTATCCATCGTCCCAGTCCCTGTAGGCAAGCTCTGTAAACTCATCCGCACCACTGTCGACGAGCCGCCAGAAGTAATCCTTGAGCCATTCGTGTCTTTGGAGGGCCTGCCTAACGCTCGTCATCTCGACCCTATTCTCAAAGGCCCTCTTAATACCATGAAAGACGGGTACGTCGTCTATTTGGAAATAAGTCCCAGACCTATCATCCTCGTTAGGCTTTATGCCAACCTGAATCGAGCGTTCGGCTACATCGTTTGGAAGGCTCGCCAAAGGGCACGGCGTCCACCTCTTAACGCCTCTAATAAACTCTTTTATGTCCGGTGCTGGGACCCTGTCTTCCTGCGATGAATTCAATGAAGCTCTCTCATGCCCATCAGAAGACACTTCTCGCACCAACCGTACCCTTCGTGGAGTATTTGCGTAAGAATCCTGAGCGGGTTGCCTGAGCAGGCTATCGTTCCATGTATGATAACATGACCTTTGGTCGCGTTCAGGTAGCGGAGGATGTGGCCCGTGTGGGTTATCAGCAGACCGGTGCTCCCAGACAGGTAGCTGTTCAGGACTTTTCCTATCCTCTCAAGGTTCTCGACGTCAACGCCAGAATCCGGCTCATCGATTAGCACAAACTCTGGCCTCTGGGCAAGTAGCTGGAGTATCTCTGAGCGCTTCACCTCCCCTCCTGAAAAGTTAACGTTTAGGTCCCGTTCAAGGAATTCATTGCTTATGTTCAAAGCCCTGGTTAGGCTTGCCAGCTCGTCCCCCGCCCTTCCGAGAAAGCCGCTAACGAGGTCCTTAAGCTTTACGCCCCTGAGCGCTGGAGGATTCTGAAAGGCGACGCCTATGCCGAGCCTTATTCTCTCGTTTATGGGCATGTCGGTTATATCCCTATCTTTAAAGTATATCCTGCCCTTCACAACCCTGTAGTCTGAGAAGCCTACGATCGTCTTGATAAGTGTAGACTTTCCCGAGCCGTTGGGGCCGAAGAGGACGTGCGTCTCGCCTTTAGGAACCTCTAGCGTAAGGTCCTTTATGACAGTCCTACCAGCAACCTCGACCGTTAGATCTTCTATCCGTAACATAGGGTCGACACCCAACCGTCATACACAACACGTCTTAATTATACCTTTACAAAGAATTCTTTACAGCCGCCGACCCATCGAAACCGTTAAGAGCTATACCCAGTAGTTTAAAGCGAATAAGCCTAACATCGCGGCGGAAATCCGCGTGCTTTAAGCGCAGGGTAAGGACCGAAGGCTCCTTCGCTGCCTTTCGTGGGGCTTGAGCTGCCGGGCCAAGCCTGCTGAGGCCTCTGCAGCAACCTTCCGGATGCGTATAGGAAAGTTGACCCTCGAAGGGAGCCTGCGCTTTGGCGGAGGTAGGACACGGTCGCGAACCAAGGGCCGCTGGCTTAAGCCTTGGTCAGCCCATAAAGACATCACGCAGCTACATCCTAAACGCATGTAAGGTTTCTTTTTGGGTGCCATGTGTTATAAGGGCCCTACTCGGCTCCGGGATGGCCGGGCTGAGCGATGAGGTCGTGAGCCGAGACGATAGAGCCTTCAGTAGGGATAACTCAGGAAGTCAACGCGCCGAAGATAATGGTAATTTAACGGTTAAATACAGTCTTCACAATATTTTAACAGAGTGAAGCATGAGCATAAAGGATGAGGATGTCCAGCGCATGTCCCAAGCCCTGAAGTCCGGCGCGAAGTTAACGTCTGAAGTATGTCCCGTATGCTCAAGCCCGATCTTTGAAATAAAGGGAGAGCTGTGGTGCTTAAAATGTAATAAAAAGGTCGTTAAGGTGAGGGAAAATTCAGAAGTCGTCGACGCCATGCTACCGTACACCCTAAACAATTTGAGCGCGGTCGTCGTTGAGAAGATAGAGCAGCTTTCCGGTCTACTTTTAAGGCTTACGGAGCTTTCTGATATAAAAAACATGGCGGATACGCTCTCAGCCCTCTTAAGTGTCCTTTCACAGAGTGAAAGCTTAAAAGAGAAATTGCGCAAGTAGCCTGTGAAGCTTTGAACTGCCGAACCTTACTCCTGTGATACCAGAATGATTCTTTTTGTGTATATTCTTTAAGTATCGGATAGTATACTTTAACGCCATGTGAACGTGATTCTCGTGGAAATAGGACCCACGACAGACGACCGCTTAACCAGTTTCTGATCATTTTAAATTATATTTAACGAACATCTTCCATCTAATGAGTAAAGTTTATCGTTTAAGGTCTGATGATGCCCTCTTGATTTATGCGATCTTCCATTCACCGCCTCCTTCACAAAACTTCAAAGGGCGTGCTGCCACGCACCCTCCAACTTTCCATGAGAAATGGAGGGGTGTCAAAAGCCAAGTTCGTTAACTGTGAAGGACGATTATATTGGTTTTTTCGTAAAAAATCGCTAGAAAACGAGCCAGTTGGTTGTTTAGACCGTCGTTTTATTCTCAACCTGTGAAGTTTTTCTTTTTTCTTGGTTTTCAACGGAGGGGGATACACCCCTTGATTTCTCATGGAGGTCATCGTTCCCAGCTTTTTGGCTACCGTTGACCTTATGTTTAGGGTTGTTAGGATTTTTTGTTTAAAAAAATAAACAATGAAATTTTTTCAACGAACAAGAGATGACCGAACAGAGAATAACGGTTTGTTCAAGAAAAAGAGATGAGGAACAATGAACAGAGAAATAGATTTCCAGCAGAAAGGGTGGGGTGTCCAGCTAGACCCCCTATCTGACCTTATCTCCGCATCATCCAAAAAGGGGTTGTTTAAGAATAGGAACGTGCTAAGGTCAGATTACTTACCCAACAACCTACCACATAGATGGGAGCATATTAGGCGGCTGGGCGAGATACTTGCTCCATCTTTCAACAACGCTAGACCGTCAAACGTCTTCATATACGGTAAGACGGGTACTGGTAAGACGGCTGTGGTTAAGCACACGTTTAAGCGATTCAACGAGGAGACCGTTCGTAAGAATTTACCTTTAAAATTCATATACATCAATTGCCGAATTGCAGGCACGGAGTATCGGGTCCTGGCGGAGCTTTGTGCTGCTATAGGGCAAAAAGTGCCGTTCACGGGCCTATCGAAGGCTGAAGTTTTCAATAGGTTCGTATCCAATCTTTCCTCATCCAACTTGATGGTGGTTGTATGCTTGGACGAGGTCGACATGCTCGTGAAAAATTTTGGAGACGACCTACTCTACGAGCTCACAAGGGTTAATGAATCCCTTGACGGTGGGCAGGTGGCTATCGTCGGCGTATCGAACGACTTGATGTTCAAAGAGATGCTTGACCCTAGGGTCTTGAGCAGCCTAAGCGAGGAGGAGATAGTCTTCCATCCATACACTGCATCCGAGCTTGTGGATATCTTGAGCGAGAGGGCCGCCCTTGCCTTCAACGAAGGTGCTGTCTCTCAAGAGATAATAATGCTATGCGCTGCGCTTGCGGCTGCAGAGCACGGCGATGCTAGAAGAGCCTTAGACTTATTGAGGGTGGCCGGCGAGGTTGCAGAGAGGGCTGGAGCTCAGAAGGTCGAGGAAAAACACGTAAGGGTCGCTCAAGGGATAATCGAGAGAGGAAGGGTCTTCGAGGCGCTATCATCCCTTCCCCTTCACAGTAAGCTCGTTTTGCTTTCTGTAGTTTTAACGATGAAAAATGGAAAAGAGATAACTTCTGGGACCTTGTACGCGGTCTACAAAGAGCTATGCGAGCTGCTCGGCATGGAGCCATTGACTGACAGAAGGACGAGTAGCCTACTATCCGAGCTAAACATGCTAGGTGTATTGGATTGTGAGCTCGTAAGTCTTGGGAGGTACGGTAGGACCAGAAAGGTATTCCTCACGTTGCCCTTGGACGAGGTCGTAGGCGTCTTTGAGAAGGACGAAGTCCTATCAAACATGTTGGGGTACGTGCCCACCTCCCTCAAAAAACGTAACGCATAAATTTTCTTTTTCAAGAAAAGGCATGATGCTTAGTTGGTGGCCTTAAACGACGGTAGAAAAATAATCCTGACGGCTTTAAAGGGCGGTTACCATTTAACTGAGGAAGCTTTAGAGATATTGAAAAAATCGGAAGACCCTATCGGGACGCTGAACACAGTTATAGATTACGTAAAAAAGACGAACCCTAGCTGCGTCGTACTCGATGGAGAACTGATAAGGGCTGTTATCAAGCAAACGGGAAAATTGCAGGAACCCGAACCTGTACAAGAGGAAGAGCCCATTGTATACGCGTGCCCCGAGGTAAAAATCATCCACCATTATCCCGAGGATATCAGGATCGAAGGGCGTTTCGAAGAATTCTACAGGTACTTCCACAGTCGTTACATGAAGCTTAGGAAAATACTCGAGGATAGGGGTATCAAATTCATCCCCCTATCCGAAATCGTAAAGATGAAGAAAGATCAGGAGGCTACTGTCGCAGTCATGGTGCTGGATAGAAAGGATACGGAGAGGGCCATCGTATTCGAATGCGAAGACCCATCGACCACTGCGACCGTTCTTGTTCCGAAGAAGGCTGGAGAGGTTCTCGCGAAGGCTGAGACTGTATTGGTAGACTGCGTGGTTGGTATGAGGCTAAGAAAGGTCAACGATACGGTCATCGTTCAGGATATATTACACCCAGACGTTCCGATAAATCAAAAGCACGCATCCTCAGGACCCGACATGTACGTGTGCCTGATATCAGACATACACATCGGAAGCAAAAATTTCCGGAGAGACCTATTCGAATCGTTCCTTGATTGGATAAACAGGGATAGGGATGGTGAGGTCAAAAGGATAGGGTGCATCGTCCTGTGTGGGGATCTGGTCGATGGCGTAGGCGTATATCCCGGGCAGGAAAAGGAGCTTGAGGTTGTATCGGTAAACGAGCAATTCTATGCCGCGGCCAAGATTTTATCCGAAATCCCTGAACGCATCGAACTCGTATATCTGCCTGGTAACCATGAGCCGGTTAGGAAAGCGCTGCCCCAGCCCCCGGTCCCGGATCCTTACAAAAAAATCCTGGAAAGTGGGCGGAAGCTAAAGTTTGTTGGAAACCCCGCAAAAATTTTAATCGGAAATAGGCTTTTGCATCTGTACCACGGCCAGAGCCTCGACGACCTAATACAGATACTCCCAAGCGTTTCGTACAGTACGCTACACGAAAACATAGGAAAGGTCCTCGAGGCCATGCTACAAGCCAGGCATCTGGCACCATGCTACGGTCAGAATACGCCCCTCCTGCCCCTTGACAGCGACCCCTTGGTAATCGAGGAGGTGCCCGACGTTCTCTGCACGGGCCATGTTCACGTAGCGGGGGTTAAGTCCTACAAGGGCGTGCTGCTCATAAACTCGGGCTGCTGGCAGGAACAAACATCGTTCCAGCAAAGCGCCGGCCTTAAACCTACTGTCGGAACCGCCGTACTCGTGAATTTGGCTGACATGTCGACAAAGTTAAAGCTCTTCGGTTGAAAACGGTTTTTAGGTTACCTTAGGGTTTGTTGAAAGCATGCTCATAGGCTTCATGAACAATCCTTGGCTACCGATAATGGACGAGGTCAAATTCGCTATAAACAACGAATTCGACTTTATAGAGATAACCGTCGAGTACCCTGAGGCCGTGCCGGAAAAGCTGCTGCCCCTACACGAAGAGATAAGAAACTCGCTCAGGAAGAATGGGCTGGATGCCGTATGCCACGTACCTTGGTATTTCCACCTCGGCCATCCTTACCCGAACATAAGGGCGTGCTACGTCTCCGAGACGTTGAGGGCAATAGAGGTTGCAGGGGCCTTGGAAACGGTCAAGATAGTTATACACACGGAGTATGCTGAGGGGCTGCCCTCAAAATACTTCGGAGAAAATCGGGAAGAGATGCTCAAAAACTTCTCGTTAAGCTTGGATGAGATAAAGGAGAAGGCGGACGAGTATGGGATGGTGGTTATGTTGGAGAACACGGACGATAAGGCTGCAAAGCTTAGCGAGCTGCTCTGGCTACTCGACTCGAAGAAAATGAAGGCCACGCTCGATGTGGGTCATGCGTTCACGAACTACCACGGTGACAGCAGATCCCTCAACGAATTCATAAAGGCCCTCGGTAGTAGGATAGGCCACGTCCACGTAAGCGACAACTTCGGCTCGGGAGACCTGCATCTTCCTATAGGCGTGGGAAGGATACCATGGCAAGAGGTCCTGTCCGAGCTAAAGGGTTTGGGATACGACGGGAGCATCACCTTGGAGGTTCACTCGAGAGACAGGGATTACTTGCTGCTAAGCAGGGATAAGGTTCTAAGAATCTTGCGGGATATATACGACGAAGGGTTTATTTAAAGACGTTAACAGGTTTCATACGTACGTTTTGTCAACAAGGAACGTGGTCGTAACCGATGCAGTAAGGTGCGTGGATTGCGGTTTTTGCAGAGAGGTTAACGTTTGTCGTAGCCAAGGCGAATGCTCCGGATGCCTCTCCTGCTACTATGCCTGCCCGTACGAGGCCAAAAAGATTATAGAGGTCGTTCGTCCCTTAAAATACGTAACGATAAAAATAGATGGTGTTGAGCACGCTGTCCCCTCTGGGATAACGCTTAAGGAAGCGTTAAGGTTATCGGGCCTCGTCTTTTCAGAACCTTGGAAGAAGGGCATTACGGCTCCTTGCGGTGTAGGGGGATGTTGGGCATGTGCAGTCATAGTAGACGGTGCACTTGAAAGGGCATGCATAACGCCAGTTAAAGACGGTATGGAGGTTGAACTCGACGTTGAGAAAGTTGAGCCGTTAAGAATAGTACATGGGCCAGAGCCGCATCCCGTTGGAGGTAAAGCAACGCCATGGTGGGAGGTAGGAAGGGCACCTTACGTCGAGGCCGCCGTATGGACCGCTGGATGTAACCTCAGATGCCCTCAATGCCAAAATTGGCGCATAACTTACGACAACTCCTCGGCGGCTGTCTCACCATCCGAGGCTGCTAGGTTGTTGGTGGCTTGTGGTAAGCTATACGGGACAAAAGGGCTGGCTATAAGCGGGGGAGAGCCTACCCTTAACAGAAGATGGCTCGTAGGCTTCTTCAAAGAACTAAAGCGCTTGGGTAGCGGATTTAGGTTGCACCTAGATAGCAACGGAACGGTTTTGACGCCGGACTACGTGGACGAGCTTGTGGAGTCGGGATGTAACAATATCGGGATAGAGCCAAAGGCTGGAAGGTTAGAAACCTACATGAGGATAACCGGCTTAAAGGATGAAGAGCTTGCAAGGGAGTATTTCGATAGGTCTTGGTCGGCCGTTAAGTACATATCCGAAAGGTATTCTGGGACCGTCTACCTAGGTGTTGGTATAGCGTACAACGCTGCTTGGATGGGTTTCGAAGAGCTCGCAGAGATAGGCGATAGGATAGCATCGATAGACCCAAAAATCCAGGTGACCGTGCTGGACTACTTCCCCAGTTTTAGGAGGCGGGACATCAAAAGGCCAAGCTATAAGGAGATGCTGTGCGTAAAGGAAACGCTGGAAGGTGCTGGCCTGAGGACTGTGATCGTCCAAACGAGCGTAGGACACGTGGGGCCCGGCCAGCCGAGGTAGTGCCGGTTATCTTCTGTAAGCCCTTTCGCCGGTTATGATATACTCCACGGACTCGCCTATGTAAGTAGCATGGTCGGCTATCCTCTCCAGGTACCGAAGAATCAGCGTTATGGATATGTCGCATTTCTTTCCCGACAATGGGTTCTCGATAGCTTGTTTGACAAACTCTACGTAAGCCTCGTCAATCTCATCGTCCATAAGCTCCAATTTCTTGGCAAGCTCGACGTCCCTGTTCTTGAAAGCTGTTACGCTCATGCGTATCATCTCGCATACTTTTTTACCCGTTTCTTGGACTATATCTTTCTTGCACTCCCTTAAGTCGCCGAACATGCTGAGGACCTGGGATATGTCGTAGGCATACCTTCCATACCTTAAGAAGCCGTAAGCTATCTCCATGCATGACCGGATGTAGCGAAGGTCGCTTGCGACTGGCTGGTACCTGGCGATCAGCTCCATGCCCAGCTCCACCACCTCATCCTCCAGGATACGTAGTTGTTGAGCCGTCTGGAAGACTTCTTTGGAAACGTCGCGTCCGCTTACATAACCGTCGATGGCCAGCTCGACGACCTTGCTGCTGATGGATGCCATGTCCAGGATCATGTTCGTTAGCTTCTCTAGCCCCTCATCCAAAAGCCTCTTCAAGCCGTCACACCATCCAGAACCCTGCCTGTTATGAACAGCTCCGTCAACTCGTTGGCTGGAGACTTTAGTACGGATGCGGCCGACCCGAACTCTATCAACTTACCGTTGTAGATAAAAGCTATAAAGTCGGCAATTCTGCCGGCCTGGTCGACGCTGTGCGTAACGGCTATGATCGTGTACTTTTCCTTCAAACGGACCATGAGCTCCTCTATCCTCTTCGTGTTGTATAGGTCGAGACCGGTCGTAGGCTCATCGAACAGTATGATCTCTGGCTGGAGCGCAAGGGCCCTTGCAATGCAGAGCCTCTGCTGCTGGCCGCCGCTCAGCTTCCATGCCGCCTCGTGCAGCCTGTCCTTCACCTCGTCCCATAATCCTGCTTCCTTCAACTTTTCCTCAGCCAGCCTCTCTAGGTTTTCCTTACCCTTGGCTATGCCGTTCAGCATGGGCCCGATGGTCATGTTCTTTAAGATCGATAGATGGGGGAAAGGGTTGGGCTTCTGGAACACGTAGCCCACCTTCCGCCTAAGGTAGGATGGGTCGAGAGCGTAGGCGTCTTGGAGCTCGTTTTTTATCCTAACCAAGACCTTCCCCGAAACCCTTGCCCTCGGCAATAGCTCGATAAGCCTGTTGATGCTTCTTAGCAGCATCGTCTTTCCGCTACCCGAAGGTCCTATTATGGCCGTGACGGCGTTTTTCGGGAAGTCTATGCTGATGCCCTTTAGTATGTCCTTTTTGTCTATGCTGACGTGCAGGTCCCTCACGCTTACGGCCACGTTATCCGACAACCCTACGCACCCGTCCACATCTTCTTAGTAAACCGCCTGGCTAAAAATCCAACACCCATTATCAGCAGCAGGAGGATTAGGGATGCCGCCCATGCCTGGGCTTGCCACTCCTTGAAGGGTGAGAGCCCGTAGACGTATATAAGGACCGGTATGGAGGGTGCCGGCTCGGTCCACTTGCTGAACCAGAAGTTGCTGATACCGTTGGTGACTATTATGGGCGCAGACTCCCCGGCTATCTTCGCGAGCCCTATCAGAACGGCTGTCATGACGCCGGCCCTGACCGCTGGCAGGAGTACCCGAAAGACTGTCTGCCTGTCCAAGAGGCCTAGGGCATACGCGCCCTCCCTGACCTCGTTCGGTATTGTCAGGAATGCCGTTTCGACGCTCCTTGCAACTATGGGTATCATGATCATGGCTAGCGCGAACGATGCGGCAAAGGCTGCTGGGCCTGTTGCCAGCAAGCCTGTAACCTTCGAGACCAAGAATGCGTACGTGACTATGCCGACGAGTATCGTAGGGAACTCAACCAAGATATCGCTCACGAAGCGGGCAGCCTTTGCTATGGGGCTATCCCTACGCTCGGCCATGTATATTCCAGCGAGCATGCCAACCGGCACGCCTATCAAGAGTGCCAAGCCAAGCATGTAGAGGGAGCCCTGTATCGCATGCCCTATGCCTCCGCCCCCGACGCCCGGCGGCCTACCTATGTCCGTGAAGAACTCGACGGGTCTGCTGAGGATGTAAGCCCCTCCCCTCACGATGCACTCAAAAAGTATCCAGGCTAGCGGAACGGCCAGCAGCAATAGGGAAAGGTACGCCAAGCCAGTATAAAGAGCGTCTCTGAGCTTTTTCAAGCTCATCGCATGTACCCTCCGAGTAGCTTGCTGTATACCAATCTGGACACGAGTACAATCGAGGTCGAGATAGCAAACAGGACCAAGCCAAGTCCTATGAGGGCTGCGGCCTCTGTACCCGTCGCCTCTGCAAAGTTGTTGATTATGAGCGTGGTCAGGGTACAGGCGGGCTCCAAAAGGGAGACCGAAAAGCTACACGTGTTACCTATCACCATGGAAACTGCCACAGCCTCGGCTACCGCCCTTCCCAGCGCCAGCATTAGCGCCGCGAATATTCCGGGCTTGACGTAGCTTAACGTGATACGCACGACTTCCCACCTAGTAAACCCGAGCGCGTACGCTGCCTCTTTTATCTCCATGGGAACCAAGCGTAGGTTCTCCTTTATGACCGATACGGCGAAAGGCATTATCATGTAGCCGAGGACGAGCGCCGCGGTCAGCTTGTTGTAAGCAGTCAGCATCGTGGCTTGGAATATCGGCAGGAAGCCCAAGTTCTCCACCAAGAACCTGTAGAGCGTGTTGGATAGGAACGGCCCTAAGCTTAAAACCCCCCAAAGTCCCACGACGACGCTCGGGATGGCCGCTATCGTATCGATGAGCACTCCTAACCTATCCGATACGCGTTCTGGCAGCAGCTCGGACATGGCTACTGCCGACGCTATGCTTATGGGTGCAGCGATCAGCAGCGCCAGGCCTGCCGTTATCAATGTGCCATAAATCGCCTGGAGCGCACCGTATCTCTGCTCTGGCAGGCTCCACTCCCGGCCCAGGATAAAATCCAGGAATGAGAACTTTGAAAGGAACTCTGAAGCGCCGTAGAGCTCGCCGAAAAGGTAGAAAGGAAGGATTAGGACCAAAAATAAGGCAAAGCCTCCTAGAAGGATAAAAATGGACTTTCTCATCGCTGCCATGCCGCTCACGCAGCCTTTATGTAAGAAACCCCCATCAGGCCTATCTGCAAGGCGTTCTCCGGCAAGGGTACGTAACCGGGTACATCGGCAACCTGCTTTTGCCCCTCTTGGTATATCCAAGTCAAGAACTCGCGTAGGGCCGCTGCCCTTTCGGGCGGGTTCTCGACATACAGCAGGACATAGCTAAAGCTCACGACAGGGTATGCATTCGGATCTGGCGGCTCGAGCTTGATTAACGAGACCTCGCTCCAGTCGTCGAGAGGGCCTGGCAACTTCGCATGTTCTATGACGGATTTGACAGCATCGGCTACGCTTTCCGCTGATGCCTTCACGAAGTTGCCCGCTTTGTTCTGTATCGCGGCATGGCTCAGCCCGCTAAGCACGGCGTAAGACAACTCTACGTATCCTATACTATACTGCGTCTTCCTCACGGCCTCTGTGACGCCCTCGTTTCCCTTGGCGCCTATGAATCGCACCCTATCGGACTCCTCTTCTGGAAGCTTGAACGAGAAGTCCCTTGGGAACTTCCCACCGCTGACCTTTTCTAAGAAGTCCGTCCAAATGGAGGTCGTTCCGCTCCTGTCCGCCCTGTAGACGACTATTATGTTCATATCAACGCTCCTAAGCTGCGGGTTAAGCTCTACCAACCGCGGATCGTTCCACTTCTTTATGCTCCCGTCAAAAATCTTCAGGACGGCCTCTTGCGGGAGCCTGAGCTCCTCCACGCCAGGCACGTTGAATACGGCGACGACGGAGCCCACGGTTATAGGTATTTGTATAACGCCTCCCCTGATGTTCCTCAGCCCCTCCCAATCGCTCCTTTTTAGTGGAGAGTCACTGGTGGCGAAGTCCACGGCTTGCTCCTTAAGCTTAGCTATTCCCTGTCCGCTGCCGATGCTCTGATAGTCGACCCCGAAAAGACCCCTCTCCTGCTTGAACTCGTAGGCCCATTTCTGCATCAAAGGGTTAACGAATGTAGCCCCGCCGCCTAAGAGCTTCTCCGGCCATCGAACGGCCTCCGTTGGCGTGGGCGTAGGGGCCGATGGTGACATGATCAGCGCCGCCACGGCTGCGATGAGCGCAACGGCTGCTACTGCAGAAAACAACGCCACGGTTTTTGATATGCCACGTTTACGCATGCCTTTTCCCGTCGGCTAAGGTAGGCTTTTGCCTTATATATAGATTATGATCAAAAAATATATTGAAGTAAAGATATATATAGTGAAATATAGATATGCCGAACAGTATGGAGCAAGCGTACCTCAGAAAAATCCAGATGTCAGGAGGCTCGACGCTGATCGTCTCGCTTCCGAAGGAATGGGTAAAGGCGGTCGATTTGAAGAAGTTTGACGAGGTACTCATGGTGCCGCAACCCGATAACACGCTCATCCTCATGCCCTACAAAAGGAGCGCTCCCAACGAGGCATGCATCGAACCCTCCTCCCGAGCCACGGCAGACGAGGTCATCAGAGCCTACATATCTTACTACCTAGCAGGTTATGACGCTATCAGGATAAGGTTCGAGAGGCCCTTGCCCGAGCTTGCTCAAAAGGTTAAGGATAGCATAAGGCGGTGGCTCGTCGGTGTGGAGATAGTCGAGGAATCCTCGACGGATATAGTCACGATGTGTCTTCCGATCCATGCAAGCCTTCCGTTAAAGAGTGCCATTGAAAGGATGGGCAGGATAGCTTCTGCCATGCAAAAGGAGTCGCTCAAGGCACTCGTGGAGGACGATAGGTCTCTGGCCCAAGAGATAATTGTAAGGGATGACGAGGTTGACAGGCTGTACCACTTTATAGTAAGGCAGCTGAACTTGGCAATCTCTAACCCACTCACGCTCGTGTCCCTGGGGCTTTCCAGTAGACAGGACTGCCTTGGGTACATGCTCGTCGCCAAGAGCATAGAGAGGGCAGCAGACCACGCGCTGGCTATAGCTGAGCTGGTAGGCGCGTCAAAGCCTCATGATTTCAGCAGCGTGGGAACGATCGAGGAGGTCGGTAAGCTTTCCAACTCGCTGTTCGAGGATGCGCTCTCGGCTTTGTTAAAGGGGGACATCAGGCTTGCGAACGATGTTATAATCAGGGTCTACGAGCTGGCAAAAAGGGTAGAGGACATCGAGGTGCAGCTCTTGTACTCAAAGCGTAACGTGCCGCTGGCAATCTTGGTTAGGTCTGTGCTCAACAACTTGAAGAGGATATCGGAGTACAGCGCTGACATCTCCGAAATGGTCGTTAACATATCAGTCGCGAAGCCTAGGATGACAGTCGGCCCTCTCTCGCCCTAAGGTTCAGCAACGATCCTGTTCCTAATGGTCCCTATGTTTTCTATTGAGATCTCGACGACATCCCCGACGGACAACAGCTTAGGCTCGGGCTTCATGAAGTATCCGACGCCAGCCGGGGTCCCGGTTGATATCATGTCGCCCGGCTCAAGCGTCATGACCATGCTCATGGAGGATACTATTTGTGGTATCTTGAACACCATGTTTGCCGTCGAGGAATTTTGCCTTACCTCACCGTTCACTTTGGTGAGTATCCTAAGCCGGTGCGGGTCGGGGACCTCGTCCTTCGTGACGACCCAAGGGCCACAGGGAGCGAAAGTATCGAAGCTCTTTCCGCGAGTCCACTGCTTATCTCTAAATTGTATGTCCCTTGCCGAAACGTCGTTCATCACCGTGTAGCCGAATACATAATCCATGGCATCCTCCTCGCGTATGTTCTTGCCGCGCTTGCCTATGACGACGACCAGCTCGCCCTCGTAGTCGAGTTGTTTAACGATCTTTGGGTAAACGATGTCGTCGTATGGTCCCGTAAGGCTAGTCCTAGGCTTAAGGAATATTATCGGCTCGGCGGGAGGTTTCACGCCCTGCTCCTCGGCGTGGTCGATGTAGTTTAAGCCCAGGCAGATGAGCTTACCTGGGCTCGGGATAGGTGGCAGGAGGTGGAACCTATCCAAAGGCTCGGCGTATCTTTGGAACTTTTGGACCTCTTTCTTAAGCGCCTCCACGAGCGCCCCATCGGCTATAAAATCAGCGACGTTCTCCGGAAGCTTGATACCCAGCGAACCCCTTCTAACGAGTTTGCCGTCTAGTACTATGCCGTAATCCCTTTCGTCGCCTATCCTATAGGCCGCGACCTTCATGAGCCCAAATGGTGTGGCTATCCGACTTTAAACCTTTCCATGAGCCTCTCAAGGTTCACGATCGGGTGCATGTTTTCGTCAGCAATCTTCTGGAGTGCGGGTGGGTGCTGAAGGTAGTTGGGTATCCTCGAAGTCAGCCTCTCCTCATATGTCGGAACGTGGGGGTTCTGGTAGAAAACCCCTATGGGTATCCTGTCTCCCCACTCGAGGGATTTCATTATGGCGTTACACATTTTCTGCATCAGCTCTTCATTATCGTTCGGGTTGTGGACCACGGGGTCGAAGCCCGAATCCTCGAGCTTATAGAGCCTAGGAATCGGCTTGCCCGTAGCAGGGTCTCTCCTGTCCTCGCCAGCGTACCATTCTTTTGTCATGACGTCGTTGTAGCTTGGACATGGCTGTAGCACGTCCACCAAAGCCGTGCCCTTATGCTGGATGGCCTGCTTCAACAAGTCCTTAAGGTGTTTTATGTCGAAGGCATAGCCTCTTGCGACGAAGGTATATCCCGAGGCTATTGCGAGCATGATCGGGTTAAGGGCGTCGTTTATGTTGGGCTTCGGGAGCGCTTTGGTCTTTATGCCCCTCCTTAGCGTAGGGGAAGCCTGTCCCTTCGTCAAACCGTAAACGCCATTGTCGGATATTATGCACGTGATGTCAACGTTCCTCCTTCCCGCAGAGACGAAATGGCCAGCCCCTATGCTTAACATATCGCCGTCGCCGCTGACCACAAGGACCTCCAGGTTTGGATTGGAAAGCTTCGCACCTATCGCGTATGGGAGCGGCCTGCCGTGAATAGTGTGGATGCCGTACGCGTTAATGTAATGCGGCGCTCTGCTGGAGCACCCTATGCCCGAGAATATTGCTACCCTGTATGGCTCGATCCTCATTTCCGAGAGGGCCATCTGTATGGCCGACAGTATGCCAAAATTACCGCAACCCGGGCACCACTCAACATGTACATCGCTCTTATACGTATAAGACAGGCTCATGCACCTCCCCTTAGCACGACTCGCCTCTTATCTTTCTTAACGGCGGACATTATACCATGAAAAGCCTCCTCGCTTGCTATGGGTCTTCCGTTATATTTCAAGACGTAATGGCTGGGACCTATGCCCAGCTCCGATTTGATGACCCTGCCCAGCTGTCCAGAGTAGTTGTTTTCAACGTCCACGATCTTTTTCGCACCCGAAAGAATCCTTTCCATCGTTTTTGTTGGAAAGGGCCTCATCATCTTGACCTGAACGTAGCAGACGTCCACACCCTCTTCTCTGAGCGCGTCGAGGGAGTCGAGTATCGCGCCCTTTGGTGAACCCCAACTAACAACGACATTCGGTGCGGACTCATCGCCGAACACCTTCAGCTTATCCTCGTCGGGAATCTCTCTAGCTGCTGTTTCTAGCTTTTTCATCCTTTTTTCCATCATCGCGTCCCTAAGCACGGGGTCCTCGGTGATGTGGCCGTATTCGTCATGCTCGTCCCCAGTGTTCCAGAATATCGTGCCCTTTTCGCCAAGCCTGGCCATGGGCGATATTCCAGATTCCGTGAGCTTAAACCTAAGGTACTCCCCATCTACGTCCTTTTCTGTCACGAACTGCCCCCTCTCGATTACAACCTTCGACGGGTCGAACTTCTTGCAAGTCATGATGCTGTTAGCTAGGGCCTTGTCGAGTATGTGTATGACCGGAAGCTGGTATCTCTCGGCGTAGTTTTGCGCCAATACGGCGTCGTAGAATGCCTCCTCTATATCGCCAGATGCGAGGACTATGCGGGGGAACTCACCGTGGCCGCCGTACATAGCAAACAGCAAATCGGCCTGCTCGTGCCTCGTAGGCAAGCCGGTGCTCGGCCCTCCCCTTTGGTATAGCGTCACGACGACCGGTACCTCGTTCATGCCCGCCCAGCTTAACCCTTCGACCATCAAAGAAAACCCAGGCCCAGAGGTTGCCGTCGCGGCCCTCGTACCCGTCAGGGCAGCGCCGGTGGCAGATGCTATGGCTGCTATTTCGTCCTCCGTCTGAAATACTACTATAGATCCGGTTTTATCCATGGTGGCGCTCTCGGCCTCTGCCTCCGGCCTCAGCTCGAACACCTCAACGTCCTCCAAGTAAACGCTCTCATCCGAGGCGGGTGTTATGGGATAGTAAGACTGGAACCTTACGCCCGCCGCTATCTTTCCGAGGGCGACGGATGTCGTTCCCGATACTAGGATCCTTTCCTCTGAGCTTTTCCTCGGCGATAGGCTGATCTTCATAGCGTTGCCGTACGTCTGCCGTACGTAGTCGTAGACGTACTCGGCGGCCTTGACGTTCATCTGCGCTATCTTTCCCCTCTCCCTAAAGGTTGCCTCTATAGATTTCGAAACTAATTCGAAGTCATACCCCAATAAGCTAAAAGCTGCCGAGACCGCCATGATGTTAACCATCCTCATCAGAAGGCTGAGCTGCGGCTCCGCAACAAGCCTAGATATTTCCTTGAGGAGGTCTAGATAGGGTAAAGGTATCTGGACTACGTCGCGCCTCTTCGCCAACTCTAGTACGTCTTTGACGCCCTCGCCCAGCCCCTCAGACTTGAGCATTTTTATAACCCTCTTGACGTACTCCCGCTCCATGGTCGGTATCTTCTTTATGTCTTCTTCTACGACAGACGGGTCGAATATTATTCCGCCATTCGGTACCACGCTTAGGGCATGCCTTACGACAGTCTCCGCATCGAAAGATGAGAGCAGGTGAACGCTGTTCGAGTGAGCCCTTACCTGCCCATCCGAGGTTACAACAGTAAAATAGCTATGCATGCCTTTTATGTTCGAATAGTATTCGCGCGTGCCGAAAACGTTAAGGCCACCCATCGCGCAGGCCCTCGCGAATACGTTCGCGGCTAAGTCAACGCCGGAACCCTGTGCGCCACCAATTCTCCAGACGAGTCTGTTAAGCTGCACGTACGGGACCTCATCGAAACGAAATTTTTCGGATATTTAATGTTGATTCAAGAACACTTTTATATAGTGCGCATAACAAACAATACAACCTATACAACTCTGAAAACTTTATGGCTACTTTTGAACCTTAGCGGTTCAACAGACATAAACATGGTCGTAGGGTTGGACCAAGGATTTTCCCCTCAAGCCTACGTGGAAGGTTTTCAGCGGTAAGATACCGCCTCGTTCAAGTCCTCTAGCTTCTCGTGCTTTAACCTCTGGGCGGCTACCTCGCTAGCCTCCATCAGTATCTTCCTAACCTCTTCGTCGGAGACGCTCGGCTCGACTATCGTATCGCTGACTGTTCCTATCCCATAAATGGCATCCTCTACCGCCTCCTCCACCTCACGTATGCTCCTCGAAGCGTTTGGCAGTATTCCTGAGAGTTGACCCTTGAGCTCGTCGAGCACACCCTTAATCGGCAATATAACCTCGCGGAGCTCGGCCACGTCGTTTATCGTCTGAAGCCTGTTGACCAGCCCCTCGATGGAGAACTGGCTCCTCATAACAGTGCTCATCGCCTTCCTCATGTTTGACAACTCGTTTGCGTATACTATGGCCTTGTCCTTTTCGCTACTCATCAGAGCCTTGACGCACGCATCGAACAACTCTTTGCTCCTGGCTGAGTATTGGTTTTGCCTCTGCTTGATTCTCTCGCTTATTAACGTAAGCTTCGTCGTAACTTCGTTTAACCTATCCCTCAAGGGTTTTGGGGGAGGTTGTTGTGGCTTTTTACGCTTGAACAGGCTCACTAGGTTCACGAGCGTCCATGCCCTCAACGCTGGATTTAACAGTTTGCGCGTTACGTCAGCGCACATCTTATGCATATATATACGGAAAGAATTCGCTGCTACATCAAGCGCGCGTTCTTTAATACGCGCTTTACCACTTTCCAAACGCCGGAGCCATACTGGATGGCTGACTTTGGCATGCTAACGACGTACTCCGGCAGGCCGAGCATTTTACCGACAACCCTCAAAATATGCTTCCGTGAATAACCCACGGCATCCACCTTCAGCTTTTCCCTAACGGGTATCATGAAGGCACACTTAAGAACCGCGACGTCAAGGTATGGATAGGCTGGCTCAACAGAGCATGCAAGGTACGTATTGTAATCCCGTTCCAGGTTCTTCTCGTACAGCTGGGAAACGTCCTTCAACAACTCTTCACCAAGAAGCTCATAGCCGCATTTTTCTAGAACCTTTTCGTACCGCTTGTAGCCTGCGAACGCCTCGTCAGCGCCCTGGCCCACCAGTACACGGTCCAAACCAGCCTCCTTCGCCTCCATCGACGCAAAGTACAAGGGCGTAGCTATGGAAACATCAAGCGGGCTAGGCCTGCCTGTGATACGGGCGATTTCTGGCAACGCCTTCTCGATTTCTCCCTCATCCAGCTCGCGTACGTGGAGTTCTAAGCCAAGCACCTCAGCAACCCTTTTTGCTCTTAGAACGTCCTTAGACGTCGGAAGACCGGCGCACACAAGCCTCGGCCCCATACCTAGATCGCTCGATAGCTTTGCTATGATAGAGCTATCGAGCCCGCCCGAAAACAGAACGCCAACCTTCTTTCCTTTTACCATCTTGGCAACGGCACACCGTAGGTTCTCCAACAAAATCGAGGCGATTTCTTGGGACGGCCCGGTAAAGGGTCGGAGCGTTCGGAGCTCCTCCGGTAGATTGTAAAACTCAAGCTCTCGCAAGCCATGTTTATCCGCAAAAGCAACGTGGCCTGGCTTAAGCGGCCTAATCCCTTGAAAGTCGGCTGCTAGGAGTGCCTTCCGCTCCGTTGCGAACGCGTTGCCTCTGCCGTCGGATGCGACGTAGAGCGGCCTAGTTCCTACAGGGTCCCTCGCAAGCACGGCGCAACCATCATGCATTATGACAAACGCGTAGCTCCCATCCAGGCCCCTCATTCTACTTTTTTCTTGGACGCCCTCCAAACCTCCGCCTAGTAGAGTAGATGGCCTCCAGCCTCCATGAGCATCTCCAAGGTTGTAGATTTCACCGTCAAGCGCTATGGCGGAGTCTTGGTAAGCTGATAGGTTGACAGAGCAGAGACAAGCCCTCCCCCTTAATCCTAGGCGGCTTAGCTCGTCAACGCCTTTTACGTCGAAAAAATCGCCGTTCAACCACAGAGCTAGGCTTGACCACCGGTAACCCGTGGCCCTTAGCATTCTTGATAGTATCTCTGTCGCGTTAACATCCTCTCTGCTCACAAAACCTACGAATGGGTTGAGCAGGCCCCCTCACCAAAACGTTAGTGGTATGGGCTAGTACGTGCCCACGACACCTAGCGTCTTGTACCTCCTTAGGAATTCGATGACGAACGGCTTATACGTGTAGTATCCCTCAGCCGATTTGTGTATGCTGGACAGCCCCAACGCTAGCCTGAAGGCCTCCGCCTCCTTTTTCTCGCCCTTGATTACGTAGACGCCCTCTCCCAATTCCCCTCGCCTTATGAAGATTAACGGAAGGGATACATCAAACCCCTCAGGAAGACTTCTCTTGAACTCCTCCAGCTCTCGCCTGTCAAAGTGGTGCACACCTCCACCCAGGGTCTTGACGCACGGCTCCTCTAATCTTAAGAGGACGCTGAGAGGGATTGTGTGGGCTGGTAACGACATGTTGATCATCTTGAGTTCATGCTTGAGCCACTCGTCTACCCTATTCGAAAACATGGGCCCCCAACCTTGTCTGCGCAGCCCGTTATAAGCTTACACGCGTATGGGGCCGCTGGGATTCGAACCCAGGACCTCGCGGGCCCGAGCCGCGAATCATACCATGCTAGACTACGGCCCCTCGCCTACAAGGTCTGCTTGCCGAAAGTTAAGCTTTCTGTCGGCTTTAGACCTTAAGCGTAAAGCAAGTGTGCGTTGACGTAAGGTTGACCTCGGTAAGGAGCCAAAGCCTCTTAAAGACCCTATCAAAGTATTCCTCCCTCGCCTCCTCCCTCACAGAAATTACGACGTCGTACATGCCAAAGAGCTGGTGGGCCTCCGTTATGTCCTCTATGCCCTTCAGGAAAGTATCCCAAAGCCTAGGCGCTGCTGGCCTCCTCAGCTTCATGAATATATAAGCGCACTTCTTTATCTTGTCAACGTCCTCAACTTCAAACGTTAACCCACCCTCCTCGTTGACTATTAGGGTATTGGTGTCTACGACCTCGCTATCGTGGAGCAAGTCCAGCACGGTGTTCAGCTGTCCCAGCGACGAAACCTCCGCCTTGCACAGCATGTCGTACGGCCCCCATATCAAGTAAGCCTCTTTTATGAAGCTTGAGTTCCTTGCCGCCCTCAAACTGTCCACGAGCGCACTCCTCGTGCTTACGGACCCAAGGATGAATGCCTTCATGAGTTAATGAAAATGCCGAAGTATTATTTAATCTTCGCCCTTCAGCATTTACCCTATAATTTTATTAGTAACGGGATACGTACGAACTCCGTGGAAAAGAAAGAACGCCTTCTTCGCGAAGCCCTGTACATAAAGACCACGCCCAAGGAGCACGTTGAGATGTACCTTAAGGCCATAAAGCTTCTGAACGAGGCTGGCGAGGATCCTGTAAGGGTAGTGAGCCTGGCGAAAAAGCTCAGGGTGGCGCCGCCGAGTGTGGTTCAGATGCTGTCGAAGCTCGAGCATGAAGGGTATGTCCTCTATACGAGGAGGTCCGGGGTTAAGCTGACGGGGTTGGGAGAAAGTATCGCGACTAGGATTTTGAGGAACGCCAGGCTACTCGAAGTTTTGATGGAAAAGCACCTTGGGATAGTGGCCGACGAAAGGGTAGTTTGCGGGGTGGAGCACCACATGACGGAGGAGCTGGCTGAGGCCCTATGCAAGTTCTTGAACCACCCTAGGAAATGCCCACACGGCATCGACATACCACCAGGAAGATGCTGCAGGGCATAAGCGGTGAGCATAGGTTTTCGTCAGCGGTCTTTGAAAATAGTTAGCTTTATCGCTTTTCCCAGAAAACCTGCGCTTTTAAAGTAGGGACGGATCGGCAAAGATTAAAAATCTAGGAAGCCCTTGGGATTTCCCCGATTACGAGAGCCGTCTAAAGCTTTTAGCCGATGCGTTAACGGATGCATGGGATGCGGCAACGAGCAGGCAGACATGACTGGGGCGCAAAGCCTCCAGGCGTTTGTAGCTCACGTTGCATACCCCGTCGTGTAGAGAACAGCATCCGCATGCAACGGATGATTATCCTAGAAAGGTGCGGCAAGGAGGACGCTGGGATGAGGGGGTCCCATGCCCCTGAAGACAGGGCATGAAGCCTAAAGGCAGACGTCACCTTCCAGGGTTAGTGGCCGTTTTCCGACAACGAATCTTAGGTAACGGAAGCTCTGAAACCATGACCTATACTGGAAGGGACGAAGATGTATGGTCCTACGACTGTCTTCTGTGTAGCGCGAGGGTTAGCTGACAGCGGATGTTATGCTGTCTCTATCCTTGGAGCCACCAGGTAGCCTAGCTTCCCTGACGGTATGGGAAACTCGAACCTAATTGGCTTGTTCGTCGAGAGCTCAATCGTAACCTCATCGGATAGTGTTTTGGCGGCCTTGACTATTTTCTCAACGTAGTTTATGCTGAAGTTCGCCCACACTTCTTTATCGGCCCTTATCTCGTAGACGGTAGGGCTTGCCTTGCTCAGCCTTACCTGCGCGGCACCAACATCGCCCTTGGCCGAAAGGGTAACGGCATCTGGGCTTATGGAGAACCTAACGTAATCGCTTACTAAGCTGCTGTCCTCTATCGCATCAACCAGCGCATCCGTGCTGACCCTTGCGGCCGCCTCGAAGGTTAGGTTTGGAACCGCAGTCCTGGATGCTACTGGCTCTAGGGCATTCATCGTGAAGCTCCTCTCTCTCGAGCTGGCCATGTCAACCAAAAGGATCGTCAGCTTTTTCTTGTCGCCCTCGTACGATATCGTTATGCCCTCGCTCTTCTTGGCCCTCTTCAGGAACTTCAGAAGCTCAGTTATGCTAACGGTTATATTCATAGGCTCCGAGCACACGTACTCCTCAGCCGCACTCTTATCCAGCCCGAAGTCGACCAGCGATATGTGCGCAGGGTCCATCGAAACCATTCTTATTGAGTTCTCGTCTACCATAAACGTCCCTTCCTCGACGACGGCGGATATCGCCTTGATTAGGTCTGCAAAGTACTCTGCGTTAGGCAGGCGCATCCTAAACGACATCGGGTAAGCTTGGCTCATCGTACTGTATAAGTGTTTCCTGTTTATTTTTCGGGAAGTCCTTCAGCCGACCTTCCGATGGCCTCTGTAAAGGGTAATTGCCCCCGTCTTCGTAGAGATTGCCTTCTAGGGATAACCATGCCGGTCGCGTCAACCCAACATCGGCTGCGAGTTCTTCCTTCAGCCCATGAGGCTTCATGTCAAGCTTTGCTACCTGAAACGGCATGAAGTCCACGGCCGTTACAAAAGATTTAAATCAAGTTTTTTGCAGAAGTAGGGAGCGGATGAGCAATCATTACCTTCGCGAGCCCATCAGACCCATCAGGCTTGACGAGAGCATTAACTTGGTTGGGCTGGTCGAGCAGTTCAGATACACCTCATACCAAAGCAGAAACCTATACAACGCTTTCCATGTAATGGAGCTCATGCAAACAGATCCAGATAGGCCGATAGTCTTCTTGACGCTTGCTGGGGCCATGGTCCCGGCTGGTATGAAGGGCGTGGTGAACGAGATGATGAGGAGGAAGATGGTGGATGTTATAATATCTACCGGTGCGAACATTACACACGACGTGGTCGAAAGCCTTGGCTTCTTTCACTACAAAGGGTGGCCGCATGCCGATGATGAGGAGCTGAGAAAGATGGGCATATGCAGGATCTACGACACTTTCCTCCAAGAGGATGGTTTCTGGAAGGAGCAGGACGTAGTCTTCAGGGTCGTAGATAGGATTGGGAATAAAGCTTGCTCTAGCCGAGAATTCATCTACGAGATTGGAAGGGAGCTCAGAGACCGCGAATCGTTCGTAGGCTTGGCAGCGGAGCTTGGCGTGCCCATATTCTGCCCGGCGCTAAACGATAGCGATATAGGCATAGCGCTCACGAAGCGTTACGAGCAGGATCGTGGAAAGGAGGGGTTTAGGATAGACCCGATAAGGGACAACTACGAGATATTCCAGATATTCGCGAAGGCAAAGAAAACAGGCATAGTAATAGTTGGTGGTGGCGTCCCAAGGAACTACGGGCAGCAGATACCGGTAATAGCGGAGGTTCTGCTAAAAAGGCCGGCCAAGGCTGACATGCGCCTTGGACACGAGTACGGCATACTCATAACGACCGACGACCCAAAGTGGGGCGGGCTTAGCGGTAGCACGCTCTCCGAAGCGATCTCGTGGGGCAAGTACTCGACCGAGGCGCACAAGGCAGAAGTTTACTGCGACGCGACGATAGCCCTCCCGCTAATAGTAGGCGCTGTCATCCAGAAGATCGGTAGGCAATTGGACGAGAAGCCGAGATGCAGGTTCGTCTGGGAAGGCGACGTTCTGAGGGAGATAAGGCTCGAGAAGTAGCCATGGCCAAAACGCTATGGTGGGCCTATCGGTAATTTTTAGATATTGCCGATGTAGATGTTCAGGCAAGATTATGGTATGATGCACGATTTGTACGGAACGCCTTCATGGTGAAGGGTTATTATCACCTCATAAAGGTTGGATACTTGCGTAATGAGCTTCAACAGGCGTAGGGTCAGGCTGGAGCTCTTTGACGAGAACGGTGATAAGGTCATGCTGATATTCGAGGGTAGGCTCACGAAAGACAAGATAATTCAGCTGGCGGACTTCATCGAGCTTTACGGCGGTGCCGAGGTAGCTCAGCCCCAGGCCGTCGAGGGTAGCAAGCTGGTTAAGGTCGTTAGGCTGATCGAGCGGTATTTCCCATTTAGCTACTTCTCCTCGAAAGAAATCCAGAGGCTGTACGAGGCCGAGTACAGGGAACCTATAAGCCTAAGCACGGCATCGACTTACCTTTCACGCTTAGCCAACAGGGGGATGCTCGAGAGGGTCGGAGGGGGAAGCCAGGTCAGATACAGGCTGATTAGGCCTTTGCACTCTGAGGTAGGCGACATCGAGACCGAAGGGCCTCCATAACGCTACGAAGAAACTTTAGAGACGACATCCCTGCAAAACGTTATGAGCTCTGTCAGCGACTCGAAGGCCTTTCCGACGTCGCTGGGCTTGATCACGATTATTGTATCCGTATAGCAGCTAATTATCTCGTCAACGTTTACGTTTCTCCTCGATATCTGAAGCAGGATCGTCGCTATGCATCCTGGGGTGCTGGAGATTTCTTTCGGGCTCTTTACTATTATTGCTGCCATGTTCGCATCCTCGTAGATTATATCCCTTGAAAGGAACCTCGAAGCTATCCTCTCGTGTAGGCTGCTATCGTACACGAGCGTAATCGTGGAGAGCCCCTCGAGAACTTGGACGAAGCCTTTTTGGTATTTGGACACTATACTCCTCGAGGCTTTAAGGAGCTCTGGCCTCTTCTTTAACGAAAGCCTCGCGACATCCGTCCTGACGTTGACAGTGCTCTTCGCCAAAACGTAAGCGACGTTAAACGGTATGGTGCTATATGTTCCCTTTAGCCTTTTTAACGTCGTAACTATCGTGTCCACGCTAACCTTATTCCCGACAAGCCCCTCGACCTTAGGCCTCAAAAGCCTTGCCATGGCTGACAGGTTCGCGTACCCTCTCTGGATGCTGTCTTGTAGTGAGACGTCGAGGTCGATCAGGTACCTGACGACTTGGGCTATTGACCTATTTTGGTACACTTTTGTCCCCATTTTACCAAAATCGGACATAATATATATTATGCGCCGTAAGCCGGGAAGAAAGCGGCGTGGTCTGGACGAATTGTCCAGAGATGCCTCCTCCGAGGTGATGGGCGATACCGAGTAGCAGGAAGAAGGCTCTGTTGGTGCTTGAGGACGGAACGGTCCTGCGAGGAGAGGGGTTTGGGGCTTTAGGCGAGGCGATGGGCGAGCTGGTTTTTAACACTGGGATGACCGGTTACGTCGAGGCGTTAACGGACCCATCGTACGCCGGACAGATTCTGATGATGACTTACCCGCTCATCGGCAATTATGGTGTTTGTAGCGAGGACTACGAGTCCGACGGGATAAAAGTGGAGGGTTTCGTGGTTAGGGAGCTGTGCGAGACGCCGAGCAACTGGCGCTCGGAGAAATCCCTGTCGGAATTTTTAGAGGAGTACGGTATTCCGGGAATCCAGGGAGTAGACACGCGGATGCTTACGAAAAAAATCAGGATACATGGAACGATGAAGAGCACGCTCGTAGTATACGAGGGGAAAGACGAGCCTGACGTTGAGGAGTTGATCGAGAAGACTAAAACACAGCCGGCGATAACCGAGCTGGACCTCGTACCCAGAGTTTCAGTTTCCAAGCCGAGGTTTATAGAGGGTGGTAGAGAGCTGAACGTGGTTCTAGTAGACTGCGGGGTTAAGTGGAGCATAATAAGGCTTCTCAGGGAGAACGCAAACATAATCCTTGTACCCTACAACACCCCGGCCAAGGAGATACTTGAGTACGACCCAGACGGTGTTTTGATATCCAATGGCCCAGGGGACCCGATTAGGGTCAAGGAGACTATAAGCACGGCGAAGGAGCTGGCTGGAAAGGTTGTTCTCTTTGGCATCTGCCTTGGGCATCAGATAATATCGTTGGCCCTCGGCGCAAGGACGTTCAAGCTGAAGTTCGGACATAGGGGTGCGAACCAACCAGTAAAGGATTTCGAGACGGGGAGGGTCTTCATATCTACCCAAAACCATGGATTCGCTGTTGACAAAGATTCCCTTAGGGAAGCTGGGCTGGTTCTTACGCAGATTAACCTAAACGACCACACGGTCGAGGGCGTGAAGCACAAAGAGCTACCAATAAAGTCCGTTCAGTACCATCCAGAAGGAGGTCCGGGGCCTCACGACACCTACTTCTTCTTCGACGATTTTGTAAAAACCATGAAGGAGTATGATTGAGCATGCCGAAGCGTGAAGATATACGTAAGATAATGATCATCGGCTCAGGCCCCATCGTGATCGGGCAGGCGTGCGAGTTCGACTACTCAGGAAGCCAAGCCTGCAAGGCCCTCAAAGAGGAAGGCTACGAGGTCGTGCTGGTGAACTCGAACCCAGCGACGATCATGACAGACCCAGAGATGGCAGATAGGGTATACATCGAGCCTTTGACACCCGAGGTGGTCGCAGAGATAATTAAGAAAGAGCTACCCGATGCCCTGCTCCCAACACTCGGAGGCCAGACAGCCCTGAACATAGCGGCCGAGCTCGCGGAGAAGGGCATTCTGGATGAGTACGGCGTGGAGCTCATCGGGGCAAAGCTGGAGGCCATAAAGAAGGGAGAGGACCGGGTACTTTTCAAGGAGGCTATGGAGAGGATCGGCATCCCTGTTCCGAGAAGCTTTCCAGCGTACTCCATCGAGGAGGCCGTCGAGATAGCTGACAAGCTCGGCTACCCGGTCGTTATTAGGCCCGCGTACACTTTGGGCGGAACGGGCGGCGGGGTAGCGTACAACAAGGAAGAGTTGGAAAAGATAGTTGCCAGGGGCCTTTCTTGCAGCCGTATAGGGCAGGTTATAATCGACGAGTCCCTCGTCGGGTGGAAGGAGTATGAGCTCGAGGTCATGAGGGACTTGGCGGATAACGTCGTGATTATCTGCTCGATAGAGAACATGGACCCGATGGGCATACATACAGGCGATAGCATAACGGTCGCGCCTGCCCAAACTTTAACGGATAAGGAATACCAGGCTCTAAGGGATGCGGCCATAAAAATCATACGCGAGATAGGCGTTGAAACGGGCGGATCAAACATACAGTTTGCTGTGAACCCGGAAAACGGGCGCTTCATGGCAATAGAGATAAACCCGAGGGTTTCAAGGAGCTCGGCGTTGGCCTCAAAGGCGACAGGGTTTCCAATAGCGAAGATCGCGGCGAAGCTCGCCATAGGCCTTACGCTCGACGAGATCCCAAACGACATAACTAAGAAGACGCCCGCGTCCTTCGAGCCTACGATAGACTATGTGGTTGTTAAGGTTCCAAGATGGCCCTTCGATAAGTTTCCCGATGCTGACAAAACCCTGACGACGCAGATGAAATCCGTAGGCGAGGTGATGGCTATAGGTCGTACTTTCGAGGAGGCTCTACAGAAGGCCATAAGGTCTCTGGAGATCGGCAGGTACGGTTTGGGGGCAGATGGGAAGGACGAGGAGATGCCAGACGTGAGGACGCTCCGCGACTACCTAAGGATCCCGACACACAATAGGGTATTCTACATCAGGCACGCGATTAAGATTGGCATGAGCATCGACGAGATTTACGAGCTTACAAAGATCGACAGATGGTTCATCCATAAGATTAAGAACATAGTAGATATGGAGAACGAGCTCTCAAAGCACACAATCAAAACAATTTCGAAAGAGCTGCTTCGTAAGGCCAAGAGGCTTGGCTTCTCTGACAAACAGATAGCGTATCTGCTTGGGACGGATGAGCTAACGGTAAGGGAGCTTAGGAAGAGGATGGGCATAACTCCCGTCTACAAAATGGTAGACACCTGCGCGGCAGAATTCGAGGCAGAAACGCCGTACTACTACTCCTGCTACGAGGATGAGGATGAGGATGAGATCCGGAAAACCGATAAGAAGAAGGTAGTCATACTCGGCTCTGGGCCCAACAGGATAGGGCAAGGGATCGAGTTTGACTACTGCTGCGTTCATGCAGTCAAGGCCCTCAAAGAGGAAGGCTACGAGGTCATAATGGTGAACTGTAACCCTGAGACCGTAAGCACGGACTTCGATATCCCGGACAAGCTTTTCTTCGAGCCGTTAACGTTCGAGGACGTAATGAACATAATCGAGAAGGAAAAGCCAGAGGGCGTCATCGTCCAATTCGGTGGTCAAACCCCCCTAAACCTAGCCATACCGCTGGAGAAGCAAGGGGTAAGGATCCTCGGGACGACGCCCGACGACATAGACAGGGCAGAAGACAGGAAGAGGTTTACCGAGGTCATGGAGAAGCTCAGGATACCCCAGCCACCTTACGGAACTGCCATGAGCGTGGAAGAGGCGAAGGAGGTCGCAAAAAAGCTTGGCTATCCCGTGCTGGTGAGGCCATCCTACGTTCTCGGAGGAAGGGCCATGGAGATAGTGTACGACGAGGAATCCCTGATCAGGTACGTGAAGGAGGCGATAAAGGTCTCGCCGGAGCACCCTGTCTTGATAGATAAGTTCCTAGAGGACGCCATAGAGGCCGAAATCGACGCCATAGCCGACGGAAACGACGTGTACATAGGCGGCATCATGGAGCACATAGAGGAGGCGGGGGTGCATTCTGGGGATGCGGCATGCGTCCTACCGCCCTACAGCCTCAGCAAAGAAACGATCGAGGTTATGAAGGATTACACGCGGAGAATAGCGAAGGAGCTCCGCGTTGTAGGGCTGATAAACGTTCAGTTCGCGATAAAGGACGGGAAAGTTTACGTGTTCGAGGCGAACCCCAGGGCCTCCAGGACCATTCCTTTCGTCAGCAAGGCTACGGGCGTGCCCTTGGCAAAGATCGCCGCGAAGCTCATGGTGGGCCACCGCCTGAGCGAGTTTAACATAGGGGAGGCGGCAGAGGTGGACCATCTGGCGGTGAAGGAGGCGGTCTTCCCGTTCGCGAAGCTGCCGGGCGTTGACGTCGTGCTGGGTCCTGAGATGAAGTCGACGGGCGAGGTGATGGGGATAGATAAAGACTTTGGCATGGCATACTATAAGGCAGAGCTGGCGGCCGACACACGTCTGCCGACAAAAGGGAACGTGTTCATAAGCGTGAGGAGCGAGGAGAAGGCTCGCATAATCCCGATAGCCAAGAAGCTAAGGGAATTGGGCCTAAACATCCTGGCCACGAAGGGGACTGCGGAGGCGCTCGCCGCCGCCGGTATAGAGGCCAAAGTGATACCGAAAGTCGGCGAGGGCCGTCCGAACGTGCTCGACTACATAAAGTCCGACAAAATAGACCTCATCATAAACGTTCCAAAGGGTAAAGGTTCTAAGGACGACGAATTCCTGATAAGGAGGACTGCGGTGGAGCGAAAAATACCCTACATAACGACTGTGGCGGCAGCCCAGGCCGCCGTCAAGGCGATTGAGAAGATAAAGGAGAGATCCTTCGAAATCAAGCCGCTACAAGAATACCATAGCAGGCTCCTCATGAAAAAAGTGAAAACTTGAGCCGCCCACCGTATCCTAATAGAAGGCTCAGGCGGGCCTGTAAAGCTTTCTGAACGCTCTGTAAAGCGGTATGGCAACCGCAGTTCCTATTATCGACTGTCCGAGGTTCACGGGTACCTCGACCAAAGCGGCGACGCCCAGGAAGAACTGCTCGTAGACGAAGTATCCTGAGACCATGACGAGTCCACCTAATAGTAGGGAAAGTATCAACCAGCCCTCCGGCCCTTTTTCTTTAGCGGCGAAGTAAACGGGCGTGGCCACGGCTGCTGCCGCCAGAGCGATCCATGAGTGCGGCGCAACGGTAAAGATGAGCGATCGGGCGCTTTCACCGACCGGGAGTAAGGTAACCTCGACCTCGCCGACGAACAGCATGGCGCCTATTAGAAGTATGAGTACAAAATACCCTACGACGAGCGCATAGGACGCTATGGCAAGCCGCCATCCGCCCTTCCTGGGGACTTTCCTGACGAGGTAGCCGACGAGCGCGCCCTCGGCGGCCTTTATGAGGAGCGTTGCGGGAGCGTAGTAGTAGTAGCCCAGCGTTAGGTCGGCCAGCATGGAACCCACGCCTCCGGCAAACGCTGCTATCCCGGGGCCTGCCGCGAGCGCCGTGAAGTAGATCATCGTCTCGCCCAAGTTGAAGTAACCCCTGGTGGCAGGCACGTATACCGATAGGGCCATCGTGGCAACGGCTACGAGCGACGTAAAGACTGCAAGCTTCGCGACGGTTATGCCTCGACGTTGCATGTCAAACGTTTTGGAAAAACAAAATATATAAGTTTCAGCCTACATATAGGTTATGTGGAGTTCCGGCTTTCGTGTATAAGATGCGGCAGCCCACTCGAGGACGTGGGAAACCCGGTACGTTGCCCGGGCTGTGGTGGCATAGCGCTCATCGAGTACGACTACGAAAAGCTTTCATCCGTTATTACGAAGGATGGGCTCGCCAGGGCTCCCCCAGGCATGTGGAAATACTCGCCCCTGCTGCCCCTCACGGAGAGGGACGCTGTGGTCTCCTTGGGCGAAGGGGGTACTTTCCTCCAGAAGGCTGAAAGGCTGGGGGAGGAGATAGGCATCAGGGGTCTGTACCTAAAGAACGAGACAGTAAACCCTACTGGCTCTTTCTTGGACAGGGGTGTTTCCGTCGAGGTCACGAGGGCAAAGAACATGGGCTACCGTGGCGTCAGGTGCGCAAGCAGGGGGAACCTGGGTGCCTCGGCTGCCGCATACTCGGCAAAGGCTGGCTTGGGCTGCACGATCTACACGACCTTGGGCATCGAGCTGGGCAAGCTCTACCAGGCCATCATCTGCGGTGCTGAGATAAGCCCAGTAAAGACGTACGATGAGGCAATCAGGATGCTGGAACGCCCAGACGGTTTGGAGTACGTAATATCCGTGACGAGCCCATACCTTCTCGAGGGAGTAAAGACGACGGGCTATGAGGTCTGCGAGCAGCTTGGCTGGGAGCCTCCAGAGTTTTTTATCGTACCGGTAGGTGAGGGCGGACACCTGTCGATGATATGGAAAGCCCTGAGGGAGCTGGACCGCATTGGTATTATAGATGGCGTGCACTCGAGGATGATGGGCGTTCAGGCAAAGGGCTGCTCGCCCATAGTCGACGCTTTCAGAAAGAACCTTGACAAGCCTATCAAGTCCAAGGATCTTGGGATGACTTTCCACGACATAGCGGTCAGACAACCCATGCTAGGAGAGCTCTGCCTGAAAGCCTTAAGGGAATCGAGAGGTTACGCTCTGGCAGTGCATGAAAAGAGGATACTGGAGGCCACGAGGCTTTTGGCAAAATACGAGGGCATCTTTGCTGAACCAGCCGCGGCATCGACGGTAGCTGCGCTTAAGGTTGCTCTTGAGGATGGGATAGTGGAAAGGTCTGACAGGGTCGTATGCGTAATAACGGGATCGGGCTTGAAGGACCCGGCATCCGTCAAGAGCTTGGTAGGTCGCTCCGGCGTAGATACCCCTATAGCTTTCGTGCTCACATCCTCGTTAGATAGTCGGCTCGGTAGGACAAAGCGTCTGATACTAAAAATTTTACAAAGGCACCCGAGCCATGGTTATCTTTTATGGAAAACCCTTACGAAGGAGCTCGGCCTGACGATCACGCTGCCATCGATGTATCAACATTTGCAAGAGCTGATGGCCGCAGGCATGGTGACGGTTATCGATGAAAGAGGCCCCTCCGAAAGGAAAAAGAAGGTCTATGCGCTGACGAAGAAAGGAGAGTCTGCCCTAGCGTCAGACCTCGTGGGGTAGCTTCGTCAGATTTGTTTATTAATCAGCCGTGTAGCGGGATGGCTGCATGAGGATTATCGTGGCTATAACAGGAGCCTCGGGCGCACCCGTGGCGGAAAGGTTGCTGGAAGTTTTGAAGAAAGGTAAGCACCAAATTTATTTGATCATCTCAAAGAACGGCGAAGCTATCGTTCGGGCTGAGGCAGACCTAGCGAAGGTAAAGTCTTATGCGGACAGGGTTTTCCGGGAAGATGAGCTCGAAGCTCCGATATCAAGCGGCTCCTTTCCAATAGATGCCATGGTGGTCGTGCCATGCTCTATGAAGACGCTTGCTGAGATAGCTAACGGCGTTGAGGAAAACCTGATCGTAAGGGCAGCGCTCGTTTCCCTAAAGCAAAGGAGAAAGCTGGTTTTGGTGCCGCGTGAAACGCCTTTGGCTGAACCCTACATCGTCAACATGCTTAAGGCAACTAGGGCTGGTGCGGTCGTCCTACTGCCAGTCCTGACGTTCTACCACTCGCCGAGGACAGTACAGGACCTTATAGATTTTATAGTCGGGAGGGTGCTGGAGATCCTTGGGATCGAGCACAACCTATACAAGAGGTGGGGGAATGAGGGATTTTCTGAGGGAGCTTAACGAGGCTGGGGAGCTCGTTAACGTCGTAAAACCGGTCTCGAGGAATTTCGAAGCGGCAGCGATAATGAAGAAGCTTGACGGAAAACCTGTGCTCTTCCACAAGATCAAGGAATGCGATGGCTTTAGGTTGGCGGCAAACATATGCGGTAGTAGGGCGCTTCTCGCGAGGGCCTTAGGCGTAGGCGAGGAGGCTATACTTAAGAAGCTGAACGATGCCATAGAAAACCCGAGCAAGGGCAGGATCGTCGAGGATGCACCGTGCCAGCAGGTAGTCGAGAGAAACCCAGACCTGAGAAAGCTGCCATTCCTGCTCTTTGGCCAGCACGACGGTGGGCCTTACGCAACTGCCGGCATAATTATAGCCCACGATAAAGAGTACGGATTCAACGCGAGCTTTCACAGGCTGATGCTCATAGATAAGAACAGGGTCGTGGCCAGGATACTTCCGAGACACCTCGATGAGTTCATACGCAGGGGCAACAGGAACGTGGCTATAACCTTCGGTAACCATCCTGCGTTCATGATAGCGGCTGCAGTTACTTGGAAGATAGGCGTAAGCGAGCTGGACATAGCAAACTCGTTGAGGAGGATGAGGTATGCAAGGTGCGTAACGAACGAGCTACTCGTACCCGCAGACTGCGAGGTCGTGATGGAAGGTGTCGTGACGGATGAATGGGCTGACGAGGGCCCGGTATTTGACATAACGGGCACGTACGACGTCGTGAGGAAGCAGAGGGTCATAGAGATAGAGTGCCTGACGATGAGACGGGACCCAATCTTCCAAGCAATATTGCTGGCCGGTAGTGAGCACAGGATCCTGATGGGCACCCCAAGGGAGGCGACGATATACAAGGAGGTTGGAAAGGTCTGCGAGTGCCTGGACGTAAGGTTAACGCCCGGCGGTTGCAAGTGGCTTCATGCAGTCGTAAAGATAAGGAAAAGGCATGAGGATGATGGAAGAAAAGCCATAGAGGCTGCTTTTAGGGGACACGGTAGCCTGAAGCACGTAGTAGTAGTTGACGAGGACATAGACGTCGACGACCCTGTCGAGCTGGAGTGGGCAATAGCAACGAGGGTCCAGCTGGATAAGCGCTTGGTGCTTAAGCCCAACGAGTATGGTTCCTCTTTGGACCCGTCTGCAGACCAATATACCCGGAAGACGTGCAAGGCCGGAATAGACGCCACGCTACCGTTGGATGCTGACCCGAAGCTCTTCAGAAAGGCCAGGATACCGGGAGAGGAAAGTATAAAGATTGAGGAGTACATGAACTAGCTGGGGCGTGTCTAGCTTACCGGTGTGTGGAATGTACCTCTCGAAGGATGAGGAGCGGATGCTAGTCGGCGAGCTCGGGTATGCGGCGCAGAAGGCCATGGAGATACTCGTGGCGCTCGGAAAGATCTACGACGCAGAGAGGCTTATCCCTATAAAGAGCGCCCACGTATCCGGCGTATCTTACGCCAACGTAGGCGAGGACGGTCTAGAGTTCTTGGAAGGGCTCGCATCGGATGGCAGGGTCGTCGTAAAGACGACGCTTAACCCTGCAGGCATGGATCTGGAGAGGTGGCAGCTGATGAACGTTAGCAGAGAGTTCGCGGAAAATCAGCTGAGGGTCATAAAGGTTTACAAAAGGATGGGGATCGAGGTAACCTGCACGTGTACGCCATACCTCGTCGGCAACGAGCCGAGGACGGGTGACCACGTTGCGTGGAGTGAGAGCTCGGCCGTTATCTATGCGAATTCCGTCATAGGTGCCAGGACGAACAGGGAGAGCGGGATAAGCGCCCTGGCTGCGGCGATAGCCGGCAGGACGCCCTTCTACGGTCTACACGTCGAAGAGAACCGTCAGCCTACCGTAGAGGTCAGGGTGCCGCAGCCGAAGGAGGAGCTTGAGTTTGCCTGCCTTGGCATCCTCGTCGGAAGGCTCGTCGGCGACGGTATACCCCTCTTCAAGGGCATCTCGCATGCCGAGCCGGATGAGTTAAAGGCGTTGGGCGCGGCCCTGGCCAGCGTAGGCGGCGTGCCAATGTTTCATGTCGAGGGCATAACGCCAGAGGCTGGGCGGTATACAGGAAAAATCACTGACAGGATTACGATAACGGAATCCGACATAATGGGCGTTAAAGAAGAATACGCCTGCGAAGCATATCCTGACCTGATATTCTTGGGCTGCCCCCATCTATCGCTAGCAGAGATGGAGAGGATTGCCTCAGCCTTGGCTGGAAAGAAGGTTAAGAAGAACCTTTGGCTATGTTGCTCGAGGCGCGTCAAGCTCGAGGCAGATAGGCTGGGCATAACGCAGGCCATAGAGGCCGCCGGCGGTACGATACTGTGCGATACCTGTCCGATAGTCGCACCTATAAGGGATCTGGGCGTAAAGGCCGTAGCTACGAACTCTGCTAAGGGCGCATGGTACTCAAGAAACTTAAACAATCTATGCGTAAAGCTGATGTCTACGGAAGAATGTATCAGGGAAGCTCACTCAAGCATTCCTTACCAAACCGAGAGCTACTTCTACTACGAGAGCACACCCTAAACCGTTGCATAAAGTTAGCTATTCAGAAACTGCTGGCTTCCGTTGTGGGATTCATAGATTTTCATCCCTTCCCCTCACCTCTACCGTTAGAGGTTCATGGAGGGCTTTCAGGGGCAACGGGGCTCCCCTCATCCTGAGCATGTTTAGACATGCAGTTATGTCTCTATCGTTTTCATATCCGCATTCGCAACTTACTAGCCTATG
>NDWU01000034.1 GCA_003056285.1 Candidatus Terraquivivens tikiterensis
ACAGAGCTGTTTGCTTACAGGTAAAATTTTACCCGTTAAGAATGCCAACATTATGTTTTAGTAGTTAAATTTAACCACTTCAGTATTATACAAAAGGGTTGAATGGAGCTAGAAAAAATGCAAAAATGAATGCAATTTTCTCCGAAAATGACAAATTTCTCCAGAAACATGAGCTGCCCGAAAAAGGATACCATAACTATTTACAAACACTTTTTAGGAATCTTAACGATTATCATTGTGGACGGGTTAAATTTATCCCTATCCAGTACTTAGCGGGCATCATAAAAAGGGAAGTTTGCGGAAGGATACCTACACCTTTTACTATGTCAGGCTGTCCGGTTATGATTATGGATAAATTTATCCATAATCAGAGGGGTTTTCAGATGAAGAAAAGGACTCTGAAAACTTTATGAGGGAAAGGCTTAAGTTCAAAAAAACGTTAGAAAATAAAGGAAAGGATATGAGTATAAAAATTGACGTTCGAAGCTTGCCAGAAGAGCTGAGGAAGGAAGGCCTAGAGGAAAAGCTGGCTGAGTTTTGTCGAAAAAACGATATTGTTTTCATGGCTGTTTTCGGCTCTTTCGTTAAAGGAGAACAAAGCCCAAAAAGCGACATAGATATAGCGATCGAATTTGATAAAAACAGCCGAAAAACCCTCTTAGACCTTGTGAGAATGGAGAGAGAATTAACGGAAATTTTTGGGCGAAAAGTTGACCTCGGAATTTTCAGCAGCATAAACCCATACGTCATTGATGATGTAAAGAGGGAAATGAGAGTTATATATGAAAAGGGATAAAGCTTATCTCAAGCACGTACTAGATGTTATATCAAATATAGAGAAGTTTATTGAAGGAATTGAAAAGGAAGATTTTCTCAGCAATGTTGAAAAGCAGTACGCAGTCTTAAGAGGGCTCGAAATAATCGGAGAGGCGGTCAAAAACCTAAGCGAAGAATTAAAAGCAAAGCATCCTAAAATTCCATGGAAAGAAATCGCAGGAATGAGGGACAAGCTAATCCATCAGTACTTTGGTGTAAACTTAGACTTGGTCTGGGAAACAATAAAAACAAAACTGCCAGAACTTAAAACTCAAATTTCAAGAATAATAAAAGAAATCGAAAGAACCCAAGGTTAACAGATTCTTACAAACCCAATATCAAAAAAATAGAAATGATGGTAAAACTCTCCGATCCACTATCTGCTCTAGCAAAACAATTCCAAGTTTTAGGAAGCTTTTGGGGAAGGGCTGGTCTTCTCTGTTGTCAACCGCTCTAATTGTCTTTTGAATGATGGGCTGTTAAACAATAATATCTTCATACTTTTGGCAACCACTCATCTACACAGGGTTTACAAACATCTCGGCGAAAAAGCCTCTAACTAATGAGTGTTAAATACGGCTTGGCGATAAATCTTTCGAGCGAGTTCGCTCGTATGTGGCCTAGATGTCCAAAAGCCCGAATAAGGCTCTATGCCAAGATGGGAAGGGAGGTTCGGGCAAGCGGGCCATGGGCTACATGCCCATGGCAGGGGCTGGTTTGGCACAGCCCAGAACTCGGCAACGGTGAACCGATGAGTCTGACCTCCAAGAGAAGCTCGCAATGCTAGGATGCATGAGGAAGATAACAGCCGTCATGTCCGCTGACGATAATCCCTTGGAATCGGCGGCGCGAGGATACCTACACCCTTTCTATGTCTAGCCTAACCTTTATATTGCATTTTTATGAGGCCTCATAAGGCCCATGGTAAAGAAAGTAAGGCTTTCGACAGTAAGGGGCATGGACGACCTCTTACCGGAAGATGTAGCCGTCAAAAGGGCAATCGAGGATGCGATAAGGAAGGTCTTCAACAGGTATGGCTACCAAGAGATCGAGACGCCGACAGTCGAGCACTACGAGACCTTCGAGGCAAAGTCTGGTGAAGAGATAAGGGAAAGGATGTTCACGTTCGTCGACAAATCCGGCAGGAAGCTCGTCCTCAGACCGGAGATGACGGCGTCAGTGGCCAGGCTCGTAGCCATGAAGCTAAGGAGCGCACCGCTGCCCATCAGGTTAGGGTACATAGCGGACTGCTATCGCTACGATGAGCCGCAATGGGGAAGGAAGAGGAGGTTTTACCACGGAGGCTTCGAGCTGTTCGGCAGCTCCAGCCCAGCCGCGGATGCCGAGATAATCCAAGTCAGCAGGGACGTTTTCGATACGATCGCCCTGAAGGACCACTTTTTTAAGGTCGGCCATGTAGGAACGCTTAGGTCCTTGATGGAGGCCTCAGGCATGTCTGAGGCTGAGCAAGACCTCGCTCTTTCCCTAATCGATAGAAAGAGGGTTGATGAGGCTCTCTCCTTGATGGGGGAGTGCGAGGAAAAAAAGGCCGTTGAGAAGCTTGTGAGCGTTTCTGGCGATGCTGAGGAGGCTTTGAGGAAGGGATACGACATAGTTTCACCCTGGGATAAGGCGGTCAAGGCGCTGGATAACCTCTCCGAAATAATAGACATGGCGCGCAACGCGGGCGTCGAGTCTAGGCTAGTAGTGGACCTGGGATTCGCCAGGGGCTTGGCTTACTATACGGGCTTCATCTTTGAACAGTACATACCCGGCATAGACATAGCATTCAACGGCGGTGGAAGGTACGACAAGCTGACGGAGATGTTCGGCGGTAAGCCTCTGCCGGCCGTAGGCTGCGCCATCGGCATCACGAGGATACAGCAGTACATAGTTGAAAGGGTTGGGACGCAGGGCTTCAGCGTGCCAAAGGTTAGCGCCTTCCTCGTGAGCATAGGGCAGGAAAGCTTGAGGTATGCTGTTAAGGCGGCTGCGAGGATAAGGGCCATCGGCACGGCGGTGGAGTTGGACGTTACGGGTAAAAAGGTACCGGCCGCGATAGAGTACTGCGAAAAGAGGGGCATAAGATGGTTGGTTATCGTCGGCGAAAGGGAAGCCCAGAGGAACACAGTTACGATAAAAGACCTACAGAATAGGACGCAGACTGAGATCAGGCTTGACGACGATGAGGCTCTCTCGAACGCTTTCAGGGGCCACTAGGGGTCCGTGCCTTGCCCTCGCTAGAGTTGATCGTAGAGGCAACAGCTGTCATGCTAATCCTCATGCTAATCTCCATCCGCGCGGGCTTCGTTGACCCAGGCGGCTTGTTTTCATCCTTCATAATCGGCTACTCGATATACGTATTCGGCGGTAGGCTCTTCTTCGTCCCATTACTCGTATTCTACGTCGTAGCCGGGCTGATGACAAAACTTCGTTACGAGGAGAAAAGGCTCAAAGGCGTCGCAGAGGAAAAGTTGGGTGCTAGAGGTTGGAGGAACGTACTCGCGAACGGCTGCGTGGCGGCAACGATCGTTTACATATCCTCTTGTACCCATAGCATCCCAAGGCCTGAGTTCCTGGCGGCATACTTAGGCGCCGTCTCGACGGCCTACGCTGACACGCTCGCTACCGAGATAGGCCTTCTATACCCCAGGGAGCCAAGGCTGATAACTAGCATGAAGCCCGTACCCACCGGAACTCCCGGGGGGGTTTCGCCTTACGGAACCGCCGCGCAGCTCCTCAGCGCCTTCACGATCGTTCCGGCAACCGCATTATTCTTACCCAAAGGTTACGATGCGGCTACGTTTTTAAATTTGTTAGCTATAGTGCTCCTTTCTAGCTTTCTTGGCTCAACCTTCGATAGCCTTATAGGGGCTACCGTACAGGCGGTTTACAGATGCGAAAGGTGCGGGAAGGTAACGGAGAAGAGAACCCATTGTAACGCAGAGGCTAAGCACCTGAAGGGGTTCAGGTACGTGGATAATAACGTTGTGAATTTTGTTGCGACGATCTTTGGGGCCACGATTGCCTACGCGCTCGTGCATTTTGGTTTAATACCTTTAGAAATCGTCTGAGCACGGATGCACTACTTCAACGGGACGTACATGCTGGACCTTGTTGCACCAACACCGGCCCTTCCGTGTATGACGCGCTTGTTTGTTATTGCAAACTCCCCCAACCTATGACCGATCATCTCAGGGATTATCTCAACCGGAACGAATTCCTTTCCGTTGTGTACATGTATCGTTAAACCAACCATCTCGGGCAATATTATCATGTCCCTTGCATGCGTCTTAATCGGCTTCTGTATCTGGAGTTTCTTATACTTCCTAATCTTGGCAAGGAGCTTTAGCTGTGCCTGCGTTAGCCCCCTCTTGCCCAGGCTCCTCCTCTGCCTGCTTGGAAGGAGCTTGATAAACTGGTCCATGCTCATCGACTTGAGCTGTTCGAGCGTGTAACCCCTGTATAGGAACTCCCTAACCATCCGAGGTCAGAAAGACAACTTTACCGCATTATCTATTAAACTTTGTGTGTAAGTCCAGCATCCTTTACGTAAAGGATGCTGAGGCCTAGAGGCATTCAAAAGGGGTAGGAGGCAGCGGTTTTAGCCCTTCTTTTTCCTTCCCGTCCTCCTAGCGGCTATAAGGCCGACCTTCCTTCCAGGAGGTGCATTCCTAGAGACAGTCTCGGGCCTGCCTATGCGCTTATGGCTTCCTCCGCCGAACGGATGGAAGGCCGGTGCCATCGCAACGCCCCTTACCCTTGGGTATGGCCTTCTTTTTGCCTTCATCCAATGGAACCTCTTGCCAGCCTTCATGAACGGCTTATCCACCCTTCCGCCTCCCGCCACGGTGCCGATTACTGCGAGGGCCTTAGAGCTCAGCTCCACGATCTTCTTCGACGGAAGCCTTAGGAGCGTCTTCTCACCCATCTGAGCCATAACCGTTGCATAGGCTCCCGAGGAGCGGGCCAGCTTCCCCCCATCCCCGGGTCTGAGCTCAACAGAAGAGACAACGGCCCCCTCTGGTAGCTTACCGAGCGGGACGATGTTCCCAACCTGAATGGGCGCGTCAGAGCCTATGTAAACCTTCTGCCCTTCGCTCATGCCCTCCACCGCCGCTATGGCAAAGCTTACGCCGTTCTGGAGCTCTACCTCGGCTACGGGAGCGCCGCGGCCAGGGTCATGGTGAAGCCTCCTCACGATGCCTACGAGCGTCTTTCCCGCCTCAACGAGGTTCGTGGGGAAGCCGAGTTGAAACTTCCTCCTGAGCGAGGCCGCGAAGCTTGGCGAGCCCCTGCCGAGTCTCTGAGCCCTTATGTTCCTTCCCATCCGATACCACCCTTTAAGCCCTAAGAAACCTATGAGTGTGTCTAAGAGCTACCTTAAGAGCTTTTGATGGCTTAGAATATTCCGAGCTTGACAGCAAGCTCGGAAGCGCTGAATTCCGGTTTCAGCTTCACGAAAGCCTTCTTCTCGCCCAGCGGCGTTATCAGCGTGTTTACCTTCTCCACCTTAACCTCGTAGAGCTTTTCCACCGCTTCCTTTATCTGCCTCTTCGTGGCCTTTATGTCGACTATGAACGTTATCTTGTTCTCCCTCTCGACCAGGGATACGGTATCCTGAGTTATGAGGACCCTCTTTATCACCTTTTGCGCATCCATGACAAGGGCAGGTTAGGAGTAGCCCTATTTTTAGTTTTTGGAGAGTAAGGAGGAGTATACGCAATGGTTCTGGCATAACACTTAGACCTTGCTCATCAGGCCGTCCCCTCTGGGCTCACGGAGGCTCTGCATGCACCATCCAACACCTTCGGTTCGAGCTCACCCCGTACGCCTCCTCCAAGCCCTTTCGAGCCAGACCATCCGTACGGGAAGCTCCCCGCACCCTAAGCTACGCGTCATGCTGCTGTCCGCGCTTTTACGAGAGAATCATGAGATTATATATTTTTGAAACTGTTTCTAGCGACGTAAACGTTTCTTGATGAGCTAAAAATATAACTTAAATAGTTGACACGACAACGCTGATACCAAGCATGGCCTTGAGCTATACCCCAAGCTTTGAGCTTTTAAACAGGTGGGTAATCGAAAAGCAGCTTTGCTGTTACTGCGGCACGTGTGCGGGCGTATGTCCAAGGATAACGCTGGATGGAAAAACTCCAAAGCTTATAGATTATTGCTCTGAGTGTGGAAACTGTTACAAGTACTGCCCACAGACTTTCACGCCTGTAAGGGAATTTGAGGAGAGGCTATTTCCTGGAACGA
>NDWU01000035.1 GCA_003056285.1 Candidatus Terraquivivens tikiterensis
GAGCTTGGCGTACCGTCGGAGGAAGTGCGCGTGTACTTTACCTTGCTGACTTCAGGGGGTGCTAGCGCCGCTGAGCTATCAAAAGCGCTCAACATCAGCGAAACCGACCTGGATGCTGTCCTTACGAGGCTTTGCGAAAAAGGATGGCTAGTAAAGCGCGAAGGATACTATATACCCACCAGGCCCTCAACCGTTCTGCGGATTGAGGCAGCAAAGCTTCAAAACCTAAACCTGATCAAGAAGGTTCTGGAGAAGGAGTCCGATCTGGAGGGCATATACGTAAGGAAGTTCGGCTAGCCGCGCCTCCTCCTCTTTATCTCCTCTACTATTGCAGGCACTACCTGCCTGTAGTCGCCGACTATCCCGTAATCTGCGTTGTCGAATATCGGAGCCTCTGGGTCGGTGTTTATCGCTACGACCGTCTTCACCTCCCTTATGCCGAAAAGGTGCTGGGCAGCGCCAGATATTCCGACGGCGATGTACAAAGATGCCTTTACGCTCTTGCCCGTTTGGCCTACCTGCCTCTCGTGAGGTATCCAGCCAGCGTCGACAGCTTTCCTAGAGCCTGCCACGACGCCGCCGAGCTCACGGGCAAGCTCCTCCAACAGCTTAAACCCTTCCGGAGAGCCCAGCCCTTTTCCCCCAGAAACTATGACTTCGGCCTTCTCTATGATGGCAGCCTCCTTCTGGAGTTTTTCCGAGCTAAGCAGACGGATGTTCGGCCTCGGTATCTCAACATGCTCCCTTATTATCGAGCTTGGCTCTCTGGAAGCATCCCTGTTCGGGAGGTTGAAGACGTTCGGCCTGACCGTTGCGATCTGTGGCCTATTGCGCGGCGTCCTTATGTATGCTAGCAAGGTTGCGCCGAAGGGAGGCCTTATCTGGAGCACATCCCTTGCAGCTTCGTCTACATCAAAATCCGTGCAGTCAGCCGTTATTCCAGTCCTGAGGCAGTTGGCGACATAGGGCGCCATCTCTCTACCCCTGAGCGTTCCGGCTATGAGGAGGAGTTCAGGCCTGTGCCTCTTTACGAGGTTGACCAGCACGTCGCCGTAGACGTTCGGGTAGTATGTAGCTAAGCTCTCATCGTCCACGTAGATCACGCTGTCCGCGCCATAGTAAACCGGTTCCCTGAGCATCCTCTCTATCCCATGCCCTAGCATGACCGCCGTGATGCTTGTGTTGAGCTTCTCGGCTATCTTCTTGGCTGGCGTTATCAGCTGCAATGAGGCCTCGCTCACGGAGCCCTCGAAGCATTCGACGAAAACCCATACGCCCCTGAAATCTTCTTTCGCGCGGAAGTCTTGCCCCCACTCTGGGCAAATTTGCTGAGCCGACGACATGCTATACCACCTTCACACCTTCCTCCTCCAACCTATCTAAAAGCCACCTTGCCGCCTCGGCGGGGTCGGTCCCCTCAAACTTCAGCTTCTTTCTCGGAACTACTGGCGTCGGCACGCTCTTCGATACGACGGTCGGCGAGCCCTTCAAACCTATGCAGTTTACGTCGAGCTTGAGCACATCGTTGCTCCACACCTCTATCAGCCCCTCCGTTTTTGCCCTTATCTTGTTGCTCAGTGTTACGGGCCTTGGCACGTTGCTCTTCATAGCGACCGATATTAAGCAAGGAAGCGGGAGCTCGAACGTTTCTACCTCCCTCTCCAAAACCCTCCTGACAACTATGCTCTTTTTTCCGTCCCCGAGCTTGGCGTCTACGACATAGTATATGTACGGAAGCTTAAGCCAGGATGCCGTTTGGGCGCATATGTGGGCAGTGGAGCTGTCGATCGTTTCTTGGCCGAAGATCGCAATGTCGACGGGCATAAGCCTCTCTATCGCCTTAGCCAGCACGTAGGAGGTCGCCAAAGTGTCCGCACCAGCAAAAGCCCTATCGGTTATCAATATGGCCCTATCGACGCCCATGCCTATGAGAAACTCAAGCCCTGCCTTGGCGCTGGGTGGCGACATCGCTATGGCGGTAAGCCTGCCACCGTACGAGTCCTTGAGCCTAAGCCCAAGCTCTACGGCGTTAAGGTCGTGTGGGTTGATGATGCTGGGCACGCCCTCACGTATCAGCGTGCCGGTGCGTGGGTCTATGTTGACCACTTGGGTGTTCGGAACCCACTTAACGCAAACCACCATATCCAGCGGCACGGGCATCACCCGAACCTATATTGAACACCCCTTCCGCTCAAAGGATAATTCCACGTTACGGCCCCCTTTGGGCACACGACCCTGCACGTACCGCACTCTAGGCACCCCTCGTAGCTGTACAGCACCTTGCCTGCCAATAGGGTAAAGCACCCTCCCGGACATAGATAAGTGCATGCCTTGTCGGCGCACCCCGCGCACTTTTCGCTATCCACGATTATATGCGGCTTTGTGTCCACGTCCCAGACGTTGGCATTCAAAGCATCCTCAAGCCTTATCCTTTTGATCCTTTGCTTTGTAGCCGCCTGCTGAGCCATATCAAGGCCCCCTCATCAACGTAACGACGTCCAGAAGTACCCTGAGCCTGGAGCATCTACCCTTTAATGAGTCGTTCACGGCCTCCAGCAGCTTAGGCGACGTCTCCTCGAACTCGAAAAGCCTTTTTGCCGCGCCCACGAGTACATGGGGGTAGAGCTCGAAAACGTGACCTTTGACCATAAGCTTCTGCACCATACTGTGCCTTTTCATCTCTTTCATTATAAAGCTGTCATTTAGCTTCCGCTCGTAGCACGACAAATTCTGTGAAGTGTAGCCTCCTAGGGAGTGGGCCTCCTCTACGGCCTCGGCCGCGAGGTAGCCGCTGAAAGCCGCCATGTCCACTCCCCTTACCGTATATCCAAGGTTTATGAGAAGGCCCGCCGCATCGCCCGCGATGAGGAAGCCATCGCCGTAAAGTTTTCTAGGGACCATCCTCAATCCTGCCTCGGGCGTCAAGTGGGCACCATACTCAACGAGGCTTCCGCCCTCCAAAAGCCGTACGAAAGGCAGGGAAGCCCTCAAATCCTCAAGAACGTCGTATACGTGCCTCTTGACCTCCCTAACGGCGTGCGAGAGGAAGACGACGATGCCGAGGCTGACCGTTGCCGAGTTGGTGTACAGGAAAGCTCCGCCTGGCATGTAGTCGGTTGCCTTGCCGACGAGGAACCATGCAAGACCCTCGTCCGAATCCAGACCAAACCTCTCGTTGATCTTGTCCGTCCCGAGCCTTATCACGTGCTTTACGCCGAGGGCCACGTCTTCAGGGGAGAGAGGCGTGACGATGTTCATCTTCTCGCAAAGAAGCCTGTTTACCCCCTCAGCTATTACGACGACGTCTGCATAAAGCCTATCTCCGCCAGAAACTATGCCCACAGCCCTACCGTTTTCCATCAGGACGTCGTCCACCCTGACGTCCGTAACGATTACTGCGCCTGCGGACTCTGCCTTTGAAGCCATCCAAGCGCTCAGCTTTGAAAGGTACGCTGTGAAGCTGGTTGAGCCGTTTGACGTATACTCGACGGATACCATGCCATCCTCCGTCATGAAGCTCAGTATTTCGCGCTTTACCCATCGCTCGATTGGCGCCTCGTTCCTGAACCCTTCGAATATCCTTTCGAGCGGACGGGAATAGACCCTACCGCCAAAGAGGTTCTTTGAGCCCGGTGCTCTACCCCTCTCCAACACAACGACCTTGAAGCCTTTCCTCGCCAGCGTGTACGCTGCCGAGGCGCCTGCAGGACCGGCGCCGACGACTGCCACGTCGAACTTGGCTGGAAGACCCATACCCAATTGTCCTTTAGGAAAAAAGCCGTACTTTATACTTGTAGATTTTTGGAGAGATTTTTATAATAATATTTGCCTGTAGGTCTTTTTCCCCCGGGTTCAAAGAATTTTAGCGCCCCTCGGCGGGCAGGGCTTTAACCCTTCCCATGGCCGGGATTTGAACCCGGGTCCGGCGGGCGACAGCCGCCGATACTAGACCGGACTATACGGACTTTTTTGTAATATTAGTCCTCTATACTACCAGGGCCCGTATGCAAGCTCGATACCACCAGGGCAATTATTCTAACATCTACGGAATAAAATAAAGATTTCCTCGATTACTGTAGAAAAAGACGGAGACATCCCCCGCAAAATTCCTTTTTATTTTTTCACGTAAGCCCTTCAGCCCTGAACCTTCTGATGGCCCTGGCGAGGTGTAAACGCTCTCGAACTCGTAGAAGTTGCCTTTCCATGAATAGCCTTGCCGCTCACGTACTGTTACATCAAACAGCAGGCCATCGGCCCTTACGACGCCTGCGGACTATACACCGCGTACGACCTTCATGTCCCTCGTGCCATTGAGAGTTATGCTATCCGTTTCGGACAACCCATACTGCTGGATAAATTTATCCATTCAAGTGTCTCCTCGTATTCTTAACTTTATTCAACCCTTTGCAAAATACTGAATGTAGTTAAATTTAACTACTAAAACATAATGTTGGCATTCTTAACGGGTAAAATTTTACCTGTAAGCAAGCTAGCTGCATGTTTATGATTGAACTCATCTGAAAACTATGTAAGTCTTTCTCTCTAAGGCTCTGTTATGGAATTTGGGGAGCTTTCCAATAAAGAATGGGCTTTTATCGAACCTCTTCTGCCTCCTAAGGCTAAAGACTGGTAGGCCTAGAGTTTGATGATAGGGTGGTTTTGAACGGCATACTCTACGTGCTTACCACTGGCTATAGGTAGATGGATATGTCCCCAAGTATGGTCCGTATAGGACTGCTTGGGACGAGTTTAGCAGGTGGTCTAAGGCAGGGGTATGGAGGCGCGTACTTGAGACCTTGATCGCTGAGGGGGTACGGCATGGGTAGGCTAGGCTTGATGGGGTCGCTGTTGACAGCACGGCGGTGGAGGCTGGGGAAAGGGGGAGCTCATAGGGTGCGACGGCTATAGGCGGTAGGAAGGGCACTAAGATACATGTAGCAGTATCAAGGGAGGGGTTGCCGCTGAGTGTAGTCGTTAGGCCCGGGGACGAGCACGATAGCAGGCGTTTCGTAGAGGTCTTGGATGCCATTAGAGTTAAGCGTGTCGTCGGTAGGCCTAAGACCAGGCCTGAGGAGGTTTACGCGGACTCGGCGTATGATACAAAAGAGGTGAGGTCGTACCTCGGGGGAGGGGGTATAAAGGCTAACATACCGGTCAACCCCAGGAATAGGCTCAGGCCTAGGCGCGGAAGGCCCTATGTGCTCGATGAGGGGGCCTATAGGCGCATGAGGAGCTTGTGTCGAGAGGTTCTTCGCATGGCTGAAGGGAGGCTTCAGGAGGCTGGCCCTAAGATGGGAGAGGCTGGCGTCAACATTCCTAGGACTCATACAGCTGGCGTGCATAATAATATATTGGAGGGTTTTGAAATGAGTTCAAACATTGAATAATTAGCCTCGCCTTTTCGAGAAAAGCGAATTTGTTCTTTTTATTTTTCCACTTGACAATCGTACTTGGCCGATATAAACTGAAATAAGAAATATCGTAGTTTTACGGTTATGAGAAGCGTTAGGAGGGTTTTTAAAAGAATTAAAGCCGAAAATCCTTATTGGTCTAGCCTTCTCTGCTTTGTAGAGGCTGATAGGTGATTACGTGGAGGAGGACGACATAGAGCGCCTCGAGGATGACTACGACAGGTGATCTACTAGATGAGTTGTATTAGCTACTTTGAGCAAGACTTTTCTCCTTCATTATTTTTCCTACCTTTCAGTGAAGAAATATACCTAAGGAGAGGCCTAGATAAAATATGTTCTCACAACAGAAGTTCCCGAGTATCTAGTAAGATAGGGTTATTTTGTCGAATTTAGGCTAGGTGATTATATAGTGCAGAAAGTCTCCTTGATATCATATCCCAAGAAAATCTTTTCTTTAACATCATGACTTGTAAATATCGATTACTAGATTCATTTTGAGACATCTCATATTCTCTCCACAGCGATATAATTATCCTTGCGGC
>NDWU01000008.1 GCA_003056285.1 Candidatus Terraquivivens tikiterensis
GCGAGGGTAAACAGAGCCAAGACATCAAAAAATCTTAGGAAGCTGTACAGGATTAGGCAGAGGCGCTTCAGGCATGCAATAAACGCTATGATAAAAACCATAATTGAAGACGCATATGCGCTTAGCGTATCAGAGATAGTGCTTGGAAAGCTTAAGGGAATAAGAGAAAGTAACCATAGCAATAAAGCAAACGCCATGATAAACAACTTCTGGAGCTTCAAGTACATAATTAGAAGAATCAGGGAAAAGGCTGAAGAGTATGGGATAAAAGTCGCCGAAGTAAGCGAGCACAAAACATCAAGCATATGCCCCAGATGCAGGTCGGGCAGGGTAATCAAGCGAGGCAGGCTATTCGAATGCTTAGACTGCGGGGTCGAAGCCAACAGAGATTCCGTAGGCGTCCTGAATATAGGGCTCGCTTGGGGAGCCAAGCTCCCCGCGGGAGCCGTTAACGGGGCGATGGCACGCCCCTTGCTTCTAAGGTGGGATGGTATGAGGTGGGAGCCTAGAAGGGCGATGAGCGACCAACCTATGAGAACCTTAGAAGCAAGAATCTCCCGGCTTTAGCCGTGGAGAGTGTCAATCTCGAAAGAACGTTCCGGCTTGTAATCTGCAACGGCTGCTGTGCTGAGGAATATATCCACGCCATCTTTAAGCTCTGCTGCGACCGCATTAAACATTTCATCAGTCGTTGGTGCTTTTATGCAGCGGATGAAGGCCGGAGGTTGTGCCGTTCCGTGCCCCATCACCAGCTTAACGTCTGCCCCCCTGTAGTATGCAGATGTAGCTATTGCTATGCCCATCTTGCCAGAGCTTAGGTTCGTAAAGACCCTTACCGGGTCAAGCCTTTCGACCGTGGCCCCTGCTGTCACGAACACTTTTAGGCCCTTCATGTCTGCCTTTGGATGCAGAGCACGAATCACCCTCGCCAATATCTCGTCTACGCTTGCCATCTTTGCCTTCATCTCGGATACCGCTGGCTCCACTATTTCTACACCTAATGTCCTTAGCTTACTCAAACATTCCCGAAACGTCGCAGATTCGTGCATGGAGTAGTGCATGGCCGGCGCGACGATCATCGGCATGCCTGAGCCCATGGCCGCCATAGCCAAGGCCGTTACGGGTGTGTCCGCTATTCCGTGAGCTAGCTTGCATACCGTGTTTGCCGTGGCTGGTGCTATCAGGACGAGCGCCGTCCTTGATTTTCCGCCCGTAAGGGCAACGTGCTCCAACCCTCCCGTCAACTTACAAATCGCCGGGTTGCCTGTTGCCCAGTACATCAATTCAGGGCTTATCAGCTTCTGGGCATCCTCAGACATTACGGGGATAACTTCTGCTCCGTGCCTCATCAGGCAACGGGCGATTTCTGGAGCGGGGTATGCGGCAACGCTACCGGTTATGCAGTGAACGATCAGCTTGCCCTCGAGGATTTTGCTGTCCGTGCACTTTATGTCCTTCGACGGATGGTAAGCGTCCGGCGACGGGATCATCCCAATAATATATAAACAACAGTTTATAAAACATAACTTAAAATATTACCTAAATTTTATCCAAACCTAAAGTGAATGTTTATGGGAATAGATCCTGATTTTGCAAAGAAGCGTCAGAAGGTTGGTACGCATGCCGGCCACGACGTTTGGGGACCAGTCGAGCCGCCGACCAAGCTCGGAATACACGGTACAAGGGTTGCAGTCGACTTCGACATATGCATAGCGGATGGTGCCTGCATAGAGGTTTGCCCAGTTTCAGTTTATGAGTGGTTGGAGACACCGGGTCATCCAACGAGCAACAAAAAGGCGGACCCAGTTAGGGAGAACGACTGTATATGCTGCTTGGCTTGCGAGACTGCCTGCCCGGTACAGGCCATAAAGGTTTCACCTCCTTAGCCTCCAGGCAATCTAAAGCCCAATTTTTTGTAATATCTTTTTTTACACCTGGACGTTTTTATCCTACCGAATAGAAAAGGAGCCGTTATGCCTTCACGGTGCCCTGGCTTAGGGATGACCAAGGGCGTATATTTAGCCGAGGCCTTGTGTGCAGGCGCACTATTCGGGACGGCCTCCGTATTCATAAGGTTCCTTCCCATGCTCGACGCTCCTACTATAGGTTTCTACCGATTGGCGATTGCCGCTGCTTTTTTGGCGGCCGTCAACTACGTACTCTTCAAGCCTAGCCGCTCTGAGCTTTTATCTTATCTTAGGTACTCCGTACCTCTTGGCATACTCCTGGGCCTTCACTTCATCTTCTTCATATCGGCCGTAAAAAACACGACGGTGTTGAACGCAACGGTATTGGTGAACACGACGCCTGTATTCGCAACCGTAATAGGCTTAGCGCTATTCAGTATAAGACCAACCCTCGTGGCCCTGGCCGGATTGCCCATCAGCCTCGCAGGAACGTTTTTGATTGCCCTATCGACTGCTTCTTTAGCACCCGGGAACCTAAGCGGTGATTTGGAGGCTTTGGCGGCAGCCGTCCTTTGGGCGCTCTACTTGAACTTGGGAAGGCCCCTGAGGGAAAAGGTTCCGCTTCCTGTACTCATGCCGTTCATTTACATGGTCGCCGCTGGGGTCATGCTCTTGGCGATCTACGCATCCGGCAACCATGTAAATGTTCCCGAGCTTTCCCAGTTTAAGTTCCTGGTGGCTCTAGCGCTCCTTCCTACGGCATTAGGTCACACGCTACACTTTTCCTCTCTGAAGGGCCTAACACCCTTTCAGGCAGCTGCGACTGCTCTACTCGAGCCCATAGTGGCCTCCTCCCTTGCAGCTTTGCTATTCTTGGAGGTGCCGCACCCGGTTTTTGTCGTGGGTGCAATCGCTGTCCTTATCGGAATATTTCTTATCTCGAAAGAGATAACTTCCTGAGTATAACTGAAGCAGCGCGGCGTCTGAGCAGCCAAGCCGGCGCTCTTGAAGGCCGTTACCTTCCGCTCGTCCTTCCAGGTTTGATGCCAGCCATAACCCATTCCCAGTTTTGCACGTATCCTTTCGGCCGAGAACTTTCCTTCGGTATCAGCACGTCATCAGCCCCTTCGAGTGACAAGGTCTTGTAATCGACGACCTTAAAGCGGATTATGGCCTCAGAATTAGCCCGTACCAGGCATACAGGACCCACTGCGTTTATGCGGCCCACCATTCCCAAAGCCGTGAGCGTCAATGCCAACATTGGCGCATCCTATCCCACCAAGTACTTCGTCGCGATACCACGGATAGCACAGGTCCTTATGGCGGTAAGGTGGCCTCATCGACGCCGCTAACGTCCCTTCAACCTCGAGTAGTTTTTTGACGTCGTTTTCGGTAACGTGTATCGCGGGTAACGCAAAGGTATATGTAGGTAAGCCTTCAGTAGGAGTCTGCGACGGGAAGGTGCGCATGCTTGGAGACAAAATACCTTGTGAAGGTCGAGCGGACGGAAAAATCCCTGAAACCTTCCAAGCAGAGCTTAGAGCTTTTAAAGGGGGCAATCAGTAAGAAGATGGTATCCAGTATGAAGAAGGAACGGGTCAACTGTCCAGTCGCGGGCCGGTACGTTCCCTTCCTGGATTGCTTCGCGTGCATCTCGTTCATAAGGAGGGTTAGGGGCGAGGTTCACTGCGCTGGCATAGGATTCGGGCTCAGGTCCAAGTAGGAACGCTCACGTCCTGAACACTTTTATCTCCTTACCAGCCACGAGCGCGCTCATCAGGGCCTTACCGCTGCTGCTAGACTTTGATACCCTTACCCTACCCTTTTTACCTACGACGGCTGTAAGGAGGTGCTCGCCCTCTACGTAAATGTTTATGGTCTTGCCGATTATATCCTCGTCAAAAAGCACGTCTACAGTCTTTCCAGACTCTACGACCTTGAATCGCACTTCTTCACCCATCGTCGGGGCGAGCAGCTCAACGTCCAACCTTATTCCGAGCTCTTCCTCTAGCCTTCTGATGGTCTCGCCCTTCCTTCCTATAAGCCTCGGTATGCTCTCCTTGCTTACCCTCACTATAGCTTTATCCGTCGATACTACCTCTACTCGGGCATTCGGGTCAAAGCGGCTCACGGCCGCCAACACCCTATCCTTTATCCCGCTCAGCTTTTGCTTGACGTCGGATACGGGAACTATGACGTTCTCGTCACCGAACGTGTAGATCTCGTACTCCAACCTTCCGGTCTCGAAGTCCCTTACCTCTACGACAGGCCTTGCCAGGTCAGCCTCAACCATCCCCGTCGGGACCTTGACGATGAGGCTCAGCTCGTAGACCTGCTTAACCTCGCCGTCCTTCAAGAATATCACCGTATCGATTATGTGCGGTATCATACCCAACTCAACCCTTCCTATGAAGCGCTGTATGGCATCGACTGGGTTGCTTGCATGGACGACGCCTATCATGCCTACGCCCGCAAGCCTCATGTCGGCGAACACTTGGAAGTCCTTTCCCTTTCTAATCTCGTCAAAGACAGTATAATCTGGCCTGACGAGCAGCAGTATCTCCGCCGTCTTCTCGAAGTCGCCCTCTAGGGGCCCGTACTGGGTAACCTCCGGGCCCACCTGCAGGTCCCTCGGGGATTCAAGCGTCTTCACTATTTTCCCCTGCCTTGCATAGAACTCCGCAAGGCTCGAGGCGAACGTCGTCTTCCCGCTACCGGGCTGGCCGGCTATGAGTATGCCCTCAGCCCTACTCCTCAACCTTTCTATAAGCTTCTGGGAAAGGTGGTAGTCCTCGAGCGTGAGCTTTACGATGGGGCGGACTATGGTTAGCTCGAGGCCGTCCGAGAAGGGCGGTCTTGCTATGGCTATCCTGTAAGGACCTAGCTGTATGACGAGGGCGCCGCTTCTAACTATTTCTATGCTACTGTCTCCCCTCGACCTGGCAGCCTCGATTATTTCGTTTATCATCTCGGATATTTCCTGCTGGGTGCATGGCTCATCCCTAAGCCTAGTCAGCGTCAAGTTTCCTGGCTTTCCCACCTTCGCCATAGGCGGTGCGCCCTCCTTAAGGTGGAGGCTTAGCATCTCGTGCGTAAAGTATCTTTCGAAGGAAAGCTCAAACCTCTTCGGCTCTACGGGTATGTATCGTACGGAGATCCCCTCGGCCTCGGCCACCAGGGCCTGCACGTAGTCCGACGTGTAAAGCGTGGCACCCTCGGCCTTGGCGACGTCCCTTATCAGGGCATCTATCCTGCCGCTCCTTGCCAGCTTTATATCCTCCAGCGAGGGCCTCTCGCCCGAGAACCTTATAGGGATGTTCTTCTCTGCGCAGATGTCCCTTATCCTTTTAAGCTCGTTCAACCCTATGAAGCCTGGCTCCCGTTTTTTCGAGGCCTGAGCTTGGAGCTCGTCGACGACAGCAACCGGTATTATTACCTCGCATCCCTTCGACTCTTCCGACTGAAGGTACTCCGTAAGCTTACCGTTTATCACAACGCTGGTATCTGGAACTATCTTCGTATGCATGCTTCTCTCCACATCCGAAAACCCTTGCGGTAATATATATTTGAGCTTGCAATACTTTGGACGGCCACTTGACATGGGTGGCAGGGTAACGATATACACAATAGGCCACGGTAGCAGGAGCAAGGAGGCTTTCCTGAACCTTCTCAGGAACCACGGTATCAAGGTTTTGGCAGATGTCAGGCGCTGGCCGACTTCCAAGACGGAGCACTTTAAGCGCGAGCGCCTCAAAGAATGGTTGAGCGAGGCCGGTATAGAGTACGTATGGCTTGGCGATAGCCTTGGTGGGTATAGGGCTGGAGGCTACGAGGCTTACACGCAGACTGAGAGGTTCAAAGAAGGCCTAATGGCTTTGGTGGAGCTTACAAAAAGGGGCAGGGTTTGTATCATGTGCCTCGAGGTTGGGCCGTCGGGCTGTCACCGCCGATTCATAGCTGAAAAGCTGGTCAGCATGGGTTGCGACGTCGTCCACATAATATCCGAGAAGAAGTGGATAAGGGTCGGGCAACCTTGACTGTGCAGAAGCTTAAGCATTACCCTCGTATGATGCTTAGGAGATCGGATAGGGATCCGATGATGAAGTCCGGCCCCTTCTCTGCCAGCACGCCCTCCGGGTGAGCCCCTCCCAAGACCGCTACGGACTTCACGTTCATGCTCTTCGCCGCCTCCACGTCGTAAGCGCTATCACCTACGTAAACAGCTTCCTCGGATGATACACCGAGCAGGCTTAAAGCTTTCTTCAACAAATCGTTTGCCGGCTTTATCCTTTCAACATCGTCCCTTGTTACGAGAAGGTCAACGTACGCCGCCATGCCGCATTTCTGGAGCGCCAGCAGCACCGCCTCCCTACAGCTGTTCGTCGCCACGGCAACCATTATGCCCATGGATTTTAAACTCATGAGGACGTTTAACGCATCCTTCCTCGGCGATGGTGCAGATGCTGCCTCAAGCTCGAACTTCTCCATAACCTTAAAAACCTCGCACCTTACAAGATCGTTAAGCTCCTTACGTACGGCCGTCGCCTTCGAGATTAAAGTTTGTATGGAGTCCTCGGGCGATAGGTCTCCGGGGTCGAGTCCCAACTCCCTTAGCCTTGAGATTATTTCCAGCTTCGCATCCCTGACCCTCAGCTTGAACTCGACGAGCGTACCGTCTAGGTCGAAAATTGCCGCTTTTACTCTAAACGATTTTTCCCCAACGTCCACGGAGCGCACCCAAGGGAGTCGCGTAGCGTTTCAAGAAACCTACGGCCGCTCTACTTTAGCCTCTCCTAGTGGTCGAGACTATCGTCAGAACGTCCCTATCCTTAAGTTGATAGTCAGCTGGTAGCCTCAAACCAGTCCTCGCGTCTATCGCATAGAGGAGCCCCTTCGCCAGCTCGGTATGTATCTCTTTAGCTAGGTCCATTACGGTGGAGCCGCTCGGAAGCAGATAGGCATCCGGTAGGACGTTCCCGTGCCTGTCGGTTAGCTTCGTTATGTCGTATACTGGATAGACCGTGTTCATCCTTAGCAGCTTAAAGACCGCCACGTTTATCGCAAACTGTACGCCCGTCCTCATGTAGTCTTTCAAGACCCTCTCTTTAACGAAATCTAAAGCCCAACGTTGCTTGTCGGTTAGCAAGCTTTCCTGAACTATCTCGAAAGTTTCTTCGCCTGGCAAGTACCTTATGTAACCTTTCTGCTCAGCCCTTCTCAGCAACAACTCCGCTTCCGCACTGCAAGGCACGACTATCCTATCGGAAAACTGATCCCTCAGCAGCTCGAAGTTTTTTGACGCCGTCTCTATATCTATCTTGTTGGCAACTATTATGGTAGGCTTCGAGACCTCCCTCAATTTCTCTGCAAACTTCTTGTCGTCCATCTTAGTCCAGTTCTCAAAATCCTTCTTCTCCAGGCCGCTCTGCTTCAGGGCAGTCCTTACGTGCTCAGCGGTTACCTTAGCACCCCTCAAAACTTCTGCCACGCTGTCCGGTAGGGTTTTCCCAGACTTTATGTCCTTAATTATCCTGCTCTCAGATTTTTCTATTAGCTTGAGAAACCACATAACAAGCTCCTCCTCGATGTCGTAAACATCCGCTATCGGGTTTCCCTGACCCGGCTCCGTTAACCTACCCTCTTCGTCAACGCTACCGGATGCGTCAACGACGTGGAGCAGGGCATCCGCCTCCGATGCGACAGCCAAGAACTGGTTTCCAAGCCCCTTGCCAACCCAAGCGCCCTTTATCAAGCCGGGTAGGTCTATCAGCTCCACGGGTATGTGCCTCCAACCATCAACGCACTTTGAATTTTTGGGATTATCCTTCACGTTGAACTCTCTACAGACGCAGAGGGTTATGGCGTTCGTTATCCCGTAGTTCGGTTGCTTCGTCGTGAAAGGGTACGTGGAAACCTCTGCCGATTGAAGCGTGGCAGCGTTAAAAAACGTCGTCTTGCCCGTATTCGTTTTACCAATGAGCCCAATCTTTATGGGCACTTCCTACCACCTATATATTTCAAATGGGGAACGGTAAGCGAGCCACCCACGGCTTAAGCCAGTAGGCTTCCTGCTTCAACGAAGGGAGAGGAAAATATAAACTTTGTTCGCTCTCATACCATGCATAAACGGTGTGGGATCTTCCGCCCACAGCGTTAAAAAAAGTTTGATGGACGTCAAAAAAGTATATAGAGCGATAAGTTCTCTTCTGCTGTAAATGCCATGATAGACATCAAGATAATCAGGGACAACCCAGAGTTCATCAAGGAGATGTTGACGAAGAGGGGGCTGAGCTTACCGGTCGATGATCTACTGGAATGGGATAAAGAGAAGAGAAGGCTCATGGTGGAGGTACAGAACCTAAGGCATAGGAGGAACATCGTCTCGTTAGAGATAGCCGCTATGAAAAAGGAGGGCAAAGACCCGACCGAGGTAGTGCAGGAGATGAGGGTCCTTACGGAGGAGGTAGCGCGGTTGGAGGAGAGGATAGCAGAGCTGGAAAGCAAGATAAATTACGTGATGATGAGGATACCGAACATACCCCATGAATCGGTTCCACCCGGTACCAGCGAAGAGGATAACGTCGAGGTCAGGAGGTGGGGAAAAATACCCGAGTTTAGCTTCGAGGTGAAAAACCATGACGAGATCGCCACGAATCTAGGACTGCTGGAAATAGAGAGGGCAGGTAAGGTTGCGGGGGCCAGGTTCTATTACCTCAAGAACGAGCTCGTCAAGCTCAACCTGGCCCTAATAAGGTTCGCCTTAGACTTACTCGTAAGCAAGGGCTTCGAGGTCTACCAGACGCCGTACATGCTTAGGAGGTGGGTTCTGGAGGGCGTTACCAGCCTGCAGGACTTCGAGGACATGATATACAAGATCGACTCGGAGGACCTTTACCTGATAGCGACCTCGGAGCATGCGCTCGCCGGTCTCCACGCCGACGAGATCCTCGATGGAAGGTACCTGCCGTTGAGGTACGCTGGGATAAGCCCCTGCTTTAGGAAGGAGGCCGGTGCGCACGGGAAGGACACGAAAGGGATATTCAGGGTTCATCAGTTCGAGAAGGTCGAGCAATTCGTATTCTGCAAGCCGGAGCAATCTTGGGAGGAGCACGAGTTCTTGCTTTCGAACGCCGAGGAGATCTATCAAAAGCTAGGGTTACCCTACAGGGTGGTCAACATATGCTTGGGCGAGTTGGGTATGGTTGCAGCAAAGAAGTACGACATAGAAGTATGGATGCCTGCGCAAAGGAGGTACAGGGAGATAGTTTCCTGTAGCAACTGCACGGATTACCAAGCAAGGAGGCTCAACATCAGATACAGGGAGATGCCCCACGAGGAGAGGACAAGATACGTTCACACGTTGAACAGCACGGCAATAGCCACGGAGAGGACGATCGCCGCTATACTCGAAAACTACCAGCAAGAGGATGGCTCCGTGGTCATACCTGAGGCTTTGCGGCCATACATGGACGGCATAGATGTCTTAAGGCCTAAGAAGTGATTGGCTACCTTATTTGCACATAAGCGTACGCCTCTGTCTTAGAAGAAAAGCAGTAGTGAACCTTATTGAAAGGCCTCTTAAGTTCCGAAACCTCTTGCGCAACCTTCGATGGGTCCTCACCCCTCACTATCACCTTGGTTATGAGCTCGGCTATCCATTCCATCTCGCTCTCCCCCATTCCAAGTCTTGTGACCTCTTGTGTTCCGAGCCTTATCCCACTCGGAGCTCTATAGTCAGTCTTAAGCCTATAATCCTTCGGGATGAGGTTTCTGTTGATTATTATCCTAGCCCGCTCCAGCCTCTCCTCGGCCTGCCTGCCGTTCATGTACTTGCTAACGTCGGCCACTATCGTGTGAGACTCCGTGAAGCCCTTATGCTCGTAGAGAACCTCTATACCCCTCTCATAAAGCGCTTGGGCGAGGGCCTTGGAGTTTCTCACTATCTGCCTAGCGTAGTCCTTGTAGAACGCTATAGCTTCTGCAAGGCAGATCGCCAAGCCTGCTACGGCATGAAGGTGGTGGTTGCTCAGCATGCCCGGAAAGGCGGCCTTCTTAAGAGCCTCCTCGTACTTGGACCATGAGCACAGCATACCGTGCTGGGGGCCTGCTAGGGTCTTATGCGTGCTCATCGTCATCACGTCAGCCCCCTCCCTCAAAGGGTCTTGAAACATTCCGCCAGCGATAAGGCCCGCGACATGAGCGGCGTCGTAGATCACGCGGGCATCGAACTCCTTTGCAATCTCCGCTACCTCTTTTACTGGATGCGGAAAGAGGAAGACGCTTGCTCCAAGCATGAAAAGCCTTGGCTTCTTCCCCTCGGACGCCAAGGCCCTTAGCTTCTTACGGGTTGCATCCAAGTCTATCTCGTAGTTGTATTCGTCAAACTCGTAGTGCTCAACGACTAATCCCCTGACGGCACCCGCAGTACCTCCCCAGCTCCGCTTGCTATGGCTGATGTGGCCGCCGTGGGGTACCGCCAAAGAAAACATGACGTCGCCGGGTTCTGCGAACGCCGTGTAAGCTATCAGATTCGCGACGACGCCCGATATCGGCCTGACGTCAACGAACTCCGCGTTGAATAGCCTCTTGCTGAGCTCTATCGCCAGAAGCTCAACCTCGTCTATGTACTTACAGCCTGCGTATATCCTCTCACCAGGCCATCCTTCCGCATACCTGTTGCCAAAGTCTGATGCCAAGGCCTCCCTTACGGCTGGGCTTGGTACGTTTTCGCTGGCTATCAACGGTATAGAATCCCTAATGAAGCGGTGGTGCTCTTCTAGAAGGCTGAGCGTCTGCTCGTACGCCGCCTTCGCATACGCAAAGCTATCCTTCTCGGACGACATTTGTCTTCCTGACAAGTTAGAGCTTAAATAAATATTTAACATCTTGAGCAAAAATCCCGCACCCTTTCTTTTATATACTGCTTATATTCTTGTCGCGGAAGGGCGCACGAGCGCTCAGGCCCGGAAGGAAGCTAAGGAGGCTCAAGGCCCTTAGGACCATGCTTGTCGAGAAACTCAAGCTGAACTACAGGCTCTATCCGAAAACAGAGCATGAGGGAAGGTTACTCGAAACTTTGGGGTTGTACAGGCAAACCTACAATTACTTCTTTGCCCAGTGGAATGGGAAGGAAAGGGTTCCAAGTAGACTTAAACTTCAAGCTCAGCTACCAAAGCTAAAACAAGAAAAGCCTTAAACATTTCTAACTACTAACTGATCACAATAACAAAGTGTAATCATTGTGGTTATGAATGGGAATGTAAAGGAAGGCACCCTTATTGGGCTACATGCCCGAAGTGTTTGGAAAAAGTGAAAGTTGGATATCTCCCTAAAAAGACTTCCATCCCTTAACTACTATTGCTTATATTGCTGGTTTCTTTGATGGAGGGGGAACTATCAACATCTTTAAAATTAGATGTGTAACAAAAAACGTAAAAATTATAAAACGCAGTACGTTTGGCTAGCAAATTCAAGAGAGGCATTAACGGTACTTAAAAAATATTGCCTTTTTAGGGTTAAAAAGAGACAAGCGGAACTTGCTATTGAATTTCAGAAAAATATTAAACGTGAGAAGAAAAGTCTCTCAGAAGAAGAGCTCCAACGACGAGAGAAGATAAGAGAGCAAATTATAGAGTTAAATAAAAATGGCTGAAATAGCCGGTGTTCGGGTAGTGAGGGTAAACCCGATGGGCACGTCAGAAGGGCTAAGATACGAAAATCCTTATAGGGATTGGATCTCAGCATGTAGTGTAATGATAAGAGGATGGGGCAGGTCTGATAAGCCTGCCGAGGAGGGGTCTCTGCTGGTAGGGATAAAGGCAAGATCCGTCCTTGGAGCAGGAAGCCCGCTGGCTTAAGTCTTGGGTAGCTCACTGAGTTTCCATACCATGCGCTTAAACAGGCCCCGGTAGCTCAGCCCGGTCGGAGCGGCCGCCTCGTAAGCGGCATGTCGCGGGTTCGAATCCCGCCCGGGGCTTTATCTAAAAACTTTAAACCCCCACTCCTTATCATAGACCACATCGAGTATAGGCTTCTTCCAACCTTTAATATATATTACTTGATTCTCTTAAATGGAATCTAGTGACGCTAAGTACTCCTAATGCGCTTAATAGGGCATGTAACCAATTGGGGTACAAGTTATCATAGTGTAGGGACAAATCGCTAGGTGGATTGGAGATCAACATTCGCAACCCTAATAAGCATGTCACAATCGTACTTTATCTCACTGATGAATTGCCTGTTAGAAGGGGTCTGACTGATGCAGAGTGTATAAGGGTATTGTCGCATAAATTATTGAAAACAGGTCTTCATAAAAGCGATCGAAAGGCTGTTCAAGAGCTTCTAGACGTATGGTTACATGGGCTAGCGACTAGCCTTTTTGTGAAAAAACTTAACCCTATGTTGAGCTGGCAAGATATCTGCAAAATCTTTAGGCTAAGCTTACAATATGGTATAAATGTAAATTTCCCTTACTGTCTTGCTGAGGAGACTAAAGAGAATTCGTATACAAAAGGGATACCTTGGGTTCTTTCACCGGAACTTCAGCTCTTGGCTCTTGATGCATTTGGCTTTATTGAGAATCTCAGACAATATAAGGAAGGATTCAAGCACTTGTTAATAGATGCATTAAAACCATCTGTGAAGCTCATTCCTTGAGATATGATATATGAAGCCTGCAAAAAATTATCCAAAAGAATTCGATATAGAACATTTAAAGAAAAAGATTAAAGAGATATAGTTTATGAATGGGAGCGTGAACTCCTGAATGCTCTGAAAGATACGCTATCAATTTTCTGTGCCTCTATTCCTGAATTACAACCGTTAATCTTTTTATTAATCTTCACTAACTGATAGAAGAATCTTTACGGATGCTCTATTGACGATCAGTACACGTGACTAGATTTCTGCAAAATCGTGATGACATTAGCAATCCAATGAGGAAACGCTTTGACTACCTGTCCAGCAAGATCAAAGGCTGGATAGAGAGAAACTCTGTCCTTAAGACTTAAACGTTCAAACCGTTTATTGAACGGGCCAACGATCCAGCATCTCTTTGAAAGACTATTCAATCCCATAGCTATGAGATTGAAAACCTACATACAACTCCCAACTTTTCAACAAATTTCGTTGGCCCGCGAAAATCTTTTCAAAATGGCCTTTTTCAGCCCCGCCTCCCCCGCTTTTCTATTCTCCGTTTTTGTCAGTTATCTTGTTTCTCGGGTTTCTCTAAGCGGCCGATTTCTTGGAGGAACGCTTTCATTGTCTTCTTTTTATTCCTGCTTCTGTTAGACCGCTTTCCCTTCAATGTCTTCGCGTAGGTCTATTGATTAAAATTAAATATTGGACTGTTTTCTTTTCATGAGCGTGTTGAAGATGATTCGGGCTTTAAGCGTTTCAAGACTCTGAAGGTCTTATTAATGTGGCTGCGATAACGCTTGCTGACTCTTTCAAGGATGTAGGTTTGCTCTAGGCTCTTTTCTAGTGAGAATTTATTCTTAGGGCTCATGAGTAGGGATGTTATGGATCTCACCCATCTTAATTTTCGTAGATTGATTTTCTCCTTCCTATGTGCGTGATATAAATTGTCTTATCCTCTTTGTCGACTAGGAAGATTATCCTGTATTCTCCAACGCGTATTCTGTAAGCTCTTTTCAAGCCTTCAAGCTTCTCCACATCGAGCCTTCTTAGAGCGATTGGATAGTTCTGAAGCTCCGCGAGGGCTTCCTTTAACCTAGCTTTCAACCTCTCATCTTGAAGATTCTTGAGAAATTTTATGACTCTTCTATGGGCTAATACCTTGTATTCAAGCATTAAGCAGCTCCTCTAGGGTGGCGTATTCTCCTTTCCGGATCTCTTCTACGGACTTCTTGATCTCATCTATCTCCTTCTCCGAGAGCTTAACCCTCGGGAGCTCCCTCAGAATGATCTCCTCTATAAGCTCCTCTAGCACATCCATCCTCCTATTCAATCTCCTTAACTCCTCGTAGATAACATCCAAGGTAACTTTGGTCATCTTCGGATAGGAGCTGGAATAAGACCGTATTTAAGGCTTCTCCGCTCACCTCCTGATATAGAAGGTCTTATAATTTTTGCTACATCTTCCAACCATCTCAAAGTCTCGTTGATGGCAAATACTCTACTCGACAGGTATTAGGGAGTTAATTAAAGAAGACTGTTCTTATCTTCCGGCTATCTGTTGCGGAGTGGTTCTAAGACGATTCTATCGCCGACCATATATGCCTTATAGAGATACAACCTTCCATCCGAGTTCAATATTTCCTCTCTACTCTCTATGCTGATCTTCTCGCCGTCTTTTATCACCACCAGGTCTGGAACATGGTTTTTCTTCTCTAGGATTTTGGCGAGAGCCCCCGGGGTAATCTTTGAAATATCTTCGTCCAGATCCAAGATCATTCTGACGTCCTTCTCTTTAAGGGAGGGCTTAACGATGCAGTCTAACAATATATCGAGCTTATGTTGCAGCTCTTGGACGGCTTCCTCGAACTCCTTAACGTGAACTGCCGTTCTAACCACCTTGCTTTGATCCACCGGCGCCCCACATCTAGAGCAGTACTTAACCCCATGATGAACTGGTTGACCGCATTTCCAGCATCTTAGAGCCTGCTCATGCTGGATCTGCTCTCCGGTGTAATACGAGAATATTTTCGGCTTGACATCTCGGCCGGCTAGGTGAGCATACCTCGTGGGCATAGATGACCTACTGCTCCAGCGGAAGTACTGGCACATCTCCCTATCAGTTAGGAACTTGGCCTTCTCCGTCGCAGCGGTATGCCTGAAGAGATGGAGCCGTATCTGCCGCTTAAGCCCAGCCTTTCTCGCCAGCTTCTTCAACCTTGAATTAAGGGCGCTGTGAGTTAGCGGCCTGAACTCTCCACCTCTCCAGATAAACCATAGCGGGGCTTCGGGATCATCCTTCATCGGATGGTGGGCTAAGTGGTTTACTAGATCGCCGTAAGATCTTACGACCAATAGCGCTTCCTGCCCAGTCTTACTGCTGACCAGAATCTCCGCGTAATTCTCGTGAAGCCTAACGTCCCCGATCTTACAGGTCAGTAGCTCCCCAGCCCTAGGCCCGCACTCATAGGCTATGGAGATTATCGCTCTGAGCTGGATATCCTCCGCCGCCTCATACAGCTTACGGAACTCCTCCTCGCTCAAGGGCTCGATCCGAGGCTCGGTCTCCTTAATCTTAACATCTTCCAAGAACTCGAGAATCTTACTCCATGTATTCCGCTTGGCCTTAAACTTCTCCGATACAAGGAACTCGAAGAACTTCTTCAGAGATATCTTGTAGATCTTTTTCGTATCATCATCCAAATGCTCGTCCTCGAGGAGCTTGGAAAACGCGGACTTAAACTCTCCAAAGCTCATGTCCTCAATCTTCTTGCCGCCGAATAGCCTCCGCTCAAGCCTGCAGACATTCTCCACGTGCTTAAGCCTCCTAGCGGATCCAAGCCTCTGCCTGCGAAGATATTCAGCGAACTCTCTGAAAATTGGCCAGCCCCCTCTAATAATCGTTCAAGCTTCCGCTCGAAGCCATACAGCTCCTCAGCATCCCTCGGCGGCCGGATCATCGTCAAGCCGCCTGCATTAAATTTTAAATATTTTCCAGCAAGTTTGGCCGCAGGCTCTGAACTTTCTTTAGCATTTCCGCCCGGGGCTTTACAAAAACTCCAAATTTTAGTACCGCACCGTACTTAGCGTTTTCGTGCCAATAAAGTGGCACAATACGTCCCCATCCGAATGCGGTAAGAGCTTTTTAGGCACGCGCAACCTTAGTTTTAAAACACAAACCCGTCTTCTACGAGCTTAGAATTTTCTTCAGTTTGCTCTTTGGGATGCCCGTAACCTCCGAGACCTTCTCCAGGTCTTTTAATTTCATTTCATTGACAGCATACTCTACTGCTTGTCTCTCCATAAGCGACTTGAACTTCTTCACCACATTGCGCGGGATGAATATCCCTCTAACCTCGATTAGGTCTCTTATTCCATCGAAGAAGGTTATTCCGATGTAGGATTTCATGATCGAGTGTTGCTCGATTATCCTATCCGCTATCGCGTCCCAATCGAGCGGCTCCTTCCTTCCACGTATTATAAGCTCAGCGTCCATTAGATCCCGAAGCCTCTCGGTTAACAGCTTTAACAGCACGGAGTCCTCGTCCGAGGCCAGTACAAGGATGAGGTTGCCGTATTCCCTTCTTTCCCCGACCATTAGCATGGACCCTGTAATGGTAACCTTTCCGGATATCTTGCCAAGATATACCTCAACCTTAGGGCGCTCCCCGTTCGAGTAAATCCTTGGAACACCCCTTTCCAAGGAACCTTCGTCCGGGTCTCCAACCAGCTTATAACCCATCAACCTTAAGGCCTTATCTAAGCAGACCAAATATTCGTGACTCCTCACGGCTAGATCTACATCTACTGTCGCAGCCTTGTAGCCTCGAAGCATCATGGCAGCTCCCCCGAACAGGTACGCCTCGACCCTATTCTCTAACGCACCTCCAAGTTTCCAGAAGAAATCCTCTGAAATGGGTGCGGGCTCAAGTTGTCTAATGTTGATGCCGTAAGTTTCAGCGTACCCGAGTAGCTCTCTCCTAGGTATAAAGAGCTCGGGCCTATCCAATGACAGCCCTCTAACGTATCGATCCATATCGTAGACGATTTTCCTCAGCTCACCGGATGGGTCGAGCTTGTTTGCGAGAGCTATCAGCTTACTCCCTTCTGTCTTACCCTCGAGCAGGAGCTTAGCATACAGTAGCGCAGCTTTGGCCCTATCGTCCGCGTTCTTAGAAACTTTTAGGGCATGCAACAAAACCTCCTCTGGCGAGAGCCTCCTCGGAGGAACCACGTAGTAGTATTCTCTCCCGCCAGCCAGCCCTATGCCGTATCTTCCAAATGCCGTAAAAGCTGTCGGCTCGCCCTCTTCCGCGCTAAGCGGCTTAACAGTCCTGACCAGCGAGTGCGCGTTTAACCGCACGATCTCCTCAAATTCAAAGCCGACCTTCCTCGCGACCTTTGCGAACTGGATGATAATGTATCTCAAAACCGGGTCTCCTATGAGCTGGTATCCACGCTCGCTTCTCTGGATTATTTGTGGGAGCCTTCTGATGACCCTATAGACCGTCTCCCTCTCAACTCCGATCTTTTTCGCAACTTCTGCGACTGTCATAGGCTCCATCATGGCCTCCAGTACTACAGGGGTTATTCCAGAGAGGATTTTTCTGAGCGGGTATTTTTCCAACAGCGTCGAGATTGCAGAGGAGGTGATGATATCCATACAGTATTTTCCATGCTCGTCGAGGTTTGCCAGGCCGAGCCTCCTAACCTCCTCCAACAGCGTCCTCGCCTCCGACACCGACACCCTGAGCTCCTTTGATACCTCAAGCGGAGAGCCCATGTTCTTAGCTACAAGAATCAAAGTGTCTACGACTTTCTTTCTGAGCCCTATTTTAATAGACATTTGTATTGTTTACATACAAATATTATTTAAATATTTTTGTAAAAACTAATATAGTAGTGAATAAAATATAGACTTCAAGTCTACTAATAGCTTATAGTTTGGACAGTATTCTAATCTCTATACCTACCATGCACCGCACTCCATGAACCTCTAACGGTAGAGGTGAGGGGGAAGGGATGAAAGTCTATGAATCCCACAACGGTGACGCTCTACAGTAGAGGAAGGTTAGGCCAGGTGGTTCGGGTTCCCTTATTAAAAGATGTTGGGGAATTCTAAGACCTCCAGGTATGCGGAGAAACGAGAACCTGAAACGGTTGGGTCTTCGAATGTAGAAAATACGAAATAGAAGAAAATTCCCATCCAATAGCCTGCATAAACATCTTATTAAAGAAAACCTCGGATGGGGCGAGCAGGATGCCTTTCTCGCAGAAAGCCCTAGTACCCTTATCCCATAAGCGGCTCGTAGCCGCGGTGAAGGGGATGAAGGATGTGGGGGAAACCTCCATAAACAAATGGCTATAAACATCTATGGAGGTTAGAGCGTTGAGCGGTAGCGTAGAGATTATAGGCATAAGGGGCATGCCGATAATCAGGCCTGGCGACGACTTGGCAAGCATGATAGTCGAGGGCGCAAAAAAGATGGGCGTCGGAATAAAGGATGGGGACGTGATCGTCGTCACGCACGTCGCGGTAGCCAGGGCCGAGGGGAAGATAATACAGCTCAAGGACATCGAGCCATCCGACCTTGCAAAGCGGATAGCGGAAGAGGCCGGAAAGGACCCTAGGCATGTAGAGGTCGTGCTGAGGGAATCGAGGAGCATAGTAAGGATGCAAAACGGGATAATAATATCCAAGACGAAGCACGGGATCGTTTGCGCTAACGCTGGCGTGGACGCCTCCAACGCCTCCGAGGACGAGAGCGTCGTCACGCTGCCGGATGACCCGGACCTTTCGGCTAAGAAGATAAGGGAAGGAATAGAGAGGCTTACTGGGTCGCGGGTTGCCGTTATAATATCGGACACGCAGGGCAGGCCTTTCCGTAGGGGCGTAGTAAACGTGGCGATAGGCTGTAGCGGCATACAACCGCTGTGGGATAGGAGGGGTGAGCTGGACCTTTTCGGGAGAGCCCTCCGCTCAAAGATTACGTGCGTCGCGGACGAGCTGTGCAGCGCCGCCGAGCTCGTAATAGGGCAGGCGGCTGAGGGGATACCGGTTGCCATAATCAGGGGTTACAGATACTTGAGGGGCGAAGTACCAGCTTCCGTCATCTTGAGGGATAGGAATGAGGACCTATTCGTCTAATCTCAACATAAGGCCGGAAATAGTTACGAGGGTTGCTGAAAACTTGCTTAAGCTCACGTCGCATGGAAGTAGGACAACGGTTGACGCATTGGCCGAGCACAGCATGGTCTCAAGGGACGTTGCGTTAGAGGTCGTCTCGAGGCTGCTCGGCGAGGGGTTCGACGTAGACTGTATCGAGGTTGCCGGCGACGTCAGGCTATCCATCGTTCTAGAGTGCCTTAAGGATGGTGCTCCTGCCGAAACCCTTGCTAGGCACGTATCGTGGAAGGATTTTGAGGCGCTCTCAGCAAAGATTCTTGGTGAGTACGGGTTTAGCGTGCTGACCAACGTGAGGCTACGTCTCTTGGAGAAGAGGTTCGAGGTGGACGTGATGGCCGGAAAGGATTCCACCCTCTTGGTTTTTGACTGTAAAAGGTGGAGCAGTGTTTTGAGCGGAAAGAGGCTGTCCTCTATATTAGAGGGCCAGGTGGCGAGGTGCCGAATGTTAGCTGAATACATTTTAAGCGTTCTCGGAAGCGGAGGAGTGGCCGTCGAGATAATACCTGTCGTATTGACGCTCTACGGCTCGAGTAAGCAGGTCGAGAGCGGTGTGGCGATAGTGCCCATAAACCTTCTTGGGAGCTTTGTCGAAAGGCTACCGGAGATAAAGTACGACCTAGGGCGCATAAACGTCAGGCTCGGCTCCGCGCTTGACGTGCTGTTCGAGCGGATGAGCGGAGTACGCCGACGAACCAACGACTGAGGCTTGCAGTATTCCTTAACCATTTTTCATCCACATCGTTTTTAATCTAATGGCTCTGCTAATGTAAAGATAGTGATTCAACGCGGTCCTTGTACCGGATTTGTGGGAAATTTTTAAAGGTATAATGAATTGAACGTTGTTGTCGCACGGATCAACGGTAGGGGAAGGCCTTTAACAATGTGAGCGGGAAATCCCACACCATTCATGGGTGGGATGAAAGCGAGCATTTGTATATCGTCTTCTCATACTTCATCTCGATTTATGGACATGTTTCGGATGAAACGATACAGAAATACATAGAAGAACAGAAGGGGAAGTGAATGCAAAAAGTCCAATTGACCTACAAGTTCAGGCTTTACCCGAAGAAGGGTCAAGATGAACGGCTACTAGAGACCTTAGAGCTGTGCAGGCAGACCTACAACTACTTTCTAGCACAGTGGAACGGGAAGCAAAGAATTCCGAGCAGGCTTGAGCTCCAAGCTCAGCTGCCTAAGCTGAAGGCTGAAAGGCCTGAGCTCAGCAAGGTTTACTCAAAGGTTCTTCAGATGGTCCTCCACCAGCTATACTCCAACTTGAAGGCTTTGTCAAGGCTGAAGAGGAACGGTAAGCATGTTGGAAGGCTCCGCTTCAAGGGAAAAGGGTGGTATAAATCCTTTGTTTACAACCAGAGCGGGTTCAAGTTAATAAAGACTGGTAAGAGGCTTGACCTATTACACCTCTCGAAGATAGGCGATATCCCGATAAGAGTCCATAGAGAAGTCGAAGGAGAGATAAAGCAAATCATAATCAAGAGGCATAACTCTGGCAAGTGGTTCGCTTGCCTATGCGTTGAAAGAGAAATAGCAGTCAAAAAAGCAGAGCATAAGAGAGCCGTAGGAATAGACGTTGGGATAAAACATTTCCTAACTGACAGCGATGGTAGGCAGATAGAGAACCCAAGGTTCTACCAGAAAACGCTTGATAGGATAAAGATTCTTCAGCATTGGCTTTCAAGAAAAAAGAAAGGCTCAAGGAATAGGGAGAAGATGAAAGTAAAGCTTGCAAAAGTCTACGAGAGGCTCGTGAACCAGAGAAACGACTTCCTACACAAGTTATCAAGGTTCTACGTAAACAACTACGACGTAATCTGCGTGGAAAAATTAAACATTAGGAATATGGTCAGAAACCACAACTTAGCCCAAAGAATACTTGATGCCTCTTGGGGAAAGTTCATCCGTTTACTGCACGAGAAGGCTGAAAGAGCTGCTTGTGTGGTGGTGGATGTTCCCCCAAGGGGTACCTCGGAAGGGCTAGGCTACGAAGACCCTTATAGGGACTGGATTTCTGCATGTAGAATAAAGATGAGGGGATGGGGCAGCCCTGATCCGCCTGCTGAGGTGGAGCCCCTACGGGAACTAATCCAGGTTCCCGCAAGCTTCATCTTTGAAGCAGGAAGCCCGCTGGCTTTCAGCCGTGGGTAGCTCACGGCCGAGGGATAACCAACCATCCGGCGACGGCATCGGATCCGAACGCTTATATGTAGGGCTGTGTATCTAAGCCTTGCCCCGATGAAGAACCCAAAGCTCACACGGACCTTATGAAGAACCATAGGGTCGCTGAGGGGTTCTGAGTTAAGTAGAGATACATAGCCTTTTGTTACTTTTATCTCTACCCAACCCTTCCCTCTCGATCATCTCATCGAGGGCCTTCGGGGCGAACCCGTGTCCCCACATCCTGAGCATGTTCACGCAGGCTACGAAGTGCCTATCCGCCTCGTAGCCGCAGTGCACACACCTGAAGGCCTGCCCATCTGCCTTGGACAAACGCCCGCATCTGGGGCAGGTCTTGCTAGTGTTCCTTGCTGAGACGTAGTGGGTTCTGTAGCCCAGCCACGCCATCTTATACTCTATGAAGTTCTGGACCTTTCTGTACGGTAGCGACGCGACCTTGCGGTTCTTTTGCTTTGCATATCTATTCCTCGTAGCGTTATAGCTCAAGCCTTTAAGATTTTCAAATATGGGAGCAAGCCCTTCCTGGGATAGCTCTTTAACTATGCTCGTGGTTACCTTATGGAGCATGTCGTTCACCCTTCTCCTCTCGCGCCTGGAGTACTTCTGCATGAGCCTCTTTGATGTTATCGGGTTATATTTCGAGAAGCTTTGGATCTTCCTGCGCTTCTCAAAGTAATGTACTCTGATCCCATACAGCTTCTTTAAGTCGACCTTCCGATATTCTGCTAAGCCTCCTTTTACCTTAAGGAAGTCTATACTCATCAGGTTTACGTCTATCGAGGCATAACCCTTTGGGGTCTTCTCTTCGATTGTTTTCTTGAAAGCTATGACGGCTCTATCCTCCAGAAGCGTTACCTCGCCTAAACTCAGCTCCCCATTCCTCCATGCATCGATGAATCTTTTCTGATATGAGCCTACTATTAGCGGAACCTCAACATGATGATACGGCCTTGTCGTAATTACTATCCTATCTCCTTTGAATCGCATGAGCTCCTTCTGAAGCCTCATGGATAAAGCATCGAGGGTCGGAGGGTCGCTCGGATCAGCCCTTCCTTTCTTGACGAGCCTCTTCCATGAACGGATTACCCCACAGGCGACCCTCGATGCTGAGATGCAATAATGGGTTGCCAGTCCGTATCTTCGCTTGAACTCGTCGTATAGGGCCCTCTCGACCTTCATAGGTGAGCTTACGTTGTGGTCTAGAGCATACCGTATGCATTCTTTCACCATATCGTTGAACGTTTGGAGCAAAGGCTTAACGTTAACGTTGTGCTTGAAGGCTACCGCCTTAACGGCTTCCATTTCTTCCTCACCCACTCCTACCTTCATACCGCCTAAGGTAATTATATAAACCTTACGGTAAAAGGGTAAATACCACAAAAGTTACAAAGGTAATAGAGATGACCACTCAAGCTAAGAAGAAGACCTCCATAGCGGTGGACCCAAAAATCTGGCAAGAATGGGTTAAATTCGTAGTAGACAAGACAGGATCCAGCAGAAGGGTTAGTGAGGAGCTCGAAAAAGCCATAAAAGAATACATGCAGAGACATGAAGCGAGGAGGGGCGATCATGGCCGAGCTTGAATTAACTAAGCCTCTCTAAAACATGGCTCAAACCGACGGGTTGAGCGCTCATATTCTCATCATCTTAATGCATAAAATCTTGTGTGGATGAAGTTTGCTGAGCCTACAGCCACAAGGCTGGATGGTGAGGTCTTGAAAAAGGTTTAAGAAGTTAGTCATAGCCAACTATGGAAATCTTAGGGCCCACTTGGAAGGGGCGCTCACAGATGTTATGTAAATTTGGATAAAGGGTGAAAGTTATGGGTGTTAGTTTTGTTGTGGGTGTGGAAAAGGTTGCTGAAGAGATTAAGAAGCGGTGGAGCGGACAATCTACGTAGATGTTAACGTGTTCGTATACTGGCTGGGCGGTCATCCAGAATTCGGGACCGTAGCCTATAGATGGGTAAAGGAGATCGAGAAGGCCAGTCATGGAAGGTTCCTAACTTCCTGTCTGACACTCTATGAGTTGCCGGTTATCCTAGCTGGCCTTACCGGCAGGAGCTTGAAAGATAAGGAATTTGTTGAGGCTTTAGTTAATCCCGTTATAAGCCTCCTAGGCCTCTCGATAACTCTCACGACTGCCGATGTGGTGACCGCTGTAGAACTAGTGGAGGAGCTTAGACTATGAAGATGCGCTGCACTTAGCCGTGGCTCTGAGAGAAGGGGCAGAGAAAATAGTATCAGACGAAGAAGGTTTCGACAAAACACCTCTAAAAAGAGTACTCGACGTTCGGTCTTTTCCAGTATAAAAACGTAAGCTTCTACCAGGGCTTAGACGGTTTGGGATAGGACATCCCCATCCTGGCGCTATCTAACATTTAAATGAGGAACTTAATAGTTTTCTTGCGGCGATGTATATACGCTTAATAACCGAGGCTTATAATTTTGGGAAGGGTTGGGCGAGACTAGGGTAAGGGCTAGAGTTTACGGACCTATCGATAGCGTTGAGTTAGAGATGCTGGTTGATACGGGAGCTACCTTTACGAAGATACCCGAGTCATTAGCTTCTAGGATCGGTCTAAAGGTCGAAGAAATTATTGAAGTCAAGCTTAGCGATGGAAGCTTTAGGAAGCGTGGATTGACTGAGGCCAAGCTGGAGATTAACGGAGTTAAGCGAACCGTGCCGATAGCAATAGGGCCTGAATGTGAAGAACCAATACTGGGGTACACAGCATTAGAAATCCTACGATTTAAGGTGAACCCAATAACCAAGACGTTAGAAAGGACGGTGCCAATAGAGTACTAGTTTCGCCCATGAGCCAAACGCGGCTACAAGCCGGTGGGCTTCTTGCTTTGACAGTAAGCTTGCTGATACTTTCTAACAATGCTTCATCTCGGCTGGCGACTTAGAGCTACACCAGCCCCGCCAGCTCACAGGCCATTGTGAGGCCCAACATCGGCTGGTGTAAAAGGCAAGGGAGAAGTGCTATTCCATTTTAATCATCTCCGTCCCAACTTGGCCCTCACGGAAATAGACTATTCAGGATGCACAGCACGCGTCATTTTCTTAATTAACATGAATAAAATGAACTCCTGGAATGAATTGAAGTGTATAAAGAGCAGACACGTTAAAGAAATTTTCTGTAGCGTTAGATCGCCGGGAAGGAGGGTTGTCGAATTCGTCGTCAGGCTGAGAAACGTGCCTGGTGCCATAGCTAAAGTTTCTAAGGCTTTGGCCTTGAGGGGCTCAATGATCACACTTCCTAACCTTTTTCGATAGCCTGCTCGCCGTCAGGATGGCCCCAGCGATTACGGCAGCCGCCATCATGGGCAATGCCATCGTGCAAAGGTCGTCCATACCCAATGCAACCCCTCCCAGCTCAGCTACTACCGGAAGCTTTACCCTGACGTCGCCCGAGCCTGGTACCGAGATCTGCTGCTCTACGCCCTTGGAGCCCCTGTAGGCCTTCAACGTGTACCTTCCTTCCGGTAGGTTATGGAACTCCGCGAGGCTCCCATACTTCTTGTCTACGAGCAAGAATCCCCTGCTCAGCTCAACATCGGCATCCAAAGGAGAGCCGAGCTCGTTTAGGACGGTTACCCTGAGAGAGTATAAGGGGACTGCTAAGTACATGTCCTTATCCATGACGGCTACTTCCCTCTCGACTAACGTGAACCCTCTGTACGTTGCCCTCAGCTGATGCCTTCCGGATGGTACCTGGCCAAGCATGGCGACGCCTGTCTTATCCGTAACAGCCCTCGTTTTGCCGAGCGTTACCTCCACGGCCTCGACAGGCTTACCGTACTGGTCGGCCACTCTGACCCTGACGTCGTACGCATCTACGGTTATATCGTACTCGCCCTGCCTGACGTAGACCTTCGCGGAGAACACTTTCCTATCCCAAAGCGTAACCGTCAGGTTGTACGGCGCCTCGGGCATGTCCTGAAAACTTGCGACACCGCCATCGACGTTAGACCGAGCACCGTATTCGAAACCATCGCCCGAGACGACGACAGTACCGGATGAGAGCGGTGAGCCGTCCATAGTCTTCAGCCTGAATGCCACGTCGTAAACTTTCAGCCTGACCTCCGCCACCCTGCGTTCCTTCGTCAGCGCTACGGCACCATCGAACACTCCTATGCCCATCCAGTACGCCTCGATACGGTATTCCCCTTCTGTCGCGTCAGGAAGCTCAAGGATGCCTTTGGTCACCTTCCATTCCTTACCTTCTATGTACGCCTTCTTTATGTCCATAGCATCTCCTGAATAGTCCTTGAACACGATCATCCCGTCGAATACAGATAGGTTGAGAAGGTTCTCGCCATGGTTCTCAGGTATCCTCACCCTGTAATGGCCGACCGTGACGTTCTTTCCCAGATATCGGTTATACGCGTAAACGCTTACGTCGTATTCGCCCTTTGGTAAGGCATAGAAGCACAACCTCTCCCTCCCTAGCTTCTCCTCATGGATTCCCATACCGGAGATCCTGGCGGAAAACTCCATCAGGGTTCTCCTACCATCCGCATCCCTTAGGTCCAGGATTATGTCGCCAACAGCGGCAGTCGCGTTGATATACGCTCCGACCATAAGCGGCGGGACAGGAGATGTAACCGTTACGTTCCCACGGAATACCTCGACGCCCCTGTGCTCTATCGATACGTTGTACCTCCCGTAGGGCACGTTCCTGAACACCGCGAAACCGTTATCCAGACGCTGCTCGACGTTTCCCAGATAGGCAGTAGCGTTCAAGGGCCTTCCAGAAATATCCCTCGCCTTAAGCTGCACGTCGAATACCTTTGTCTTTATCATACCAGAAGATGCCAACTCGTAGAGGGAGTACGGAGCCGGGCTGTGTACGTTAACCAACCTGCCGTCGTACGGGGACCTGTACCACACGGTTACCTCATAGTAGTCGTCGTGCAGCCTATCAACGTTCACTACGCCGCTTTCGGACGAATACGTATAAGTCATTCCCGTCGAATAGCTCTTCATCGTAACCGTCGTGTAGGGTACAGCGCTCCCTCCCGTATAGTCCCTAACTTCAAGCTTAAAGCTCCTGTAAGGCAGGGATTGTATGCAGCACACATCATGAACCGTTACAGTGAACACGTTGGGCTCATCCCCGATGGACGTGCGTACGTGCGCGTATGCCCTTACGTTACCCGTTGGAGCCATAGGCGGAAGGCTAACTGGAACCCATAGACCACTTTTGGTCTCGTTCACGCCCAACCTGACCGGTCTATCCAGGCTTAGGGACCCGACGTACCCCGTAGCCTCGACGAACAGCTCTATCCCGTACACGTATACATCCCGTCCGTACACGTTCGTTAAAGCCAGGTCCACCTCACCATTACCACCCGGATGTATGTCCCCGGACTGCCTGTATATCGAGCCCTCGAATACCTCCTTAACAATCTGAGGGAAGGCTGGCACGTTCAGGGTTGCAAAGGCGAAGATGGCCAGAAGGAACAGCCACATCGTCCCGGCGTTCAACCCTTTTCTAACCCAATGCATCGTTCTCCACGCCCCTACGATGTCTCCCCATCCCACTCTCCCGGAGCTTGCATAGAACCTCTCCTGCCCTTCAAAAACCTCTTGACAGCAAAGTACGCCAGGAGCGTAGCCCCTAAGAGCGTTGCAGCTTGGATGGCAAGCACAATGGGTAGAGCCTGCTGCCCGCCTTCATGCCGGGGCCTCTTCACGATGAGCGTTACCTCAGCCTCTGCTCCGTCGGCCCTTATCCTAATCCTAGCCTCTCCTTCTGGAGCGTCATCCGAGGCTGTCGCTAAGATGCTTGAATCGACTGGGCACATGGGCTTAAGCGCTATGCTTGGCGTCCTGAGGGCAATGTACTCACCCATACCAATCTTCTCTACGCTTACATCTGGCTTCCCCGAGAAGCCGTTGAGGGGGGCTAGCGTGAACGGTACGACGGTCGAGGAGCCTGCGTAGACCTCAAAAAACCTATTCTGGAGCTCGATCCTGAGCGATGGCTGAGGATAATGCTCTTCCTTGACCCTGTATAGAGCCTTCCTCGTCATCACGAGGGCCTCATCCTTACCGGTCCAGGCTATGCCCTTGACCTCCTCTCCTACGCTTACGGGCAGAGCCCATGCCGCGTATCCGTCAAACAGGATCAAAGAGCCGTCGGCCGTTCCTATCAGGGCGTACGAGCCGTCAGGCCTCATCGATATCGTTCTCAGCCTGTGCTTGCCAAGGCTGAGTGCCGCTACGGACCCGTCCCTGAGCACGATTACCTTCCCCGACTCCGCTATTGCTATCCCTGAACACTCTGTCTCGGCTACCCCTACGAGCCTATCGTCGACTTCAGCCACCACGACCTGTGGAGCGATCCTGACGGCGACCCTTTCACCCACGGCATAGCTCGACGAGGCGGCCAGTAGGTCCCTGCCCGTAGCGTTGATGGGCACCACATCGCCCTCTAGCGATGCCTTGACGAGCCTGCCTCCCCTTCCTGCGAGGACGAGCCACCCGTCTCCGGACGGAGAGATAGCGTTGAAATCGCCCGCCGAAACCCTTAGGCTTAAGCTGCTGAGGTAGCCAGGGCCTACGAGCCATATGGACCTCTTGCCGAGGATTACAGCCCTCCCTCCTGGAATGGCAGAGACAGCCCTAGGCTCGTCGCCAACCTCTCCTACCGCCCTGAAGAAGCCACCGCTGTACTCTAAGACCTCTCCCCTGGATCCGATTACGAAGGCTCCGTTCCCCGTTCCGGCTATGGCTGCGTACTCAGAGGCCTGGAGCGTTAAGAGCTTAAGGCCTTTTTCGTCCAGCACGCCTACCTCTCCCCTCTCACCTACCAGGATCGTGCCCAGCCTGCCGTAGGCCGCATCGGCCACTTTGAACCAGACCGTCGAGAGCAGGCTAGTCCTGTTCTCGGCTACGTCGTATAACACAACCCTGTCACGGCCTACGAGCACGAAGCCCCTAGGGTGCTTCCTAGCGAGCGCGTACGCTCCGTCTACTACCTTTCTCGGAGCACCCCCATCGAGCCTGTAGATGCCGTCATCGGCATGAACCCATAGGCCGCCGAGGTGAAGGTGCATGCTCCTAGCCTTGGCCTTACCGAGCTGCAGCTCATTTTGAGGGGGGATAGGCTCTCCGTCCTTCAGGCTGATCGAGAGGGTGGAGCTGGATCCTAAAACCGTGACCCTATCGTCCCCGGACCACTCCAAATCGACGACGTCGATGGGAACGTCAAGGATGGACTCTACGGCTCCGGCTTTGTACACGAGTAACCTCCTGCCCGATGCCATCGCCGCCCTTTCCCCGCTTACCTTAACTACGCTCAGCCTATCGTTCTCGCCAAGAACCCTCCTAGGTTCAAAGCTCATCCCGTCCGGCCTTATAACGACGAGCACTCCCCCGGCTCCGACGGCAACGCAGAACCCTTCGCCGCAGTCTACGTCCACGAGGTCGCTACCGACGACCTTCTCAGAATGGAGCCTAGAGTCCTTGTAGATTATGACAGCTCCGGCCTTTCCTACGGCTACGAAGCCATCCCCATAAGGGCTTATGGCGGTGATGCCTGCGTCGAGCGTAAGCCTCTCGTAAGAGAACCTGAAGGATGGCTCTTGGGCACATGCCGGCACGATGGCTGTTAATAGAAAGAGGAGGGGTGTCGAGATGGACAGCACGCTGAGCGTAAGAACAATCGGAGGCCTCAATACCAGCTCACCTTACGAGGCCCAAGTCCTTTAGCATCCCTCCATACCCCTCGAGCTCCATCTCCTTTAGCCATGCGTCGTCCAGCGTGCCTCCTCTGTCCAAAACCGCCTGGACCGCCTCTGCCAAAGCCTCCAGCTCTTCTGGATCCATGAAGCCGGATAGCAGGGCTTTAACGGCCATCCTTCCGGCACCCTTCCTGTCAACCTCCATGCACCTCTTAAGCTCCGCAGCTAGGCCGGCTTCCAGCTGCTGGAGCAGGCCGAGGGCCATTGCTGCCTTGGGTGCTATTCCGCCTGTCTGCTTGAGAGCCTCAGCGCCGCGGGCGGCATCCACGAGGAACCTCCTAACCCTTCTCATCTTCCCGAGCACCCTCAGGTCGCTTAGGTAAGCCATGTATGCCTTTTCCACGATCAGCACGACGGCCTTGGAAAGGTCTAGGGCACCGGTGTTCAGGAGCTTACAGAGCTTGGATACGTACGCTCTACCTAACTTCGCATCGCTCCTCTTGTCCGTTATCTGGCTAGGGTACGTCGGCCTCGAGAGCGGTACGACGACTGTCCTGCCCTCTTCCTGGCTTGCTTTCACGTGCTTCACGAGAGATTCCAGGCGCTCGCCCTCGAGGGATACGACCTCCATCCTTTCGGTTAGCTTGATGGGCTTTACTATCAGGCCGGGCGGTACCAACCAGCCTATGCCCTCGAAGATTATCAGGTCTCCGGGTACGGCCTCGATCTTGCCGGTTATTGGTCGGGGAGGCTCTTCATCCTTGGCGACTTCCGCCGAAAGCTTCTTATATTCTTCGCGGATCCCACCATGCTCCAAGGAAGGCTTCCCGTTTTCCCCTACATTCGAGAGAAGCTTAGTTGCAGACTCAAGCTTATCGACGACCGTTAGCATGGCCGCGACGATCGTGTCCTCGTCTAGCCTGGCGTTCCTAAGAAGGTTATGAGCGGCCCTGTAGCACTCAACCCTATCGCCCGCCTTGCCGGACTCTGCTATGCTCTTTGCTACCCTGATAAAATCTTCCCTGCTTATGCCCAGCTCGTCCAGCTCCCTGAAGAGCTCCTCCGGAAGCTCCCCTAAGATCCCTGCAGCCGGCCCTGCCTCCTCTGGCCTAAAGGCCTCGGCAGGCTTCCCCTCGGGAGCCTCCATTTCCTTCTGTTTTGTTAGCCTTGCTCCGCATGCCATGCAGTACCTATCGGATTCCCTGACGTAGGAGCCGCAGTACGGACACTCGTACTTCTCCGGGCGCTCTTCCTGCCCAACACCTTCTCTCCGTACCCCCTTAAGCTCGGCTCCGCAACTTAAGCAGAATCTGTATGAAGGTTTTAGGACTGCCTCGCAGTATGGGCACCTTCTTGTACCATCCTCAGGTATAGCGCCGGCTTCCTCTAGAGGCCGTGTTTGCTGTGTTGAGGGCTTTTCCACATCCTTGAATGGCGGCCTCTCACCGTATACCCGCACGTAAACTTCCTCGAGCGCCTCCCTCAGCGGGGCAGGAGGTTCCAGGAACCTATCCATGAGGCCGCTCTCCATGAGGGCGGCGGAAAGCTTGGAGACGTCCCTTTCTTGAAGCCTCCTCAGCACATCATCCTCCCTGAGCAACCTTACGTAACGTACGGCATCCTCCTCAGTTTTCGCACCGTGTACGCGCTCGATCCATCTTTCGAATACCTTCCTGCTCGAAGGTACCAGGTAGAGCCATGCTAGGTATGCTCCTATTGACCCTGCTATGCAACGAAGGTGCTCGGGATTTAGATACGTTCTGTACATCTCCCTGCATTCCCTTAATATGGCGTTTAGCAACCTTCCTTTTGCTCCCCTCGTCCTGAGGGCGAGCTCAGAAAGGGTAAGCCTGCACCCATCCGTCAGCAACTGCCTAAGCCCGTCGACTTCCATCCCAGGCGCCATGCCTTCTCCAGGATAGAACGCGAAGATGCCATTCACCGGCTCACCCGCGGCCTCCCTCAGGCCCTCCAGCTTCCTCTCTACCTGAGAGGCCCGACGCCTTCGCACCTCTTCAAGCCTTCTCTTGAAATACGGTACCGTCAAAGTGCTCCCTACCAAAGACGTGCCCAAGAGCCCCCAACCTAGCAGCATCCATAGCTGCTCGTAGGTCATGATCCTTGCATCTCCCAACACCACGTAAGGGCACGGGTCCATCTGCCTGAACTCCGCCGTTATGAAAGCGTAACCATCCTTTGCCACGAAGCTTCCGAGCTCTGAGCTGCCTAGGCTCCTTACGGCATGCTCCTCTCCAGTCCAGCCCAGAAATTCGTAGCAGCCCAGGGGATATGCCTCTACGTATACGGTCGTACCCGGCTCTACCCACAGCTCCATCTTCCCCTTCAGGCCGAGCCCCCTCTGCGTGATTGGCACCGTCGATACCCTAACCTTTCCAGCATCGGGAGGGCTTGCCTCGACCCTTACCATCGAGAACCCCATGCCGTACGTCCTGTAAGCCTCCTGCTCCGGTAGCAAAGCGTTAAGCGGCCTGAGGATTGCCTTGAGCGTCATGTTCTTCTCAGCCGTCACCCATAGGGGGTTTGGGAGGGCCGTCGGCGCGTCGGTAAGCCACCCCTCCACCATGCAGCCGATCTTAGGTATGGCCTCTAACCTGAGAGGCTCGCCGTCAACCCAAGGCCCTGCCTTGTAGATGCCCTCGGCGACCCTCTGAACGTCTATGCTTACCTCCTTGCCCTCACGCCAAGTGCTGGCCTTGATGCCATCCAGGCATGCCTCTCCGTTAACGGCTACGGATGCATACACTTTCATGGGCCTCTTGTACGTTATGTGCACCTCTACAAGGTTATCCCCTGCCCTCAGCCATGTCGATGCCGAGGATGCTCCCTCGATTGTATAGTTCTCGTACGCCATGACCTTCAGCCACCCAGCGTAGCACCTAGTTCCTGGGACAACGTCCACAGCTAACCTCACCTGAGCATACTCCCTGAAGGGCCCGGCCTTCCACGTGTACCCGTCTAACCTTGTAGGCTTCGCGTCCTCGTAGTCTACCTCGAGCCTTATGCCACCGACGCATTGGGGCTCGTCGACCTTTATCGTAAGCCATGCTTGACCTATTCCGTCATCGGAGCGCGCCGGATGCGTTAGCGTAAGCATCAGCGCCATGAGGGCTATCGAGAACACCGCTACGATCCTCTTCGGCACCATCACCCCGATACCCTCAGGCTTGCTCCGCATCGTGGACAGAAGTTGGCCCCGTACTTCGTTACAGGTATGCCGCACCGCGGGCAGCTATCCCCTCCCACGACGGCTGATGCTTTCCAAGAATTACGGTCGGTAGCGACGCTCCCCTCGAGCCTTACGCCGAGCCTTCGCAGCTTTGCGAAGAATCGCGCCCACTCAGCCTCACCGTCCGCGGCGGGGCTCAGCTGCCTCATGGCGGTAACGAACTTGGCCTTTGCCTCCTCGTACGTAGGGCATGACCTCAGTATCTCAGCCATCACCGCCCTCTCCACGTGCGTCGGGAAGGTTGCCATCAGCTCAGACCTCCACAGGTCCTTCAGAGCTTCGTCGGATGGAACCTTCTCAACCAATCCGACGAAGGCCTCGAGCGTCGTTACCCCTCTCAGCATGGAAGCTATGTGGGCGGCCTCCTCAACGTCCTTCAGCCCTACCCTCCTCAGCAGCCCCTTCTCAGCCAGCATGGACGCAAGTATGCCTGCTAGCTCCTCCTCAGAAAGCTCCCTCAGGGGTACGCCGCCGTCTACCTCCACGTCCGAAAGGACGATTATCTTAATCCCGGCAAGGCTGGCCGCCGCTATAATCTTAGAGTCAACGTCAACAGACTTCGTTATCAGAACGCCCGCTCCGGCCGCAACCCTTCGAAGTGCCCTGCCGTAATCTTCCAGCCTCCTAAGGCTCTTCGATGCAGCCTTAACAGCCCCCTCTAGGTCCTCGACGGTTTTATGGACCATCCTGGCAATGCTTGCGGCTGCCTCTGCAACCCTGCTCCTGGATGCCTCGTCCCCTCCATAAAGGTACGAAACAGGCCTGTCAGCTTCCATAAGGAGGCCAGCTAGGATGGAAGCCTCCCTCGAGTAGGCGTGTATCGTTGAATCCCGCCTAAACCTCAAGCCCTTGCATGCCCTAGCCTTCTCGAAGGTCTCCTCGTCCAGCCTGATCAGCTGCATTATGGAGGATGGGAACTCGCCTCCCCTACCCTCTTCTATGGCTTTCATAAAGCTCTCGACGTCCTCGGGCTTTAAGGTAGGTTCGTATAACACCGGCGTCTGGGGCGCCTCGGCAGCTGCCAGCCCATTGTCCCTGGACGTTGAAGGCATCAGCTGAGCAAGCTTGTCTGCCACGTAGCTTGGAGCCCTAAGCCGCAAGCGCCCGCCAGGCTTAGGGCTAGGCTCAGGGTGCATAGGCCTTGCTGACGGCCTCCTGGAGGTCAGGGCTTCTATTACGCCAGCAATCGCCCCTCTTGGGACGAGCCTTGCCACGCTAACCCTTGAGGCCTTCCTGTACGCCAATACAGAGCCGGCAGCCACGGCTGCGAACAGGGAGAGGACTATGCCTACGGCCGCGGCGGGCGGTGCTTCCTTGGGGATGAACGAGTAGCCTAGCTCAGCAACCTTGTAAAGGCCGAAGCCTACGATGGGTATCCCTAGGAGCTCTGCATGTCTCTTCTCGGAGTAGGTTATCACCACAGCGTCGACCTGGTCTGCCCTGGCCTCGAGAAGGGCCTCCTCCCCGTGTTTGCTCCCCTGAATCGTTAAGCCATGGGATGAGGCGTAGATGTTCTCGAGCCTAACCCTGAGGTTCTCCGCAGGGGCGAGCACGCTCAGCCTATCGCCTTCCTTTACGAGCACCCTGTTCTCCCCGACCTCAAGCAGCTTCTCTGCGCCGTTTACGTAAACCGGCACGCCTTCCGGAGAGTAAAGGAATATCCTTAAGACCCTGTACGTCTCGTACACGGGCTCTATCAGGTTGAGCATAGGCCTGGGCACCTTGGCGCCAAGCGGAAGGGTTACGTTCGCTCCCTTCACGAGCAAACCGACGGGCTTGGCTACCCTGTCCTGGCCCAAAGAAACCTCTGCAACCCTTACTTCCGTGAAAACATTCTCCGGAAAGTACTCCTCGATAAACTTTCTGAGCACGGCATAGTGGGCAACGAGCGTCATGGACCTCTCTACCGTTACGGATGCCGAGGGGCTGTTTATCCTGAGGCCGTCTGGCCCCTCCCAGTAGAGGAATACGAGCTTGAGGTCTCCGTAGAATACCTCCTCCTGTACGGAGAAGAGTACGGTCTCGCCCCTCCTGACGAATACAGTCTTAGGGAGCGTCAACGGGATGCTCTTGGAGACGTTGGATGCGAATGATACGTAGAGCCTCTCAATTACCTCTCCGCCTTCCTCCGTCGGCCTCTCGTACAGGTACTCGAATAAAGCCACGGCGTCTATGTCCGAGTAGGCATAGAGCGTGAAGACGTTGGATTGTATGTCCGGTATTCCGCCCTTGACGAAGGTCCACTTAACGAACTTGCACCCAACTTTCGGAACGGCCCTTATCGTAACCTCCTCGCCCTTCGCGTAGGTTCCGGCTCCTTCGAGGGCCTCGGCACAGCCCTCTGGGGAGGCCGAGAGCGTAACCCTGTACCTCTCCTCCGAGGCGGCGCTCAGGACGGCCGCCAGCATCAAGAGGGCTATGATCGCCGCAGCCCAGGCCCTCATCACCCACCGCCCGCTCCCGTGAAGCCTCCAAGAAGCCTGCCGACAAGGTCCGCTAACGGTCCAACGGCCGCATAAGCTCCAGCGACGCATACCATGGCGACGGCTACCCTCCATACGTTCCACGGGTGCATATCGGAGGCCCTGTTAACCATGAGCGTGTACGATAGCGTGGCGAACGCTATCATCAGCATGCTCGTGTCCGTCATCGCGAGCATCTGCTCAGCGCTAACGCTAACACCTGGTAGTAAGCCGGATAAGCTCCCATGGGCCTCGGCTGGTAAGCCCATGCTCATGAACGAAGGTATAGGGATGATCATGGTGATCATGAAGGACGTTATGAATGGTATGGAGTATGCTAGGTACTTGAAAAGGGATAGCCTGGCCCTGGCCTTCTCCCTGGCGAGGCCGTAACCCCTGAGAAGCTCGATGAGCTTCTCCATGAGCTGGGGGGATCCGCCTCCGCTTACGTTTACGGCGTTGAGAACGTAGACGGAGACCTTCGTCAGCCAGCTCTTGGCAGCCGCACCCGCCTCCCAGAGGCTTAGGCCCATCGCAACCCTGGATGCCATCGAGCTAAGGAAGCTTTGGAACCCTTTACGGTACCTATGCCTCCTGGTCCTCACGACCGCATCGGTCGGCGTGTAACCTAACCTTCTGTACTCTGCCACATCCCTAAGCCACCTCCTAAGCTCTGCCTCTCCGTCCTCGACCTCTGAGATCCTTTTCCTGAGCATGAGGTACAGAACCGTGGATGCCAGGGCCGAGGAGGATGTGAAGACTACGGTCAAAGGCATGCTTAGGCTGAGGCATAGTAGGGCCGCTGCCGTAGCGGCTCCTGCCGCTAGCGAAAGGATAAGGTGCTTGGGCCTTACGTCGAACTCATCAGGCTTCCTCGGAGATTTCAGCCTAAGGAAGGCGTACATGCCGAAAGACATCCCTGGCAGGAGGGCCCACGTCGTGACCGTAAGCACGCCCGTAGCCTGCTCCGGGTTTACTATCGTAGCAAGGGCTATGCCCATTGGCAGGAGCAACAGGGCTATCAGAAAAACCTCCATCATCACCGCTACGTTCGCAGCGTACCTGTCGAACCTGTCTTCAAGGGACTTCAAGAGCTCGGCAGCCCTGTCCTCGAGCGTCATGGGCACGTTCCCGCCCATCCGCCATACGCTCGTCGTGGATAGGACTAGGCTCTGGTAGCCTTCGTGGGGGCTGTTCATGGCGCTCGCCTCGAGCGACTCGATGACGCCCTTTCCAGTAAGCTCTGCCATCCTCTCTACCTCCCTCGACTCGAGGCTCATCTGCTCGAACAGCCTGGAGCCAGTCCTGGCAAGCATCCTCATCGCGCCGTACAGCGTCATGCCGCAATGGCTCATCACCGTCGCGAAGACCGCGAAGAACGGGAGCTCAGAGTCTATGCGCTCCTTCCTCTCAACTATCCTGTTGCCGTAGCTGGCTAAAGACAGGGCCATGGGCGCTATAGGAAGGAGGCAAAAGAGCATCGGAAAAAGAGGCGGAACCATCCGGAACGTCATGGCAGTTACAATGACAGAAGTTATGTATGCTGCCGCGACCGCCGAGGCCATCGCCAAGTGGGTACCGAGCTCCTCGGCTACCTCCAAAGGCGTCTTCCTTAGGGCACCTTTCTCGACGAGCCTCGCCGAATAATCTGCAAGCCTATCCGAGAAGGGCCTCGCCAAGAGGTTGCCCAGGACGGCAGCGAAGAGCGTGGCCGGAGCCGGCGCCAGAAACATGACATCCCTGGGCCCTACGAGCTCGGCGTAGACGATCCAAGAGGCCGCCAGGGTTGCCGCGATGCCGTAGTATAACCAGCTCGTCCTCATCTTGCTCCGACCTTCTTGTAAAGCCTCTCGGCCACGAGCCTATGGAACTCCCTCAGGCCCATGTCGCTCTTGGATGCTTCCTCTACGAGCCTGGCCCTCTCCTCGATCTGGCCTACGGCCCATTCCTTGCTAAACCCGGTCCTCTCGAGAAGCCATTTTATCTTAACGCTCCTCCCCACGGCCTCCTCTGCCGTCTCAGGGTGGAAAGAGTCGTCGGCCTTCCTGTAAGAGAACACCTCTACTACGTCCAGGCCAGTCTGGCTTTCGGGGTTGGGTATTATCTCCGCTACGCTGCTTACCCTCCTTACCCTTCCTTGGGCAGTATCCTGGAAGCTCGTCATAGCGCACCCCCAAAGGAACGTCAGCATGGCCTCGCTTAGGCCCGTCTTCCTAAGCATTATCGAGAGGCGCGAGTAGAACTCTTGCGGAGAGCCTGCATGGAACGTGAAGCCTCCGCCGTGGCCCGTGAAGGCGGACTTGAGCAGATAGTAAACGGACTCGTCCTTCCTTACCTCCCCTATCACCAAATAGTCTGGCCTCATCCTCATCGCTATGTCTATCAGCTCGCTCTCTGAGATATCCAGGTGCCCTATGGCCATCATGGCAGGCCTTCTCGTCGTCATCGGAAGCCAGTGTTCGTGGGGTATGTTTATCTCGAACACGTCCTCGACCGTGATTATCTTGCTGTTTGGATGCAGGCATGCAAGCAGGGCCGTGAAGAGGGAGGTCTTGCCGCTTCCGGTAGGTCCAGCCAACCCTATAAGGGCCTTGTTCTCCAAAGCGAACCATAGGTAGCCGGCCATGACGGGCGTAAGCATCTTCATGTTCACTAGCCTTGGAAGGCTCCATGGGTCCTCCGGGAACTTCCTTATGGTGAAGGCCGGACCGTAGGCCGTCAGCTCCCTTCCGAGTATTCCCGCGAAACGGCTCCTATCGCTCATGGCAAAGTCTGCGTAAGGTTTGTAAACCGTCATTACGCTCCCGGCCCTGTGGGCATGCTTGTTCATGTAATCGTTGAGCGCCTCGTCGTCTGGAAAGATTATGTTGGTCTGTAGGTACAGATAGTGTGCATAGTCTCTGTGGACCACCCTTACGGGTATTCTGGGGCCGACGCACGAGATGTCCTCTACTTTGGGGTCCCTTGCCGGAACGTCTACAGGACCCAGCCCGAATATCTCCCTGTTAAGGAAGTACCTTACCCTGGCTACGGACTCCTCGTCAGGGTTTACGCCTACCTTTTTGAAGGAATCGCGCATGAACGAAGATATCATCTCATCTATCTTGCTTGCTACCCTGTCCTCCCCATCAACCCCGACCCTTCTTGGGCCCCTTAAGAGCTCGAGCTCAAGCCCCCGGACGTCGGCCTTCCTGTATATCGCGTCGACCGTAAGCGCGTAAACCAGCTTCTCAACACCACTCATCTCTGGCTCTGTAACCATGTAGAGCCCTGTGAGGCCGTCGTAGGCTATCCTGACGTTGGCGATGCCTACGGGGTACTCCTCGAGCGTATCGCCCCTACGGTCGTCCCTCAGAGGTACGGGTATGGACACGTTGACCATCAGGTACTGCCTGAGCGCGTCCAGTACCTTTGATGCCCTCTCCTCCTCGCGGGTCTTGGGCTCGGCCTCACCTGCCCAAACCCTTCGCCTCCTCTTTTCCTTTACCTTCTTCCCCTCGGCCTCCTTCTCCTCCGCTTTCTTGAGCTTATCAGATTCCTTAGCCTCCTCTAAGAGCAGGCTTACCATCACGCCGCAGCCTGGGCAGTATTTCATTCCGTGCTCGAGTTTCATGCCGCATCTGGGGCAGTCGACAACACTCATCCGATGCCACCCCATGAGGACATGAATACCCCTGCCTGGACCGTGTGGAAGAGCAGGTATTCCACGTCCCTCTTGAAGCCGAAGTAATCGTCGTCGTAAACAGAAAGCGATGGGTCGAGGGTGCTCGGCTTTACGGTTATGTTCTCTGAAGGCCTTAGCCTAAAGAATATGGGCTTCTCAAGGGATATTCGGTGGCCTTTCTTGAATACCGCTAAGTAATCGAGGCTTATGCTCGAGTAGTGCCTGTTGAGTATGCACACCCTGGACCTATAAACTACGGTCCCAGTGCTGTTATCTATAATGGGCCTTATCCTTATCTCGAGTATGTGCTTCCCCTCCCTCGACATCGCCGCAACGTCCCTCGAAGACTCGGAGACCGCATCGCCCAGCTGTACACCTACGTAAGATGCGAGGAGGATGAATGCTACGGAGATGGGCAGGAGCACGACTAACGATAGGGCTGCCATCTGTCCTTTTCTATTCTTTATGGGTAGGTGCATGGCTCGCACCCCGGGTTCGGCTCCCACCATGCCCTTGCGTATACCCATGCCCTCATGACAATCTTAACGTCTGGCGGAAGCTCGTCCAAAGACTTCAGAGAGCCCAATACTATGAGGGCTACCATCGGTCTCCAGGGCACAAATCCTTCAGTACTGTTAAGTAGCCGGTAAAATGTATGACCGTACCAGAAGTGGTTGATAACGTTCAAATGCGCCAACACGATTCTTTCATCGAAACCATAGTACGGCGCCTCCGTAATATACCTCCAATTGAGTTTTTCGTGCACATTCGGATAATTCCTAATGAGGTAGTCTGCTAGATATTTTAAATCATCAGTCGTTCCAAGTATTCTTACTGGTGTTCTGCCGCTTGTATAGTATTCGCCCTCGTAGAATACTGGTATTATTGCCAAATCGAACGTTACATTGAACTTCTTCTCATAGTACAATGCGCCCGTATGGTAGAAACCTAGATGTACAACGTCGGATGCGTTCAGCTTCTTTTCTACCTCGCTACGCGGAGCTCTCCAGAGAGGACATTTTGAGTAATCTGCAAAGACTATAATGGCACCATGAGCTTCAGGATTATCCTTTGTTATCTCTAATATAAGATTGGGTACTACTGTCCAGAATACTACTCTACATAACTTATCAGGCTCGTCGTAAGCTTTATCCCAAAAAAGAAAGTATGGTACAAATTTATTATAAAATACAACTTTTTTTAGTTCTGGAGAATCTACAGAAAATGGAGAAAGTTCCCACGTTCGATATTTAGTTAGATTAAGCCCACTAGGTACGGTTATTATAGCAAACGTATCAGTTACCGTAACCGTTTTATTAACGATTACAGTTTCAGGAACCGTTACAGTAGTCGTCTTGGTGGTTGTTTTGGTTACAGTATTTTCAATTACTGATACTATAGTTGATGTTTCAGTCTCCTTCCACGTAACGGTCTTTGTAATAGGCTCAAAGAAGTATGGATAGCCGTATAACCCTATGAGCATCCCTATAACTAAAACAATCCCGAGCAGTACGCCCGTGAATTTGTTTATCCATGCTCCCATCTCACATCACCGCCTGCCACATATTGTGTACCCGTACTGATTGTCGCACACGTACTGAGCGCCAATAATTTCACCGGAACCTCCAACACCAGAACTGCCCGTACTGGATTGAGATTGCTGTCCTACTGAAAATACATAGTCACTAACAGCCTTGGCAATATCCTGAAGGTCTATCGTCATATCCGTTTGACCGATAACTACTTCTCCACCGTATGTTTTGGCGACTATCAGAAGCTGACTACCCTCGCCTGGCTTTATAACGACCTCAAAGTGGCTATGAAACTGCTTATGTTTAAAAAGCTCTTTAGTTGCCCGGTTTATTTCCTCTGATACCCCAACATCGCCGCCCTTGTAAGCCGAGATAAATTCCCCCTCCCTTAGCGTACCGCTTTTGGTAATATCGTACCCAAGCCATTTCTCAGCCTCAAGGTCGTAGTACACGTACGTCCTGATCCTACCTTCTGGAACGCCTCCTGCCGTATGCCCTTCTCCCGAATACTCCCAGCTCACGACCATGAAGGGAACGAGCCCTCCGCCTTCCAACGTGCTCCCTACTCCGGGCAGCCCCTCCCCAGGCTGACCGGGCGCGTTGAATACGCCTCCCGGTATCTCCAGGCTGGATGGTACTGCTATGAAGTCGTTCCCTATCGCAGTGTGGAACTGAACGTACTGAATGGTGCTAGAGTATGTTTTCCAGTCGTCATAAACGGCAAGGGACGGGTCTATCGTGCTCGGCCTTAGGTGGACGTAGGACCTTGCACCCACTTTTATGTCCGTTTCATTGTCGTACACGACGTTCCATCCTTTATCGAAGAACGTTACCCTTACTATCCTCGATACGCCATCCCAGTCCCCGTATATGCTGATTATAGTGTACCTAGGAACCCTCCCGTAGACCGCCTCCATGACGCGATCGGCTATCCTTCCATGCTCGTCCACAGGGTAGTTGTATATCCTAAGCACCTCCTTCGCCACTAGGTCTGCCTGCCTTGCCATGTTGATGGCGTTCATGGATATACCAAGCGCGTTAAACAGGAGTAGCGTAGCGACGGCTGAGAACAGCACCACGACTGCCACGGTGACCATGACGGCTATCGGAGCAGTTCCCGCCAACCCTCTGTCGCCCCTCTCAGCGGCCAGACGGCCTGCTGGAGGCTTCATGGCTCTGTACATGAGTTGCCTTGTAGGTCCACCACCATGAATGGGTCTGGCGGCCTGAACTCGGATGAGTATACGCCACCGCTCCTAGTGTGGATTACGACCCTAAGCGGCAGCGGGTATAGCGAGTTTACTTTATGCTCAAGAAAATTTACCCTTACGGCATCTCCCGGCATCAGGCTCCTCTTGAACGGCCCCTCGTCGACGAGGTACTCGGAGTCCACTTTAGCCAATAGGGCGGCGTGGTCTGTTTTGACCTCTGTTCCGCCTGTGTTTACAACAAGCACTTTGAAGCTCCCTGTCGCTACGTTCCTCCTGTAGCCGCTCATGTTGTACAATAGGTCGCATAGGTTTTGGTTGTAAACGTAAACCTCGAGCCTTTCAGGTACCCTTTGGCCGCTTATCCTGTAGGATCCCTTCTTTACGCTAAGCCCGGCCGCGCTCATCGAATAGGCAATCCCGTATATCAGAAGCACCGTCAAAGCCATGATGGCGAGCGCGCCGGCCACGAGCGTAAGACCCCTGCCCCTCATTTCCCACCCCTCAGGACTATTACGCTCCCGTCCGAAAGAACGACCGCTATGTCGTTCGCGTTCCCTACCTGTAACGTGGTTTTATCGCCGGGGTCTAGCTTTACGTTTACATCGTGCTCCCCCCACTCCGTCATGACCTTCCTTATAGTTACGGATACGTCGCCGTCGTTCGATACCAGCGCCTTTCCGTTCGCCACATAGATTAACGTAAGCCTTATGTTCGTCTCCCTCTCTACCCTCTGGGCGTACGCGTTTATCGAAGAGCCCGGCAGCCTTACCTTTTGGAGCGTGAGGGCGATAACTATGCCAGAGATGGCGAGCGTAACGATGAGTGCTGCGACGAGGGCCGGTACGGTGCTTATGCCCTTCTTTCTATTCCATTTAAACACCGTCATGCTAGGCTTACGTCCAAAGGACGTCACAACGGCAACCTCACCTCGCCCTTACCAACTCCTCCATCTCCATACCTTCTGCTTCCACCGTTCTTACATCGACGATGTAGTACTCAACGCCCGTTGAGCTTAGCCATCCCTTCAGCTCATCGACGCTTAGGACGTTTAGGGTCATCGTCTCCATGCCGTAACTTGGCTCCCAGAAGGGCTTCTTTTCGTACACGGGCTCGTGGTACTGGCAGTGGTAGAGGCCCTCCCCGTACGGGCACCACCCAGTGCTCCATCTATAGCCTACCAGCACATCCCTCCAGACCTTCTCGACGCCGATTACCGTCTTGTAATGAACAGTTACCATGTAGAACTTTGTCCCAGGGTCGAGCACCATAGCCTGAGTTATCGGGTAAAGCACTACGGCCTCAACTTCCTGCGTTACCGGCACCCTATAGAGTACCCGGTATTCGACGGAGTACACCCTGGATTCCACGGTCTCTTTACAGTAAGAGTAGCAGGACCCTTCAACGCTGGATTCCGTGTAGTTGCTCGGCACTTCAGCCTTCTCTTTAACGATCTTCGACAGATCGCTCACGGAGCCCTCAACGTTGAAAGTCAATTCTCCGCTCTTGACGATGCTCGTCCATTCGGTATCCTCCAAAACACCATGGAGGATCCCTTTCCACGTATACGTGACCGACCGCGATCCCTTCTCTACAACTCGATACTCTATTCTTACCTCGTCTTCCCCTGTAGCGAACTGCCTCTTCTGGACCTCCTTCCTTATTCCTGTCGTTATCTCGTAAGACTTTCCGGAGTACCCCTTCCTCAGCACCCAACCCTCCGACTCGTCCCATGCCCTTTCACCCTTTAGCACAAGCACGGCTCCTCTATCGGTTACCGCCGCCAGGTTGTCAGAAGGCTCTACGCTAACTATCCTTCTCTCCCCTGGCCTTAGGGTGATGTCGACGATGTACTCTCCGTTATCCGTAATCAGCTTCACTACCCTCAGCGTCTCCTCCCCATCGTTGCTTAACAGGACATGGCCACCCGATTGCCAAACTAGCGATACCCTCTCGCCTGCCCTACCCGAACCGGCCTGCAGCGCCATCTCCCCAGAGGTAAGGCCTATCCTGAGCTGGGGGCTTGCTACGGCGTACGCTACTGTCACCAATGCCAGGCCTACTGCTATCAACACACCAGCGGCCACCAAGCCAGATATACCTCCTCTGCTCCAGCTGCCCTCGCTCATTTTCCCATTACCAGCCTATCGCCAGCTCAACCCCTTAGGTAGAGCTTGGCGGGCTGTATTATGACCTGGTTATCGGGCGTAAGCGCCCTAGCTTCTAGGATGTATTCGCCCGGGCGTATCCCTGGAATCTTGAACGACTCGCTGAACGTCTCAGAGGGCTTAAGGTCGACGCCGATGCTCCTGCTCCACTCGCCGACTATCCTCAGCTCGCTAAGCCTCACGCGGTCGTTAGAAACGTTCGTGACGGAAACGCTCAGTATCGCTCCGTTCGCGAACGGCTCTATCCTTGCGTACACCGACAGCCCGTACGTCTTGGATTGAGGCGCTATCCTGGAACCCAACGCGACGCCGGCCACGATTGCCAGAAGGACCCCTATTGCGACCAGGACGGAAACTGCTGCCACCTCGCTTAGCCCCGAGCGCCTGCGTGGGCTGCATAAAAAAATTGGGAGGTTTTGGGCCACGGCCACCACCTATACGACCGGCACGCTCGTCGCATGCCTTACAGGACTGCTCGTGCCTGCTGCCATCCCCGTCGCCTCTACGACTATCATGTCGCCTCTTCCGACACCGCTCAAAGATACGAAGCCCGATACGGCTCCCTCTGCACCAACGCGTAACGTGCCTATGGTACCTACGGATGCCGTAGACGTCCCGAACATGGCAGAGACCGCAACGTTGTTGACGTCTACAGAGCCGTCGTTCTTAACCTTAGCCACAACGTATATTCCGTTAGGCTGGTAGTATGCTGAAGCTTCTATCACCTTTATGCTCTCCGACCTTGCGAAGGCTCCGACCTTTGCCTGCGTCAGCGTACCTACGAGCATTGCTATGGCAACGGCTACGACTACGAGTATGATCGTCGCGACAGGGGCAGACAGCCCAAGGCGCTTGGCCTTCGTGGGCATGCCGGTCGCCCTAGATGTGGCCTATGGCGCTCTTCTGGTCCTTCACGGTCGTTCCGCCAGGACCAGTCGCCGTCGCCGTCGCGATGTATGCCTGTCCGCTCTCAAAGCCGGATCCTGTTCCGGAGCACGTCGTGGTCTGCCCTGGGCTGAGTTCGGTCGTAGTGCATGTCAGGCTCACGGAACCAGCAGGACCGGTTACTTCTACTGTTAGGCCCGTGAGCTTGGCTCCTCCGCTGTTCCTTATGTCTGCGACGATGCTTGCAGCTCCCGTCACGGGGTTCACCAGGATGTCGACGCGCTCGACAGTAAGCTTGGAAGATGTTCCCCAGCCGAATAGAAAGCCGCCCGCTATCGACGCGACGACCACGGCCAATGCAACGCCAACGACGATGAGTATTAGGGCGACGATAGTCCCGCTTATTCCAAGCTTGGATCTACTCTTTCTATACACCGATCTTTTCTCGGTATTCATGTTAGTCATGTTAGTGATGAATTCAAAAATATATAAATTTTCCCCTGTCAATAAAGCTTTTTTATAAAATTTATAAGCAACATTTATAAAATTTTGACGTGAATAAAAACATACAAAAAGTTCTAATAACCCGTAGCTATCCATGAGGCCTAAAACGTACTCAGATATCATCTATACTACAAACTTTCAAACGGCAAACTGATTGCAAAAATATAGACTACTCCCTGACGGAAGATATTTTGAGCGTCGAGGATTACCCGGGGCCAAACGGTAAGCACCTCACGGAGCCCGAGGAGCTTCTCGCTAAGCATCGGAGAAGCTTTTGGGGAGCCGCAGCCGAGGCCGTAAAGGCTACTGCAGCCGCAAAATGGGTTCTTTGGGAATGTATAGAAGCCTCTGGGAGTTTGTACATAAGCTAGATAAGGAGAGGCCCGGGATGAGCCTAATCGATGGTTCAGGGCTGCGGAGAACCTGCACACAAATCTCTACGGGGCCACCTCCCTGAAGGCGTCGTCGAGCTGACAGCAAAGCGGGTAAAAAGATTTCGTAGAAGGGTGAGGCAGCCAATGTGGTAATTTATATTAACCATGCATCGTAGAAGTCTTTTACTGCATCGAAAAAGGCCGACCTTCCTGCTTCCCTTTTTTGGGCAGCCAGATAGTCGCAAGCTATCAATGCGTCTAGCAACGCATATGATAATTTCTTGAGCCTCACGTATTGTGGATTTTGTACGAGTCTTTTAAACAACTTATCCTGCACTACTTCCACGGCATTTCTCGTAAATTTGTTCGGCAATCTGTCCATGAATTTTGCCAGTATTCCACGATCATCCCTATCCAAGAATTCTGATAAGGTGCGTTTAAGTTCCTCCAGGTGGGTCGTATTTATCCCCGATTCTACAATCTTTGCTACACTGTTTATGGCCTTCTTCCTAGCTTCGAAGTTCATTGCATGATGATGATACAACACAGCAAAAACGACGGAGGAGTAGGAGAAATCATAAGTCTGGCGTATCTTTTCATCGACGAAACACTCTGCGATTAAAGCAGAGAAGAATTCGTGCCCAGAAAAGCTAAGATACTCGACATTGTCCTCATGTCTAATATGTTTCTCAGACTGGAAGAAGGCCTTACCCGCATCGTGAAGTATGATGGAGTACCTTAGCAACTGTCCAAAGTTACTTACTCCTAAATTCTTTAAAACAAAACGTCCTATTCTCTTATTCTCAATCCGCTCTACGTGGTTCAGAGCACCTTGTATGTGGTCACGCAGAAGTTCCTTTTCCTCTTTTCCATCTTTGTAGCGTAAAAAATAGCTAAGAATCTCGCTCGTTATTGCCATATACCATCACTCAATAAGCCAAGCTCACGGTCGTACATACCTTCGATGATGAAGGCCTTCACGTTCCTTCTAAACATAAACTTTAGCAGAAAATGCGTGTCGTTTAGCTTTTCTTTGATATCAGAAGCGATCTCTTCAACCTTCTTCCCATCATGGCATATAAAACCAGCGACCTTGTTCTGCCTGAGTAGCCTATTGAAAAGCGAATGGTCTATCGGTATGGGTTCTTCTTGTTGAGCGTCCACTTGAACAGGAATCGATATAGATTCTCTTATAAAACTCCCCTCCTCCTTAAACATGAGCTCAACGGCATGCGAGATGTCGCCTAAGTTGACAAAGGTCAGCAGCATATCGTCAACCTTGTTCCTATCTACCGTTATGTCGCACGACTCATATACCGTGTCTATAAGCTTCTTGTACCCTACCTCACCGTGTGGAATATGCATGTTTATTCTGCCTACATTATGTTCGATGTACTCTAAGGTTGAGGCACATAGTGAGGCATCGTAGACCTTGTATTTGTCTTCGTTTTGTTTTTTAACCATTGGCTCTTCATACCATATATATGCCGTTCCATCTTTTTCACCATAGTACCGTAGAAACCTTCCGAATCTTTGAATGAGTGAACTGGCTGGGGCGACCTCTGTTATGAGCAAGTCAGAAGATATATCTATTCCCGCCTCGATCGTCTGCGTCCCGACTATTATGTACCGTTCCTGATTTCTTAGACTGTTTAGTATTTTGTGTTTCTCTTCCTTCTCTTTTGTTGAAAATCTTGAGTGGAGAAGTAGCTTATTATCATCTTCTACTTGCTTGTAAAATTCAATAGCGTCTGCGACTGTATTGAAAATTACGAGGGCTCTATTAAGGTTGTTCTCCTTGCCCTCCTCAATCCAAGAGAGTATTTTAGCAAACTTGTTAGCTTGATTTAAACTCTCCAGCTTTATTTCATACCGTTTCTCCATCCTTTCTGAAATGAACTCGCCGTCTTTTTCGCCAAACTCTATCCATTCGATTTTATTTTTATATTTGAGTAGGTTTTTTGATATAGCGCCCTTCAACGTTTTAGATAATGTAGCTGACATTAGTACTGTTTTCTGATCATTTTTTATCATGTATTCTATTAGCGTTGCAAGGTACGTTAGCGATTTTGTTGTATCGGTAAGTAAGTGGGCTTCGTCGAGGATTATGTCAGATAGTGCGACTGATGACCACGAGAATAGGTAATGTCCCATGCTCCCAGTTATCGTTCCCGTCCAATCATCCCATCTCCGTGCTACCTTGCTTAGATCCTCGGGAGCTATACCGAACATCGTCATGGCCAAAGTATCGACTGTTGTAACTGTTATGGGTTTAATCAGGTAAGGCGAGTCATGCTCATGCATATACCTCTTACCGATAACCCTTTCATCGTCTACTATCTTTCTTAGTTTGTTGAACTGGTCTTCGAGTAACGTTCGGAGCGGCAGGGCTATTATGAGCTTGCCGTCTTCCTTATACGTCTTTAAAGCAAGCGTTGCGGTTATTGTCGACTTTCCGTAACCCGTTGGGGCCTCGACTATGAAGAGGTACTTACTATCCCATTTCTCATCAAGAACGTCAATAACTTCGGATATGAAAGGCCTCCCCTTCCCATAACCATAAATGGACAATACCTCTCTATAATAATCTCGCAACATGGCTCAAGTCTTTTAGCATCCTTTCGTACTGGTTTGCGTATTTTTTTAATTTTTCATCAGCCTTAACCTTGGTATAAGCGTTGTGCAACTCCCTTATCATTGTTAGCATTCCTTGCTTATCACCGAGCACCACATACCTATAAAGTCCTACGATTGCCAATATTAGATTATTATATTCAACGTTGTCCCTTTTTCTCAACCTTTCCAAGACGATGCTGTCAGAAGATAATATCTCGTCTAAAATTTTGTATGGTTCTAACTCGGTTCTCCTATATACGGTGAGAGGTATGTATTCGTATATCTTGTACGTCTGCCCCTCTTGGGCAAGTTTAACCAGCAGCATAGACATACCGCTTATATTATGCTTGTGCAGAAACTCCTGGATTCTTGCACTTATAACTATCTCTGTTATAAGAAGCTCTTCGCTGAATTGCTTGGCTATTAGCTCCTCAAACACATTTCTTATGTGATCCTTTATCAAAAATAGAATTCTGGCATCTTTATTTCCTGAAAGGATATCAATAATCTCTTCAGGCCCTAGGAAAAGGAAAAAATAATATGTCGATCGATTTTCAGATACTCTAGTTATGAAAGAGGAATATACTCCTAGGAGAGCTATTAGCATTGTATCTCTCGAAAAATATGTTGTAAGTTGTTTGGTTGAATAGTCGTATTCTGTAGATGTTATTCCTGTGTATCTTTCTGTTTTAAACAGCTGAAAAGATACACCGTTCCTCCTATTATTAATATCTCCCACAAAAATGCATTTATCGCGTCTACTAATACTCAATCTAAGCGGTATTGATTCTACGTCGGATAATATGTTATCCGAATTTTCTCTTATTAGTATGAGTATATCACCATAATTTGTTATACGACCGTTGTGTTGCGTTATGCCCAATTGCTGAATAAAGCGCTGTACTACCTTTAAGTCATTTCCAACTATCTGGAGCCTTCTAATTTTTTTCAACCTTTCCTCTTCTAGGTTTCTGTAAACGTGTCTAACGTCATTCAAATCCACACGTATTGTGTTATTTATTATTTCAGCATTAATATTATTAAGTAAATACGCTAGTCCCTCATATACTATCATATTGGTAAAAGAGCTGTCAACAGGTAGGTTCACGTCGATCTCTATTGTCGACATATCCCTACCACTCTCTCTCCGTCCTTTTCATAGAAGCACATATTGTTTAGAAGTTCTACAGCATAGCTAGGCAAGTTTTGTGTATCCTGCATTATGGGGAGGAAGTATCGCACGGTCTTTTCTCCCGTTAGATAGTTTTTAACAGGATTATCATTCTCATCGTATGACTTTACGCTGAATGGATTTATAAGAGTCTCGCTGACCCACTTAGGCTGTATGTAGTCTAAAGGCTTTACACCATCAATCAAAGGGAATGAATATTGTGTTTCAGCTCTTCCACCACTCTTCTCTGGAGAGAATTCGTCAACATCCACCACGGATACTATACTTTCTTTCGTCCCGATCCTATGTATGTTCCATAGGACGTTGCTATCTAGCGTTATCTCTTTTCTTTCGTCTATTTTTATTTCTTTTGTGCTGAAAACTAAGAATATACGAAGAGTAGGTGGTTGTTTGTCCAACGTCGTCAACAGGGTCTTTCCAGTGGCTGGAGCGTCAAAAGAGCCGAATAAGTCCTTAACGTCTGGGTAAAGGACGCCCCCAGTAAGTTTTATAGCAATTAGCTTATTTATGTCAGAGAACCTTATCGGTACACAGTTCAGCGGCCTTATCCCTAAAGCCAGGAGGCTCTGAGCAAGCCTCGGTATTATTTCCTTTCCCTTCTTCTCACCCATGCTGTTCTCTTTTGCCAGCGACTCCGCAACAGCTCCCAATATTGTCGTTGGCGGCGGATAATAGAATGAAGGCGAGGTCTTCGAGTACCCAGCAACCTTAGCCTGAAACCCCCATATAAACTCCACGTCGACCCTAAAACCAACCAACGGACTTTTCATACTATTTTATCCTCTTTTTGACGCTTTCGATTACATCGGCGACGAATTCCTCAAAGCTTTTTTCGCCATCCCGTTCGTAGACGTGTAGATCTGTATTGTTGCTTATCTTCGATAGCTTCTTTTTAGCTTTCTCTATGTAGTCTTTTGTGAACGGGCTTGGAACAGTCCATACCTTGTCTGATACGGCTACGACCATGCTTTCCCACTCAGAGAGCGGGAGGAACCTAGTTTTCTTTGCACCATACCCATTTTCAATTAGGAAAGACTGGGTGGCATCAAGCAGGACCTCTACGCGTTTTTGTTTAGCATCCCCTACAACAAGCTGCCCAGCCCTCTCAACGTCAAATGTCAACTTTCCTATAAAACGGGTATCTATGTCGAGGCTAAACGTGTACGGTGAGGAGGAGACTTCAACGTAGTAAATCATTTGTCCTTCCTTTACAAACTTGGTACCTAATGCATACCTGCTGTGAAGCTGTGGTTCTATCACCACGTTCTTTAAACCCTCGTAGGTTGGTACCATGTATCCTGTGTAGAAGTTGGATGTTCTTTTTACGTTGGTTTCCTCTGCATAGAGAAAACCACCTATGTCCTCGACGACACAATTCTTTATAACGGTCTCCTCAACCTTATCCTCGTCGACGTTCTGACCGAAAGATTCCTGGAAGATTTTTTTGTTGCTACTCTTCAAGAATATTCCCTTTCCGCATAGCTTGCATACCGGAAGGTTGTTCTCTTTGGCTTTTTCCGCAATTGCCACCTGCAGTCCATGGGCTATGCTCTCTCCCGAGATTGCTGGCACAAAGTATACCGCATAGCTTCCATCTTCCTCTTTAAGCATCATTGGAACCCTTCTATGTTTTACGTAGTTTCCAACGGATTCTGTCATGTTAAGGGCTTCGGCGTTTAGCAACACCCTGCCTCTTATGCTTATGAACACATCCTTCATGTTTGCTCACCTACGAACTTTGAGGATAAGGCAAGGGCCTTGGCGCATATTAGCGATACAGCCTCCCTTAGCTCCCTGGTCCCACTTATCTTTTCTATCTGCTCTATCTCCACGTCAAGATAGTGCGCATCTACTTGGCTTATCATATGCTTGATTTCCTCGGGCATGCTCTCAAGATCCTTAGGAGGCGACCTCTTAAGAGCATGGAAATCCCTTAGCGCTTCTTTTAAATAATAAAGGACTAATGGCTTAGAGTGCGAATATCCTAGCCTGTCTATATGGTGATAGTCGCCGTTGTATGCCAAGACCGCCAGGACTTTAGGAATCTGTATATATCTTTCACTACTCATGTGCAATCTTAAATAACCTGTGGGTTTAAAAGCATTTCTTATAAATTCTAGCTCTACCTTGCAATTAATAGAAGTTGATAACGAATAATAACCTGGCCCTACCAACGGAGCGGATGATGGAGAATCGGGCAGTTGTTAGGGTTTTCATTTCTTTTGGTGTTTCGAACGACGTTATCATCCCTCCCTTTTCCGCCAAGGTTAGTAAAGTTATCATGTATAGGCTTTCTGGGCTTTACCGAAGGTTAAGCGGTTTCCCCGGCCCTTTCAAGCCCGTTTCAGTCTCCCCTGTTTATGGCAGCGATGGTGTCGCTTTGCTCAAGTTTAAGCAAAACGGCAGAATGCTAGTACTCCGTGTTGGTGAGGTCTATAGTTTCTCCTGTAGCATGGTAGTCGGTGAAAGTTTTCCGTTCGACGAGCTACTATCCCTTGAAAACCACGTCATCGATAACGTCTTCGGAGCGTCAGCTTTTTTAAAGAACATCAGGGTTGAGGTCAGGCGCTTCGACTCTTTTGGTTTCAATAAACCGACGGGTATTAGGATTGACTTTAACTCCCCGACGCTCCTACAGCTCCCCAGCTTCAAGAGGTTCAGGCGGGGACGCTATATCTTCTTCCCTATACCATCGCTTATGATCGGTTCCCTCATTGATCACTGGAACGCTAATTGTGACAAAAACTTATTCATAAAAAGACCTTCTTACCTCGCCTTGTATTCAAACTACGTTCTGATGGAGGCCGATTACAGGATAAGGCCAGTTACCGTTGTTTACGACGAGAAAAGATGCGTCAGGGGATTCATGGGATGGGTGTTATACGACCTTAGAAAGTGCAGGAATACCAAGTCGTTTAGGCGGATTATGGCGCTGCTGGATTATGCCCAGTACGTAGGGGTGGGTAAGTCGAGGGGTGCAGGGTTCGGGCAGGTCAGCGTGAGGCTCCTATAGAGTTATCTTTTGCCAGTACCTTCTATGTTGGTTTGGCGATGGGTGGCAGGGCCGTCTTTATTAACGTGGGTTTCGACCCTACGGCCAGCTTGGATATAGTCTCAGCCATGACGCTCTCCTCCGGCGACCTATTGGTTGCCGTATATCCAAAAAGCGGAGATGAGGTTTCCAGGCTAAGGAGTGAGCACGCTAGATCACAGATCAACAACCATGTTAGCATGCTTAGAGCCTTGGGAAGGAATATCGAATACAGAGAGCTTGAGCTGGACCTCAAGGATATAGTAAAGTCTATCGATGTGTTTTTGGATTTCCTTAAAGGGGTTAAGAGAGAAGGCCGTACGGTTTATTTTGAGCTCACCGGCGGGGTTAGGACGATAACAGTTATCATGGTTCTCATATCCGTTTGGTTCCCCAATTTTGTCGACGAGCTTACGTTCATAGTTGAGGTTACTAGGGAGAGGGTCAGCCTCCCAGTAATTTCTCCACTGGAGATCTCTAAAGGGCGTGTAAAAGATATTCTTAAAATCATGTCTTCTTGCAGCTCCGTTAGACGGAAGGATTTATGCAACGAGCTGAGAGTTAGCGAGAGTAGCGTTAGCAGGGCCATCTCATTTTTGAAGAGGAGGAAAATAGTGGACGAGAAGCTTAGGGTTGTCTCCCTTAATGAAAAGTTCAGGGCATTATCTTCCATATTCAAACATTTTGGCGATTGTTTTCAGATACGTGAAAAATAGTGTTTTTCTTGCACAGTAATGGTGATAGACCATACTTTTCATACTGTTTTCGATGCCGTTCTATAGCTACGATGACGTGCTTCGCGTTTCTCAGCTTATTCAGGACATGCCATGCGAGGTTAGCGAGGAGCTTAGGGGATGGCATTGGAGAGAGCCCCCTCTCCTCCCCACGTATAACGTCAAGATAAACGCATCGGACCTCAGCTTTGGTTGTAAGACCGGACGACTGGCTTTTCTAAGGCACCACGTTAGAGCCGCGGAAGCTATCCCCGAGGGGCTTAGGTTCGGTAAGCTAGTCCATAGGGTTATTGCGGACGCCACGACTACCGCAAAGGCTATCCTCTACTGCTCAAAACCGACTAGCGGTATCGATTTTTATGAGAGGTTTATCGACTACCTTCCCATGGTTGTAAACGTTAACGGCTTATCTGATGATTATGTTAATGCCGTCAATGCGATCTGGAGACAGGCAGCTCTAGCCTACTCATCTGCCCTTGATAAAGTCGTTACGCTATCAAAGTACCTTAGGCTTGACGGTATCGTTAGTAGGGTTGTTCCATGGATATGCGAGTTCCCGATCGACGGCAGGCTGTTGGGCCTTAGCAGGGCCATCAGGCTCGATGCCCTGATCCCTCCGGCCCTGATAATAGAGTTCAAGACCCGCAGGCCATGCAGGGATTTTGAGATAACGCTGGCAGGCTATGTCCTGTGTTTCGAGTGCCAGTTTAAGATACCCGTAAACCATGCCGTTCTCCTTTACATGGAGTTTAGCAACGATAAGAGGTCGTTTAAGGTTTACGAGAACATTCTCAGGATTGATGACGCCCTCAGAATGGAGTTTGTCGAGAGGCGGGATTTGTATGCAAGCAAGGCCAGCTCCGGGGTGGACCCTGGTATTCCTGAAGATTGTGACCCATTCTGCCCTTATCTAGGGGTGTGTAGAAGTGGGGACTAAGGTGGCTCTTGTCGACCAGTATGGAGCTTTCTTAGGGGTTAAGCAGGGAAGGTTTGTGCTTAAGGTTGGAAAGGACACTAAGTGGGAGCTCTCCCCGGTCGAGCTGGATAGCATAATCATCGTAACGGAGGGCGTCTCCCTGTCTGCTGCCGCCCTATCGTTGGCCAGCAGGTTCGGGGTCGACCTGGTGTTCATGCGAGGCGATAAACCCATCGCGCGCCTCATCCCATACAAATACGGGACGCTCATGCGTAACTGGGCCCTTCAGCTTAAGCTCCATGAGAGCGGCGGTTCTCTAAGCCTAGCAAGATGTTTTCTTGAGGGGAAGCTGCATAACCAAAGGATGGTTTTGCTCGAGTACTGCAGGAGGCTTAGAGGGAGTGGCAAAGATGTCGGCTTTCTGGAGCGCAAATTGGATGAGGTAACTTCAAGGCTTTCCGAGCTTGAGAGGGCTGATGGTGTGGAGGCCCTTCTATCGATAGAAGCCCACGCGGCAAAGTCTTACTGGGAGGCCGTGGCAAGGATATTGCCAGAAGACCTTGGTTTCGATCACAGGTACACTAGAAGCAACCCTCCACCTGAAGGTGAGCCCGACCCGTTCAATCTAGCGTTAAACGTCGGATACGCATTGCTTAGGAAGGAGGTGTGGAGGGCTGTTTTCCTAGCTGGGCTTAACCCGTACCTAGGTTTTCTTCATAAGCCAAGGGGGAGCAGGCCTGCACTGGTTTTGGACTTGATGGAGGAGTTTAGGCCCATTTCGGTCGATAGGCCGTTAATCGGACTGGCCAGAACGGATAAGAAAACCATTCTCGATCTTAAAAAGAGTAAGGATAATGCGTACAGGGTCGTATGGTCCCATGTTTTAAAGTACATGCGTGAAAGTAAGCCTTCCCATGTTGAGCTGATCAATTCGCAGGCTAGGAAGCTCGTCCTCCACCTGCAAGGAGTTCAGAGTTATACGCCGTATAGGTCAAGGTGGTAGGTCTTGCTAACCCTTATTATCTATGATATAACTGATGATGAGCTTAGAAGTAAGGTTGCAAGCTTCCTTAAGAGCAAGGGGCTTAAGAGGATCCAGAAGAGCGCATTCATCGGGGAGCTTAGTAGTAGCGAGAGAGTAAACGTCGAGGCTGGGCTTAAGCTTTTGGTTAAGAATAACGATAGAGTAAATATTCAGATATACCCGCTTACACCTGCTGTCTATAATCAGAGGAGCGTTATAGGTGTTGAGCTAAATTATGAGGAGGAGTATTTGGTATAATGAGCATCGATGAGGGCTATTTGACTGTTGTGGAGCTGAAGAGGTACGCTTACTGTCCGCGTATCGTTTTCATAACCCATGTTTTACATCACGAGGAGGTAAAAAGCGAGGCCATGGAGGTCGGGAGTGAGGAGCACGATGCCAGGAAGCTAGCACCCCTGATTAGCAAACTAAAGGCGGTTAATGTGCTTAAGAACGTAGAGCTTGTTAGCGAGGGGCTCGGGATAGTCGGTAAGCTGGATTACCTAATGTTGACCAGGTTGGGAGAGTACGTTCCAGTAGAGGTTAAGTGGGCCGAGTCGGAAAATAGTAAGATAAAGTGGGACCATAAGCTCCAGCTGGCAGCCTATGCCCTCCTCGTGGAAGAGAGGTTCAATACTATCGTGAAGCGCGGTTATGTGTATTATCTAAGGGAGCACAGGGTTGCAGAAACAATACTCTCAGAAGGCCTGAAGAAGCTTGTAATTAAGGCTGTACGGGAAATATACGATATGATTGAAAACGAGAGAGATCCTGGAATAAAAGTCCCAACAACCAAGTGTTTCTCATGCGGGTACAAGGCCTACTGCAGGCCGGGCCTATTTCCACCAGCAGGACCCCTATATAAAGAGAGCCGGCCCAGGATGGGGCCTGAGGCAATAAAACAGAAAATTTCTAAGAGAAACTATAACGTTCGACGATAGACGAAAAGGATGTGAAAGAACCTTAAAATACAACCCAAATTCTAATATAAATAGCTTCACTTGAATCCAAAAAGGAATTGAAAGATTGCTACAATACCCCCTCCGCCCTCAAGCCCGACTACCTTGAATC
>NDWU01000009.1 GCA_003056285.1 Candidatus Terraquivivens tikiterensis
GGCATAGGCTAAGGAACGAGCTCGGGATAGAAGTATCGCTGGATAGGTTATAAATGGTGCCCAGAAAACCTAAGGTTTAAAAATGTAGCTTAATAGATTTAGCTAAGATGTTCCCTTGCAAAAGGATGCTCAGGTGACGGTCGTAGGGAAAGTTTTCAGGCCTAATAGGCTGAAGGTTCTAGCGTTAAACAGGGTGCTCGGTGAATACTTTAGGCTTGTCAAGTGGTATCTTGGCTTTAACTCTAAGTCTAAGAGTTTTCTCCACGAAAACGGCTATGAGGGGGCTAAGAGGCTCTTCAACCTAAACACGGCACTAATTCAAACAGCAAGGGACAAGGCTGTTGAGATACTGAAAAGCTTTGAGGAAAACCGAAATGAGAACAGCATTTTGAGGCTTAAGCGTATATCCATACGCTTTGACAAGAGGTGCTACGGCTTCTCAAAGACGACGAACGTCCTAACACCATACTGGCTAACTTTAAGCCTGAACAGAAGGGAGAGAATAAGCTTGCCAATAATCTTTGGAGAGAAGCAGAAACAGAGGATTGAAGAAGCCTTCAGAGGAGAATGGAAGTTCACGACTGTTGAGATGGTCAAGCGGAACGGAGAGTGGTACGCCCATTTTGTCCTATCGAAAACCATTGAACTACCAGACGAAGCAGAGACGATAATAGCAATAGATAGGGGAGAACATACCCTAGCCACAGCAGTGGCTATCTTAAAAAGCAATCCAGAAAAGCCAATGAAGGGACAATTCTGGCGCGGCGGAGAAATTAAAAGAATAAGAGGGCTATACAGCCACATCAGGAGGAAGCTCCAAGAAAAGTATAGAGTCGGAAAGATTAAGGAGCTTAAGGGCAGAGAGAGGCGTAAGGTAAAACAGCAACTCCACATGATAGCAAACAAAATAATCGCTTACGCCAAGCAGTTCCCAAAGCCATTAATAGTCATGGAGAACCTGAACGGGATAAGGAGAAAATTCAAAAAATCCAAGAACCTTAACAGGAGGTTCCACAGCCTTCCGTTCAGAAAGCTTCAGGCAATCGTAGAATACAAGGCTTTACTAAATGGAATAGAAGTCAAATATCTAACAAAGAAGTATGTGAAGAACACATCTAAAACATGCCACAGATGCGGGCATGTTGCCCAAGTGAAGGGAAGAGAGTTTAGGTGTCCAAGATGTGGGCTAACCTACAACCGAGACTTAAACGCATGCATAAACATAGCCCATGCCTTAACGAGAGGCATGGGATGGCGGAGCCGTGAGCCCCGCGAACCAGCATATGTGTCTGGAGGCGTAAAGCTCCAGGCGAACGCTGGAAGCTCCCGGCTTTAGCCGTGGAGTAGCTCACGGGATGCCCTCAGGAGCAAGGGCTTTCCGTATTTCGGCCTCGCTGCTTCCTTCTGGCTTTGGTCCATACACCAGATGGTGTGGAGCCATCCTGTCGGCATAGCCCTATTCCTCTCAAACGTATTCGTGGCGGCTTACATCGTTAAGCAAACTATACAAAAGCCAAAACAGCCCGCGCGATCTACCAACGCCTAAAGGTTGTGGGCTCCCAGCGTCCGCCCGGAGCTTTAAACCTTCAGACAAATCTGCCGATTCACTACCCTGCTATCCCATGCTTCCCGTTAAGGCCAGAGCGTTATTCGAGATTTTGGAAAAGGATAGCGCTTATATCCCGAAGAGTTACCTCAAGCCCGATGAAATGTTTCAGAAGAACCAGAGGAGGTACGTGAGGCTCAAGGGCTAAGCGTGGAACTATACATATCCAAGCTTAGCTCAGAACACCATCTGCTGCTAGACCTTTGCGTATACCTCGATGCCAAGCCTTCCTGATGACTCGACGGCTTTTTCGTCAACGTATGGGGATACCATGATGAGCCTCTTCGGCTTTTTCCCCGTCTTCTCCGCGTACAGCTCCGCCTTCCTCTTAAACTGGTATACGTCCGATGCCCTAACGTGCGAGGATACCTCGACCAGTATAGGCTCCCCGTCCTCGACCGTGACGTCTATCTCGACCTCGCTCGGGTATCCGAACACCTTCCCCTCCTCGTCGTACGTCTTCCACTTCTCGACCTTAAAACCCAGCTCCTTCTCCAAGACGCCCCTCAAGCCCTCCCTAAACGCCTCCTCGGCCATCAGCCCCCACCTAGCGCCGAGGGCGGAAATATGCCGGTTAACGAGCTCAAAGCCCCTGTTCATGTCCTCCCTGAGCCTGGCGAGCTCCGTGCCATACCTCTCAAACCCTTTAACCATGTCCTCCCTTAACCTCACGAGTTCCTCCTCGTGCCGATCGAGCCTCTTGAGGACCTCATCCAAACCGATCAAGCCGGCGACGGCGTACCTAAACTCCTCGTCCTCCCTCAACAGCTTTAGGATCCTAGACTTAAGCTCCTTTAACGCCATTATCCCGTCTCCCTTCTGGCTATGTAAACGAAGTCTCGCCGATTAAATATACTTTGGTTAATGGAATCGTGGAAATCTCGTGGCTTTACGGCACGCATCCTACAAAACGTACCGTACAAGAAGTCGGCATGCTTGCCGCCGTAAATTGACGCTGCTCAGCGCATGTAGGAAGCTATCAGCGTTATCCCTCTGTTCTTTGCCTCTTTCTCGGCTGATGGGTGTACGTAGTATCCGAACATCAGCTTGTAGACTTCTTCTGCGAAGAGCGGGCTTACCTTATCAACAGCCCGGCCGAAGTTTTTCACGTCACCCTCGTATATCCTCGCCTTCGCCTCGCCTAGTATTATTACCCTCGAGGCGTTTCTCGTCCCCTCGCCATACAGGTTGACCTCGACCTCTTCGCCGTCTACCACGAAGAACCTCCTAACCAAGTTATCCACGAGTATCCCCTCATGCCTGTACAGCCATCCTGGTACGACCACCCTCGCTATATCTTCTAGGCCGAACCCGATGGTCTCCGAGAGGCTGGTAACATGCCTCGATAGCTCCTGGAGGGCCATCTCTGTCCTAGCCTGAGCCTCAGTAAGTCGAGTCATCGCCTCCTCGAGCTTACCCTGCCTTTCCTCGAGCCTAGCCTGTCCCTCAATAAGTCGAGTCACCGCTTCCTCAAGCCTATCTTGCCTCTCCTCGAGTCTAGCCTGAGCCTCAGTAAGTCGAGTCATCGCCTCCTCGAGCTTACCCTGCCTTTCCTCGAGCCTAGCCTGAGCCTCAGCAAGCCGAGTCATGGCCTCCTCAAGCCTATCTTGCCTTTCCTCGAGCCTAGCCTGTCCCTCAGCCAGCCGTATCATGGCTTCCTCGAGTCTAGCCTGTCTTTCTTCAAGCCTACCTTGCCTCTCTTCAAGCCTATCTTGCCTCTCCGCGAGCTGCTTCATGGCCTCCTCGAGCTTACCCTGCCTCTCCACGAGCTGAGCTATCGCCTGCTCGGTCCTCGCTTGCGCTTCAGTAAGCCTTTCAATAGCTTCCTCGAGCCTAGCCTGGCCACTCCTTATATCCTCCACTCCCAGAAGGCCCATCACGGCGTACCTAAACTCCTCGTCCTCCTTTAGCAGCCTAAGCATCCTCCGCTTGAACTCCACACCGGCTCTGGACATCTTTTTCACCGAGCTTTTCGTTAAGCATCATATTAAGCTTAGCCCCTTGAGCGTGAAGACCCTTGAAAATAGCGGGCTCCGTGAACCGGTGAGCCGACCGAGGCCCCATGGTTTCAGCCGGTCTCAAAGCTACGCGAGATGCTCAGGTATGGTTTCGTTCCTTACCGAGGGCCTCTATGGGCGACCGGGTGAAGGGGACAAGGCTTGCATACCTCTACACGATCCAGAACCAATGCATGCAGCCTTGAAAGAGGGGCGTGGCCCACTGCCTAGAGCAGGAAAACCCTGCAGTATACGGCTAAGAAGAAGAGCGCCAAAGACACGAGCAGGGTAGCATAGTCCTTAGGCCCCATCCTGAGCTCCCTCAGCGATGTCCTCCTCTTCGTGGCGCCGAAGCACTTAACCTCCATGGCCTCTGCCAGCTCGTACGCCCTCCTTAGGGCGTTGGCGAGGAGCGGCACCAGTATCGGTACGAGCCTCCTTGCCCTTTCTATCGGCCCGCCCCTATCCAGCTCGACCCCGCGCGACCTTTGGGCGTCCATTATATCCTTGAGCTCTTGGGCTATTATCGGCGTAAACCTTATCGCGGATATGAACGCGAACGTGTATGTGTAGGGCACGCGCCAGCTCGTGAGCGTCAGGCCTATCTCTTCTGGTGTCGTCGTCAAGAAGAATATCGAGAAAGAGGATAAAAATAGCACGAGCCTGTAAGCGAGCGCTGCCGAGTGGTAAAGCATCTCCTGAACGCTCCCATAAGCGCCAGTAGATAAGAAGAACGCCGCGTTAAGTAAAAAGACTAGGGCCGCGAGGGGTAACGAGCCCTTCATCGTCTTGAGCCAGCGGCCAAGGACCTTTGCCGCGTATGCCATCGCCGCCTGGACAGACATGAGCGCCATGAGCACCCATACCTCCGTGTACATGACGACTATGACGAGCATGAGCACGGATAGAAGGAACTTTACCCTAGGGTCGAGCCTATGTACCGCCGTCTCCCCAGCGTAGAACCTAAGACCCTCGAGTATGCTCAACAGCCCTCAACCTCTCCACTATGCTCTTTACAGCATCCTCGACGGAGATTACCTTTGCATCAAAGCCCAGGTCCCTCAGCCTCGACATCGTGGCAGCCACCTGGGGCATGAGCAGGGAGCAGCCCTCGAGCAGCCCGGCGTCCGTCAGGATGTCCTCAGCCCTACCGTCCGCGACTATCCTACCCTTCGACATCAGGATAACCCTCGGCCTTAGCTCCGCGACGAACTCGACGTCGTGCGTCGATATTATCACTGTCCTCCCCTGCAAAACCATCTGCCTTACCATCTCCTTAAGCTTCTCCTTCTGCACGCTGTCCTGGCCGACGGTCGGCTCGTCCATCGCCACGACCTGAGGGTTCCAGGCTAGGATTATGGCTAGGGCCAGCCTCTTCTTCTCGCCGCCGCTCAGCAAAAAGGGAGACCTGTTCCTGTAAGCCTCCAGCTCCATGAACCTTAGGGCCCAGTCTACCCTCCTCCGGACTGTTCCCTCGTCGAATCCCAGGTTCCTCAGGGAGAAGGCAACCTCCTCCTCGACAGTCGGCAAGAAGAACATATCCTCTGCGTTCTGGAAGACTATTCCGACTTTCCTAGAAAGCTGCGCAACGCTGAGCGACCTCGTATCCTTTCCGTCTACGTATACCCTGCCGCTCGTCGGCTTCAGGAGCCCGTTCAAATGCTTTATGAAAGTCGTCTTGCCGGCACCGTTCTCTCCCATGAGCGCGACGAGCTCGCCCTTTCCTATCTCGACGCTTATGCCGCTCAGCGCCCTCACGCCGGTAGGATAAACGTACGTTACGCTATCGAACTTTATCAAGAAGGAACCCCCTGATCCCCCTCTCGAACTCTTCCGGGCTAAGCGGCACCTCGTTGAATACCATAAGGCTCTTGTTCACGCCCTTTGCCATGCTGACGACTTTCGGGACTGGTATGCCGTAGGGCTTCATCTCCTCCTGGACGAAGACCTCCCTCGGCCTTCCGTCCCTGATTACCCTACCATCATGCATCACGACGACCCTGTCAACCTTATCTGCCAGCAGCTCAACCCTATGCTCTGCAACCACGATGCTCGTCCCGAATTCCTTCCTTATCCTCGAGATCGTGTCGATGACAGACTTCGCCGATAAAGGGTCCAGGGAGGATGTCGGCTCGTCGAAGAGCATGAGCTTAGGCATGAGCGCTAGGACAGAGGCTATCGCCACCTTCTGCTGCTGGCCCCCGGACAGCTCGAAGGGCGACCTCCTCCTCAGCCCCTCTATCCCGACCGCCCTTAGGGCAAAGTCCACCCTCCGCTTGATCTCCTCCCTAGGCATCCCCAGGTTCTCTAGGGCGAAGGCTACGTCGTTCTCGACCGTCAAGGAGAAGAGCTGATTCTCCGGGTTCTGGAAAACCATCCCGACGTGCTGGGATAGAACGTACGTCGGCGTCTTGGAAACCTCCATACCGGCAACCACGACCCTCCCCTCCATCCTTCCGGCATAGAAGTGGGGTATGAGGCCGTTCAGGCACCTGAGGAGCGTAGACTTTCCGCAGCCGCTCGGCCCGAGGAGGAGGACGAACTCGCCCTCCTCGACGACTAGGTTTATGCCCCTCAGGGCAGGCGCCTCGGATCCGCTGTACGCGAAGGTTAGCCCCTCTACCCTTACTATCTCCATCTTCGGCTACACTGTGCTCAGCTTCCCACCGAGCAAGCTTTCTAATAAGCTCAAGCACAGCTCGATCGCCCTATCGGGCGTCGACCTACAGTAAGCCCTTGCTGCAGTGGAGTGGCCTCCGCCGTATCCTCCGAGCCTCGCGCCTACGACCTGTGCCAGGTCCCTCCCCAGGTTTATACCTGTTTTGCTGAAGAAGTCCTGCTGGGACCTCATCGATACCGCAGCCCCATCACCGTACTCGCCTGCGACTATGGATACGTGGCAGCCGAGGGACAGGAGGGCCCTCGCCACGGGCGCCTGGAATGAGCTTACCTTGGATGTTGCGACGAGCCACTCGCCTATCCTGTAGACGCTCATCCTCATCGCTCCCTTCAGCCTCGCTATCCTTTCTGAGATGTCCATCGGGACCTCTACAGACTGTATGCTCCTGGATGGGTTGACGCCAAGCCTCACGAGCTCGCAGACCTTTCCCATGACCTCTTGGTCGGCGATCGAAAGCCTTGCCGTGTCGTAGTAAATCCCAAGGAAAAGAGCCTCGGCCTCAGACCTATCCAGCTTTACCCCCATGACCTCTGCCACGTCCACCATGAGCTCGCAGACCGACCTGTAGCTCTCGGAGGCGAAGACCATGAAGCCCTTCGGGTAGCCGTCCTTCGGGGGAGCGTGGTGGTCTACGACGCACACGCTGGCATTAGCCCCCATGACCTCCTCCAGGTATTCTCCGGCCTGCTCGAGCGATCCGATGTCCACCAGAACCACGGCATCCACGTCGCCTATAGCCCCGCTCTCGATCTCAAGCTTTAGGTAGCCTGCCATCGCCCTGACCTGGGCCGATAATTCCTCGGGTACGTGTACGCTTACTCCAGCGCAGCCTACGATTTCTTCGAGGATCCTTTTGATTACGTAGGCCGCTCCGACGGCGTCGGCATCGCCTCCGACGTGCGTCACTATCGCGACCCTCTTACCCTTCATGGAGCTGAGGAAGCGGCAGAGCCCCTCAGCTAGCGCCCTGTCCCTCATGACGGAGCCTGCTGGCCGGACATGAGCCTCTGTATATCCTTCTGGACGGACTCTATCTGCGCCCTCATCCTGGCGTCCTGCTTCTCCAGGACCTTAAGCCTCGTCTCCGTCAGCTCCTTCTTATCCTTCAGCTCCACGGCTAGCCTCTCTTTGCTCACCCTTACGAGCACAGGGCCAACGGCCTTGTAAACGACTGCGCCCTCATCCATCTTCTCCAGCTCCTCTAGGGCGCTGTTTATCTCCACGAGCTCCGCCTCGAGCCTCTGCTTCTCGGCCAAGAGTGCGCTAAGCGTCTGCTGAAGCTGCTGAAGCCTAAGCAGCTGCTGCTGAACGCTTGGTGGTATCTCCTTTGACAACCTATTCACCCCAAAATGCTTTCCAGCATCTCCTAAAGTTCTTCCCCAGAACTCACCTGTGACGTCCTCTCCTGACTTAAGCCAGGAGCTTCCAGCTTTTCCTTCATGTTAGGCTTCATCTGTCACCATCTGGCCCGTTTTGCTGGAAGCACGCCTTTTCGGCGCGAGGTTCCAGCGTTCGGCCGGGGCTTTTCGCCTCCGGTCACATATGCTAGTTCGGGGGCGTCACACCTCCGCCATCCCATGCCTCCCGTTAAGGCATGGGCTATCCTTAGCGAGCTCAGAGCACGAGGCTCCGTCATCGGGAACGTCCCAGCTAAAATTTTTCTCTAAAAGCTATATTTAAGTTTTGCCAATTCATCCCAGAGCTAAAGCTCTAGGTTTTCTGGGCACCCTTTCTATAAACGTGTCCCGTTATGCTTTGCCGAGGCCAGCCAGTAGACGCGTAGCGCGGCGTCTATCCAGCGTAGGAAGGAGTTGACGCACGCCCTCATGGCCGTCACGTCCCTAGACTCGAGGTCCAAGCCGAGCACGCCCCCTGATGCCTTTAATCTGACCCTGACCCTGCTCGACGGTATGCTCCCTGCCTCTACGTTGAGCGCACGGGCTATGATCTCGGAAGCCACCCCCATTGGTATGGATACGCTGACCCTTACGAGCCTCTCCATGCTCCGCTACTTCTTCAAGACCTGGGGCGCGTACGCTCCGCCGGCGAACGTGTAGCCGCACTTTTTGCAGCTCCAAACGCCCAAGAACTTCCTCCTGACGGCAACCACACCGCACCTAGGACACTCGTAAGTCGCCTTTTGCTGCTGCTCTATCTCCAGAAGCCTCTTTCTAAGCGTAGCGCCGTACCTCGCACCCAGCCTCTTGACTGTTTTTCCGACTCCCTTACCCAACGCCTACGACCTCCCTGAACAGCGCCCTCATCTTCCCTATCTGCTCCTCCGCGATGTCTATTATACTTTCCATGAGGTGTAGGGGTATGTGCCCCGGAGAGTTCTTGTGTATCGCAACGACGTTGGAAGCGCTGTCCATACCGATGACGATGGATGTATCCAACGAGCCCTCCTCTGCCGAGCAGGGGTCTACCAGAACCTTGTCCTTGATTATGCCTATCGTCGCCGAGAGGGGGACGTCCCTGATGGGCACCCTCATGTACTCGCCCTCGAGCCTCTCCCCGGCTGCCGAGTACCTTGGTAGAGTACACGTGGCCAGGGCTGCCATGGCTGACATTACAGATGGGTCGAAGTAGTTGCCATCGTAATCGAGCACGTAGATGTCGATGTAAAGGATGTAGACCATCTTTCCTGGAACGATGCAGAGCTTCTCTAGGTCTATGGCCTTACCTTCGCGCACGCACCTGTCGACAACCCTTGCCAGCTCGATGCCCCTCTCGTCGGGCGGCCCCGGCTCGAAGCTCTTCGACGCAAGCGGCAGTAGCTCGGCGTTGACTGAGAAGACGCCCTCGTTGGGCCTATCGCTGTAGGGCGTACCCAGCTCTACCTTTATGCCCGTAAGTATCCTCGTGCTCCCCATGGAAACAAGGGCCGAGCCGTTCGCCTTCTCGACGACGTTCGTCTGTATCGTTATCTTCCTGAACTCGTAGGGCGACCTCTCGTCTATCCTTTTTCCTTGCTGGAGCAGCTTGTATATCTTGTCGTTCATTATCCTTACGGCGAAGGACCTTTCCTTGAGCGGAATGAAGGACATCGCCTAAGCCTCCCTCATGCTGGACTCGTACTTCTTCCTGAGGGCCTCGCACTGGGCTTGGTAAATCTTCTGGATGCCCATCTGGGCAAGCATCAGCCCCTGCCTGAACTCATCCTTCGTCATCTTTCCGTTCAGCTGTAGGAGCACGATGGTGTTCGACCTGGGCGCTATGCCGACGGGCATGTCTGCCTCGCCGTACTTGTCCTCAACGTCCGATAGATCCAGGACTATCCTCCCGTCCACCTTACCGACGGCGACGGCGGCTATCAGCTCCCTCATGGGTATGCCGGCGTCCGCCAATGCGAGCGAGGCGGCAGTCAGGCCAGCTGTCCTAGTCCCACCGTCAGCCTGGACGACCTCTATGAAGACGTCGATGGCAGACCTTGGGAACTCCTCGAGGAAGACGACAGACTCCAGGGCCTCCCTTATGACCTTGGAGAGCTCCACCTCCCTCCTCGTCATCCCGAGCGTCTTCCGCTCGTCCGTGCTGAAGGAAGTCATGTGGTACCTGCAGTTGAGTATAGCCCTGTCCGGCAGGGAAAGGTGCTTTGGGTGCGCCTCCTTCGGCCCATAGACGGCAGCGAAGACCTTCGTCTTACCGAGCTCGACGTAAGCCGAGCCGTCGCTCTTCTCAAGGACGCTGACCTCGATCCTGAGCGGTCTTAAGTCCGTCGGCCCCCTTCCGTCCAACCTCCTACCGTTTTCGTCTATGAGCTTAGGCCTTGCCGTCTGCTCCATGCTTAGCCTCACCGCCTACCAGGCTGCTTACGTGCGCCAGGACCTTATCCGTCAACCCCTGGGAGTGGGCCTCCCTCTCTATGAGCCTTATAGCGGATATCGCCGCGAACTCCTTCGCCGGCGAGGGGCCGTTTACGACGACGAGGCCGTTCGTGCCGACCATTATGTTGCAGCCGGTAACCTTCTTGAGCATGCTTATCATAGAGCCCCTCTTCCCTATCAACCTTGGAACCTTCGTGGGCGTCATCATCAAGAGCACGCCCTCGTTTATCTTCTTAAACTGATCGTTCAGCTCCAGGAAAACCCCCCTAAGCCCGCTGCTGGCTACCTTGGCGTAGACGACGTCGCCTATCTTCAGGTTAAGCGAGGTAAGCTCCCTTACATTCCTAATCTTAAGCAGCGCGGTTATCCGGCCTCCTAGGTCTACCTCGGCGCCTATCGGCTTTATGTCCGATACGACGCCGATTACCATGTCCCCAGCAGCAGGCCTGTATGGCCCCTTGAACGTTATTACCTCTACCTTTCCGTCCCTTATCGTCGCAGCCCCGACTGTGGAAGCGTAGACCTTGCCGTCCATAACGTAAGTTCCCTCACCGGCCCTCCTGCTGTCGTCTGACAGGAGCTGGCCTGGCAGGACTACCTCCTTCTCGCTGAAGTATATGGGCACGCTGACCACCTACTCTATGGGCCTTGCCTCTGCCCTTCCCGAGCAGAGCCTGTTAAGCTTCTCTATCAGGTCTGCCTGGAGGCCTGCCAGCACCTCGACCTCGCCGACCCAGCTCCCGTCAGCCTTGTACTCTTCCTTTAAAATCTTTCCAACGCTCTTCAGGAGGCCGTATGCCTTGCCTACGAACTCTCCCGGAACCCTTACGTACATCCTCATCAGGCCTACCTTCATCGGGAGTATCTGGCTCAGCCTCTCTATAACCTTCATGGCCTGCTCCTTGGCGTCGACGAACGGGTCTATGGATACACCAGCCTGCTCCATCGCCAGCTCAATCCTCTGCGGAGGATGGGGGAGCTTCGTCCTGGGGTCGACGGCGTTCTTGGATATGAACTCTACTATCTGCCTCTTCTTCTCCTCTATCAACCTACGCCTCTGCTCCGACGTTATCTGCAGCGTGCCCTCTGTCAGTATCCTGGCGGCTATGGCCAGCTTGTCCTTCGTCTTAAAAGCCTTCATTAGCTGCTCCTCCGATGCCCTTATGCCCTTCTTCGCGTCCGTGTATATCTCCTCGTAGAGCAGCACCTTTGACATCGGTACCTTCTCACCCATCTTATACCTTAGGGCGCTATCCGGATCTACGATTATCTCGAACGTCTCACCGCGAACTAACCTTGCTATCGTGTAGGATCCTTTTTGCTTCGTCATCCTAAAAACCAGCTACTTCAACGCATGGGGCTTGTACTTTTCCATAGCCTCCTTGATGTACTTGTCCAGCTCCGAGAGAGGCATGGGCGTGTACTTCTTCGTGGACGTAGGTATCGTGACGAGCCTGATGGTCCAACCCTCGTCCATCTTCTCGGCTTGGATTATCAAAGATGCTACCGCCAGCCTTATGGAATCTTCCAGGCTTAGGTCGTTCCTGTAGTTTGCCTCCAAGAACTCCTTTACCTTGTCAGCGCCCCTCCCTATGGACCACGAAAAGTACTCCAAGACAAGGCCGCTCGGCTCCGTGTAAAAGACGTGCGGGCCGGTCTTGTCGACGCCGCCGATAAGCAGCGCTGCACCGAACGGCCTAACGCCGGCGTGCTGCGTGTACATCTGCATGATGTCCCCGATCCTCTTCCCTATAGCCTCAACGGTTGCGGCGTCGTCGTACGATAGCCTAAGTATCTGGGCATATATCCTTGCGTTGTCCACTAGGACCCTCGCATCGGAGTTCAGGCCTGCGGCCGCCGCCCCTATGTGCTCGTCGATCTGGAAGAGCTTCCAGGAGTATTCCGGGTTCTGGAGCTTTGTGTGCATCCTCTCCTCCACAGCCAACACGACGCCCTCCCTCGACGCTATGGCGACGACGGTTGATCCGGAACGGACGGTCTCGAGGGCATACTCTACCTGGTACAACCTTCCCTGAGGCGAGAAGACTGTGATCGCCCTGTCGTAGGCCCCTGCTATACCTAGCGCTGCCATCCTCTGCCTATCCCCTTACTTCCGGAAAATTAAAAAACATCTAAGCATTAATTAAATATATCTCCCTATTAAATGCTCGCTTTCACGACCAAATTGCCACGGTTGCCGATGAAGCCTGCCTCAGTCCTCTCTGGTCGGTATCCTAACCTCGCACTTGGCCAGCCTCTTGAAATGCTCGGCGTCCTTTTCCGAGCCTACTATGGTGCCGTAGTGCATGGGTATCGCGAGCCTCGGCATGATGGCGTTCGCTGCCGAGGCAGCCTCCTCAGCCGTCATGACGTACGTTCCGCTGACGGGGACGAGAAGAACGTCCACCTTCAGCCCCCTCATCTCTGGGATGAAGTCGGAGTCGCCCGTGTGGTATATGCTTATGCCCTTCATGGTTACCACGTAGCCGACGCCGCCTGCATCCTTCGGATGGAAGGGCCTTCCGGGCTCCCTGAACTTTGTCGTGTTGTACGCTGGAACTGCCTTTATCCTTATACCTTCGACCTCGAGCTCGTCGCCCGGCTTCACGTACTTTATCTCCTTGGCCCTAACCCTTGCCAACTGGCCTGCGCAGGGCCTCGCCGCTACTATCACACACCTCTCCGAAGATATCTTGTTGATATCTTCGACGCTGAGGTGGTCGAAGTGCTCGTGCGTTACCAGGATCACATCCGCCGCCTCCTTACCCTTTATCCTGTAAGGGTCTATGTAGATCGTTTTTTCATCCTTCAGCCTGAAGGCATCGTGGCCGAGCCAGCTTATCCTAACACCCTCAAACTCTATGGGCACGCACACCTACCTATGTATCCCATGAGGTTTCTGCTTAAAAAAAGTTACGCCACCGCGTTAAACTTCTCGAGGAAGGTGAGTATAGCCGTGTAGTCAAGGTCGCCGTACTGCTTAGCCGCTGCCCTGTAAACCTGCTCGGCCAGCGACGCAAAAGGCAGGGAAACGGAAAGCTCCTTGGCCGTCTCGTTTATGAGGCCCAAGTCCTTCAGCATCATCTCGAGCGCGAACGTCTTTTCGAAAATTCCCTTAACCATCCTCGGCCCCTTCCTCTCGCTCAGCCCTGTCCTGTAGTCCGTCGAGTTCAGAACCTCTACAAATATGCCCGGGTCCAAGCCAGAGGCTCTTGACAGCAGTATCCCCTCGGAGACCGCTATAGCCGTCAAGGCTACCTGCAAGTTCAGGGCGAGCTTCAGGGCGTTCGCCTTCCCTTGCTCTCCTACGTAGAATATCTTGGACGCGATTGCCTCGAGCACTTCCCTGACGCGCTCATAATGTTCCTTGCTGCCGCTAACTAAGACGACGAGCGAGCCCTGTTCCGCGAGCTGGGGTCCACCCATGACTGGCGTGTCCAGCATAACGATGCCCTCGTCCCAAAGCCTGCTGGATATCCGGACGGCTTCGGAGGGGCTTATCGTGCTGACGTTAGCCACGACGGCGTCCTTTCGCGCGCTGTTTACCATCCCATCCTTACCGAAGATAACGCTTTCAAGAGCAGCGGCATCCCTCAGAACGGTCAGGACGACGTCAGAGCCCTCGGCTACCTGCCTAGGCGTCTCCGCGACCTTCACGCCAATGGACGCCAACCTTTCAAGCTTGCTCCTAGTTCTGTTGAACGCTAAGACTTCGTATCCCATCCCGATTAACCTCTTCGCAATCGCGCTACCCATCAACCCTGTTCCCACGATACCTACCTTCCGCATGACCTTCTAAAAGGGAGTCCGTGCTTTGCCTTTAACTTTTAGGGCCGGAGCGTAAAACCTAACCCTCTTGCCGTTCCTTGCGTAGCATGAAGAATAAGCCTAGGCCGCCGGCTAGGATGAGGGAGGAGTACAGCAAGGAAAGGATGAGCACCTCATACCACTGAACGTACTGGAGGAAAACGAGCATCGCTGGCAGGCCTACGGCACCGACCGCTATCATCATCAGGTAAAGGAGCGAAAGCCATTTTCGCATGGCTTACCCTTTGGCGATATGCTGTATAAACCTTTACCAAAAAGCCATGCTAGAGCTTCAGGGTCAATCTCCTTTTTTCTTGCCCGTAATTCCTCAGATACGCCTCCCTAAGCTCCTTCACGTCCTCGGCTCCAAGGGGCTTTGCGTACCCCATGGAATTTGCGAGGAAGAAGGTCCTGGCCTCGTCCTCTACAAGCAGGGCGGTCTGGAACGCTTCTTCCAAAGAGTCGCCGACGGCCACGACGCCGTGGTTCCTCAAGAGGACGGCTTTTCCGCTTCCCAAAGCCCTGACGACCTCCTCGGCGAGGTCCCAAGTCCCGGAGACTGCGTAGCGCGTAACGGGTACCCTATGACCTACGGCTGAGGCGAACTCGGACGTAAGAACAGGTATTTCCTGCCCCACGACCGCCATGGCGGTTGCGTAATACGAGTGCGTATGCATGACAGCCTTCACGTCCTCCCTCGCCCTGTAGATCAAGCTATGCATCGGCGCCTCCGAGGATGGCTTCCACCTTCCCCTTAGAACGTTGCCCTGGAGGTCCATCAGGAGCAGGTCGCTCGGCCTAAGCGCGGCCTTCTCGAAGCCGCTGGGCGTTATGAGCATGCTATCTTTGTTAAGCCTTGCGCTTATGTTCCCCCAGGTCCCCCGTAGGAGGCCGTACTCGAAGGCCTTCTTTCCGAGGGCTACGAGCTTCCTCCTAAGCTCCTGCTCTGACATCCTCGCGTCCGCCCATCTTATATGGGCGTAATAAGCGTTTCCGCCGATAGGGTTTTGCCGGCATCTGAGGCAAGGTTGATAGCCCGGGCCGGATTCGAACCGGCGTCCGCGGGGTTCTCCTCGTACGAGATCCAGAGCCCGCGATCCCTAGCCCGTTACCTGACCAGACGCTTGGCCGCTAGACGACCGGGCTACCGTGTAGATTCTCTTTCTTCGTCCTATTTCAGCTTTCCCTGTATGCTACTTTTTAAAGACAGGCAAGATGCCGAGGTGCACGACGTCCTTCCACTCTGAGCCCTCCAAAAGGATCGCCGCCCTCTTCTCGACAGTTCCACCAGCCTTTGCGACTATCTCCTCCATGGCCCTCAGCGTCTCTCCCGTGCTGACTATATCGTCCACTATGCCGACCCTCTTCCCAGCGATCCTTTCCCTGTACCTTCCGTCTATGCAGAGCGTCAGCTCTTTGCTTGACGTTATGGGCTTGTAGGATACGACTATCGGTTCAAGCATGAACGGCTTAACCTCCTTCCTGCAGACCACGTAGAAGCTATGGTTCAGCATGTTCGCCAGCTCGTGAACGAGCGCTATGCCCTTGCTCTCCGTCGTCATGAGGAGGTCGCATGTCGAGAGGTGGCTGCAGAGTTCTTTGGCGCAGTGGTTTATGAACTCTTTATCGCCCAGGCTATCGAAGTACGCAATCCAGGTATCCGGGGATACCTGGACGAGGGGAAGCCTCCTTCTGAAGCCCTTCACCTCCAGCTCGTAGTACTTTTGCCCCTCATACCTCAGTACATACTCCAACCCATCCACCAACTTTTTTGGCGGGCACGTCTGTGTATAAGTTTTTCAAAGAAACCCCACCGCACGTAGCTTTTGAAGGTACGCTCTGGATGGGCGGGCAGATTCTCCGTTGAATACGTTGGCTTAATTTAAGAATTATCCGCCAGCCACTTCAGGACCAACAGTTATAGGCTCGGGCCAAAGCCCTGCGACCCTTTGATGGTGAGGTACGTCACGGTTTTAAGTACGGAGATACCAGACTCTTGGAAGTACGCGGGCGACGGTTGGGGCTCGAGCCTTCACAGGATATGCTCCAGAACCGGTTCGTTCCCACCTGCCCTTGCCCACTACTTCGTAAAAAGGTACTCTAGGCGCGGCGAGGTCGTCCTCGACCCTTTCTCCGGAAAGGGAACGCTGCCCCTCGAGGCATGCCTTAACGAGAGGATAGGTATAGGGAACGACTTAGCGCCTGAGGCCTACGTGATAACGAGGGCAAAGGTAAACCCTGTTACGTTAGAGGAGGTAAAGGAATGGATAAGCAGGACGAAAGAAAGGTGGAGGCCGGAGAGCTACGACGTGGATGAGGTTAGCGACGACGTCCGTACATTCTTCAGCAAGTACACGCTCAGGCAGATATTGGCAATAAGGGACCTGCTGATGGACGATGACTCTGACCTTGCGAATTTTATAAAGGCTGCGATGTGCGGCATACTCCACGGCCCCACGAGGATTCACCTGAGCGTGCCCTGCTCCCATGCATTCTCCATGTCGCCGAAGTACATGAGGCGCTTTATCAAGAAGAACGGCTTAAGGAAGCCAAAGAGGGAAGTGCTGAAGTGCCTCCTTTCAAAGGTGGAGAGGGTTCTAAGGAACGGCCTGCCGAGGGTTAGGGGCGTTGCGACGATGAAGGATGCCAGGAGGCTGCCCTTGGAGGACGGGAGCGTCAGGCTGATAGTTACGTCCCCGCCCTACTTTAACATGCAGACATACGCATGGGACAATTGGTTGAGGCTGTGGTTTTTGGGTTACGATTACCTGGAGGTGAAGAATAAGCTATTCCAATCGGAGTCTAGGCAGAAGTTCGGGTCATTTATGCAGGAATGCCTGAAGGAGATGTACAGGGTTTTAAAGGATGACTCTGCCTGCTTCGTCGTCGTCGGTGACGTGAAGCTCAACGGCTACTACGTCAACATGGCAGAGATGATAGCGCCGATAGCGGAGAGCGTGGGCTTCACGGTAGCAAGGTTGATCTCGGACTCCATACCAAGGTCGAACAAGCACCTTATGTACATAAAGGAAGAAGACGGTGTTAGCCGTGAGAGGATACTGGAGCTCCACAAGGGCAACCCCGTACAAAACGACGAGCCCGTCGCCTGGGCCAGGGCAACCGTGGAGGTTCCTGCATGATCCTGGAGACGCATGGTGACGTTTGTAGGCTTGGTTACATGAGGCTCATCGCATGCCTTGCGGAGGAGGATACCCCGAAGAGTTTCGACTTCTTGGCATCAACGCTCTACGAGTTTCTACGCAAGATAGGCCCGCCAAGGGTAACGATAAAGCCCGTGGGCCTGATCACGAGGCCGGTAAACGCGAAAAACTACGTTTACGTCGCTGCTGAGATGAACATCTTGGACAGGAGGACGCTGGCTTTAGGGGACGTCGGTAGGCTCTACATAAGGCTCGATTCTGCCGCCAAGTTTATCCAGGAGAGCAAGGAAATAACGCACGAGGATGTGTTGACGCTAAACCCCGTCGAGAAGGTCTTTTTCCTTACGGTGCTTATCTCTTCAGACTTTCCGTTTTTCCTGAAGACCATGCTCTGGGCCTTGGAGCGTGGAGAGTTCGTTAGGATGGAGGCGATGAACTACATGATGGAGGAGATATACCCTTCTGCCTTGAGGAGCGTTTTGACGAAGGTTGATGCGAAGAGAAAGGGCCTGATAGAAAGGGAGATAGCCGAGGCGGAAAACTTTAGGGCGAACAGGCTCAGCATGGAAGGAAAGGGCGAGTGGATAAAGAGCAGCCAGTACGCCAAGTACAGGCACGTGGCCCCGCCCAGGCTGGAGTGGCTCGTAGACCTGGGGATCCTCAGGAGGGCAGGGAGGGGGAGGTACTCGGCGGAGGACGACTTCGTTAAGCATAGGGAGGTTTTCGAGGGTTACCTAAAGGTTCCACTGAAGAGGGTCGAGGAAGAGGTGATAAAGGACGTCGCGCCGCTCATCGTCCCTGGTCTGACGAAGGCCAGCAGGCTCGAGATAGCGAGCACTATGATCGAGGCGTACAGGAGGCTCGCGCGGGGAGGGAACGCGGTAAACCTCGGCATGCTGGAGAGGCTTTCCGTCTTCCTCTTGCTGGAGAGACGGATGCTCTCGACGCCAAACCTCGTCCACGACGTATTCAACAGCCTGGCCATCAGGTTTCCGGACAAGATGTTCGTGCAGAGGGGTAGGGCTGGAGGCGTTGAGGTAGCCATGATGGACATATCCCCATCCGACGTTTGAGAAAAAGCGCTCAGGAACACCAGAATAGGCGTTGGCACTACCACGGCCGAAATTGGTCTTTCATCGCCCTTTTAGGCTTCCAACCAATGCCATTCTACCTTAGGAGCAAAGTGCGCCACCATCCGATGGGCACCTCTCGTGTATAGGGTCCCGCATGAGCTCTGCCCGGAGCCTTATTTGGCTTTAGGCGTCCAACCGCATGCTCAGAGACTTTATCACCAGACGCAAGGATGGGCTTTCTCGCCGAGTTTCGGTAACGGATAAAGGCTTATTACGATTAAAATTTTATCTCCGACACGACGCGAGAGGTGCGCGTGCTCTTGGATTTTGAGTTTACGGAGGAGCAGGAGCTTTTCAGGAAATCTCTCAGGGAATACTGCCAGAAGAACCTAGCCCCGAGGCTCATGGAGATAGAGGAAGGGTGCAGGATACCCTACGACGTAATCGAGGGTTTGGCGAACCTAGGAGTCCTAGCGATGACCTCGCCGCCGGAGAAGGGCGGGGCTGGAGCTGACGCTGTGACGGCGGGTATAGCTGGAGAGGAGATAGGCAGGGCAGACGTCTCCTGCGCCACTGCCGTCTTCTACCTCGTTCCAGCAGCCTGGGGCTACATATTCAGCAAGTACGGAAACCCCGAGCTTTCCAGAAAAGTTCTATCAAAGGTAGCAAGGGGTAGGGCGTTCCTCGGGATAGCGACCACCGAGCCGGCTGCGGGCTCCGACCTCGCTAGCATAAGGATGACGGCCACGAGGAAGGGTAGCAGTTACGTCCTCAACGGTGAGAAGATATACACTTCCGGTGTGAGGGAAGTGATGGAAATACTTCCAGAGGCCGGAGGCTTCCTAACGCTGGCGAGGACCGACCCATCGAAGGGGACGAGGGGGATGTCGCTCTTCTACGTGCCAATAAAGGAGGTATCAGGGGAGGTAGGCGTGACCTACCTCAAAGAGATGGGTAGGAGGGGCATATCGACTGGAGGCTTCTCCTTGAAGGACGTAGAGGTCCCAGAAGAGAACATGGTAGGGCCTGAGAACAGGGGCTTTTACATCTGCATGGAGGGCTTCGACCTCGCAAGGTCCATAATATCTGTCGTCTGCTGCGGTGCCGCTATGTCTGCCCTGGAGACTGCTATGGATTACATAAAGCAGAGGAGCGCCTTCGGAAACCCTTTGGCCAAGTACGAGGGTGTGCAGTTCAAGCTGGCGGAGAACTACGCGATGCTTGATGCCGTGAGGCTCCTTGGGTACAAAGCGCTGTGGATGTTCGACAAGGAGCAGAGGGAGGGAAGGTTCACGAGGTTCGAGGTGACGAGGGTGGCGGCTGAGGCCAAGATGCTAGCGCCATGGGTTGCGTTCAACGCTGTAAACGACGCCATGCAGTGGTATGGAGCGTATGGGTACATGGCCGAGTGCCCCCTCCAGATAGCGCTTAGGGGAATAAGGTCCTACATGTGGGCCGAGGGCGCCACGGAGATAATGAAGATAATAGTGGCAAGGGAGCTTCTCGGAAAAGAGTACGTCGCATACAGGTAGCCTTGGACGAGAAAGTTTTCGCGAGCATCCTGAGCTTGCTGGCCGAGCGCTACGGCATGCAGGCACCTTCGCACTTGGATAGGCCGGACCCTTTTAGGGTCCTCGTCGGCGCGATGCTATCGCACAGAACCCGCGACGAGATGACTGACCTGGCGGCAGACAGGCTTCTATCAACATACGGGAGCGTTGAGGAGCTTGCGAGCGCGCCGCTTAAAGATATAATGCGTCTGATAAGGCCAGTAGGGTTCTACAGGCAAAAGGCCAAGAGGATAAAGCAGGTGGCAAGGCTTTTGCTGGAGCGCTATGGCGGCCGTGTCCCGAGGAGGAGGGAGGAGCTCATGGAGCTCCCGGGCGTCGGCTATAAGACCGCCGACATAGTCCTCTCCGTCGCGTACGGCGAGCCTGTCGTGGCGGTAGATACGCACGTCGAGACTGTCTCAAAAAGGCTCGGCATAGCGAGGTGGGAGGCGGGCTACGAGGAGACAAGGATGGCCATAGAGGCCGTTACGCCGCCGCAGATGAGGAGGGCGGTTAACGGCATACTCGTTAGGTTCGGAAGGGAGGTTTGCAGGAAGCGGAGGCCGAGGTGCGACGCTTGCCCCATAACCGCCTACTGTAGATGGTACGCAAGCATGACCAGTCGGCAACCTTAAGATGGTTAACTTTTAACTTTTATGTTAAAATAGTTAACTTTTTATTTAGAATAAACTTCTAAGCAGGTACAAGGGCCGGTGCGTGACGAAAACTGCGTAAATTGCACGGGCGCTTATGCTCCCAACATAATTTGCCACCAAGGATACGCTTTAAGCCGACACTTCCCCAAACTGTAAAGCGATGAAGCGGCAAAGCGTGCTGGCAATCGCGGCCGTCGTGGTCATAGCGCTCGTCTTAGGCATTTTCCTTATCTACCCGCCTAAGGAAGAGACCAAGTACAGCATTAAGATAGGAAACGTTCCCGCGATAACGTACGCGCCTACGTACGTAGCCATTAGCCTCTTCATGGATGACGTTGGCATAAACGCGACGTACGTAGCGTTCCCGAGCGGCACGAAGGCAAGGGAGGCCCTCATAGCAGGCGAGATAGACTTTGCGTCGCTATCGACCGTGCACGTCCCTATAGCCAGGCTCAAGGATAGGCCTCTAAAGATAATCCTATCGTTACACTCCAGGGAGATATTCTCGCTGATGGTTAGGTCGGAGCTTAGGGGAGTCGTCAAGCGTGTCGAGGACTTAAGGGGGATGAAGCTCGGATTCTCTGCACCTGGCTCGGGAAGCTGGGCGTTCGCGGTCTACTTCCTGAAGAAGGCCGGGCTCGAGCCCGGGAAGGACGTAGAGATGGTGGCAGTCGGGGAGCTTGCCACGATGTACTCTGCCCTGAGGACCGGAAGGGTCGACGCGGCGATCACATGGGACCCGCTGACGACGCAGCTGATGGAGAGCGGCGAGGCCTACGCCCTGATAGACCTTTACGACCCAGAACAGCACGCGAAGCTTCTGGGAGAGGAGGCTATCTCGCAGGTCCTGGTCACGAGGGAAGACATCATAGAGAAGAACCCGGAGCTCGTAGAGAGGGTCGTGAGGGCCCACAAGATGGCATTGGAATTCATCAAGAAGGAGGATGCCAGGAAGGTAGCTGAGGTACTCCAGCAATACTTTAAGGGGATGGATACGTCGCTGCTCGAGAAGGTAGTAAACAGGATAAAGGAGGCAGTGCCCGATGACGGTAGCATCAGCGAATCGGCTTACTATGCCGACTTGGCCCCTCTCATCGAAGCTGGCGTTCTCGAGAGGAGCGTTAGCTTCGAGGAGGCAGTGGATTGGAGCTTCGCCGGAAGGAGGCCTTAGGCATGGCAGCAGAGCGCGTATCCGTCGAGGGCCTGAGCGTGTCCTACCTTTCGCCCACGGGAAGGGTCGACGCCCTCCAGGACGTATCCTTCAAAGTGCATGACGGGGAGATCGTTACGATAGTCGGCCCGAGCGGCTGCGGTAAGACAACGCTCCTCAACGCCATCGCAGGCCTGCTGAGCTTCCGGAAGGACGTTCTGATGCGGGGCATTGTTCACGTACGGGATGCTGGAAGCATAGGATACGTATTCCAGAGGGATGCCCTCCTACCTTGGAGGACAGTCGCAGAGAACGTTGCGCTAGGCTTAGAGGTTAGGGGGGTCCCGAGGGAGAAAAGGATGGGCATAGCATCGAGGTTCTTGAGGATGGTCGGGCTAGAGGGTTACGGCGGCAAGTACCCGCACGAGCTTTCTGCTGGCATGAGGCAGAGGGTTGCGCTAGCAAGGGCGCTCGCCTACGACCCAGAGCTCATACTGATGGACGAGCCGCTCGGTTCCCTCGACGCGCAAACGAGGGCAAGCCTCCAGGATGAGATTTTGATGGTCCACGAAAGAACCCGGAAGACGATATTGATGGTCACGCATGACATAGCCGAGGCCATAATACTCGGCGATAGGGTCCTCGTGATGGGCGGCAGGCCGGGCAGGGTAAACTCGGAGTACAGGGTTGAGCTCCCAAAGCCAAGGTCTTCACACGGCTCAAGGCTCGAGCCGGAGTTTAGTAGGCTTTATAGGGCCATATGGGACGAGCTAAAGGAAGAGATGCGGGCCAGACAGACCGTCCGCCAGTAAAAGCGGAAGGTATGCATCATGGGTAGTTGGACGGTCCACGCTAGGCGTTTGATTTTTCTGACAGCTCTCTTGTTCCTTTGGGAGGCCCTAGCCGGCGGGTTGCATCCTTCGCTATCGCTCCTTGACCCATTCTACTCGAGCAGCCCCAGCCGTATAGCGAGAGAGCTTTACGTACTTTTCTTCCAGGAGAACATACTTAAGGATGTCCTCGTGACGCTCGGTGAGGCCTTCTCTGGCCTAGCCATGGGCATAGCGAGCGGCGTTGCCCTGGGCCTCCTCTTCGCCTACTCGGATACCGTCTCCTCGACGCTCGAGCCTTTCCTGTCTGCGCTGAACTCCATCCCCAGGCCGGCCCTAGCCCCGCTTGTCATCTTCTGGTTCGGGATCGGGATATTCTCCAAGATATTCCTCGCATGGTCTATAGTCTTCTTCGTCATATTCTACAACACCTACCTTGGCATAAGGTCCATAGACCCTGACATCCTGAACGTCATGAGGGTCATGGGAGCTAGCAGGCTCCAGACGATGCGGATAGTTATCCTGCCGTCCGTTGCATCCTGGATATTCGCAGGCCTGAGGCTCAGCGTCTCCTATGCGCTCATAGGAGCGATAATAGGGGAATTCGTGGGCGCAACGGCCGGTGTCGGATACCAGCTGATCTACGCCGAGGGTCTTCTCATGAGCGATAGGCTTTACGCATTGGTTTTTGTCGTCGGAATCATGGGAGCTACGGTCGTGGAGGTTGCTAAGAGGATCGAGGGTAAGCTGTTAAGATGGAGGCCAGAGGTCACGCTCTAGATATCGGCTTAACGTCCAGGCTCATGTCTATAGACCTCGCAGAGTGCGTAACCTCGCCTATGGAGATTATGTCCACACCGGTTGCGGCATAATCGGCAGCGTTCTCCTCAGTAATCCCGCCGGATGCCTCGAGCAGCACCCTTTCTCTTAGGCCTGCTGCCTCTAGAGCCTTTATTACGTCTTTAATCTCGGATGCGCTCATGTTGTCGAGCATGATGATGTCGGCTCCAGCCTTCGCGGCCTCTATGGCTTCCTCCAAGGTCGAAACCTCGACCTCGACTTTTACGGCGAAGCTGGCGAGCGCCCTCGCCCTTTCGACGGCAAGCTTAACATCCCCCAAGACGGATAGGTGGTTGTCCTTTATCAGGACCATGCCCGAGAGGTCGTACCTATGGGTATCGCCCCCGCCCACCTTCACGGCCTTCTTCTCGAAAAACCGAAGGCCCGGTAGCGTCTTTCTCGTGGCCGCGACCCTTACCCTCGGGCTCACAGACCGTACCCTCTCGACGATCCTCCTCGTGAGCGTCGCCACGCCGCACATGTGCGCAAGCAGGTTCAGAAGGACCCTTTCGACGGCCAGTATCTTCCTGATGCTTCCCCTAAGTTCCAGCAAGGCCTCGCCCTTGTCGAAGGCCTGCCCGTCCGATTTAAGGGCTTTAAAGCTAAGGCCCATAAGCTCCGCCAGTTCCCTCGCTTCATCGCAGCCACACATAACGCCGGGCTCCTTCGCCCTTACGGTCCCTACGCCCTCAGCACCCTCTGGGATCAACAGCTCGCTCGTTATGTCCCCCCAGCCAAGATCCTCCTCGATGAAGCTGATCAGCTGCCGCCTCGAGGCCATCATAAAACCTGCCTCAGCCAGCTGTTCCGAATAGATGTGTTTAAATGTTTTCTTGATGGAATACAAGGAGGCTAGGGCTTTACTAAAGGTCAGCGACGAGGCGTTGTGGTCATGGTACAAAAAGGCCGGGCGCCCACAAATCAACCTCGTCCGAGGTGTACCGCGATGCTTAGCCACGCGTTCAGCCTGTGTAGTGGTAGATGTTCCCCCAAGGGGCACTTCGGAAGGGCTAGGCTATGAAGAGCCCCAAGGGATTTCATATCCGCTATAGAATAAAGATGAGGGGATGGGCAGCCCTGATTCGCCTGCTGAGGTGAAGCCCTGCTGGTAGAGATACCAGCAAGCTCCATCTTTGAAGCAGGAAGCCCGATGGCTTTCAGCCGTGGTAGCTCACAATTTTAGCTTTCAGACGAGCCGACCCGTCTGTACAAATCGTCCTTTAGCTTGCGCCCCGTCCGCCTTTCCCACTCTTCTATAGGTATCCCGTATTCCTTTTGAATCGAATCACGGTAGATGTGTGGCAGAACGTTAAAAGCACAGAACGGGATAATGCGGCCGTCTGGCGTCAGATAATGGATACTACAACGGCGCACCCTTTCCACATCGTAATTGAAGCAATCCTGAAAGTGCATCATGCCAAGGAAGAGGCTTCTCTTATGCCACTCGCCGACGCTCCTGTAGTCGTGCCTTATTAGCATCTGGAATAGGATCCTGGAAAGGTTTAGCCCGCTCGGCTTCTTGCTCTCGTTTATGAAGCTCCTTATCTTCATGAGGAGCTTAAGCCCGACTACGTACTTGCTCTTTCCTTGCCTGACCTCCTCCGCCTTCTCAGAAAGGTAGTTCAGCAGCCCCTCAACGTCGACGAATTCTGTTATCGGCACCAGCCTTTCCCCGTCCTTGAAGACGTACGTTCCGGCACCGCAGACGAAGTGCGGCGTTAGCTCGTACTGCGGTCTAAGAGTCAAAGCCTCCACAAAGTGCGTCACCGGCGTACAGGTCGGAACAGGAAACCATGCGTCCGCCGGTATCTGGCCTTCCGTCTGCTCTTCTATGAGGTGTATGCAATCGGGTATGGTTATCCTGTACTTTTCCCTTTCCCTCCTCGGCATCAACCCTGTTAAGGATACGGGTTGAAAGTTCACTGACCTTACGATGTCTATGTTCTTGAAACCGAACTTTATTATATCACCGAGCTCATGGTCGTTGACGGACTTTATGATCGTAGGGACGAGCACGATGCCGACGTCTAGCTTCCTAGCGTTTTCCAGAATCGCCGGTACCTCCCAATGGTTCTTTGGGTTGGTCTTCGGCGTTACGCCGTCAAAGCTTAGGTAGAGGGTGCTCACGCCTGCCTCCTTAACTTTTCTGAAGAACTCAAAGTCTCTAGCAAGCCTTATCCCGTTCGTGTTGAGCTGGACGTGGTCGACGCCGTACCTCTTTATTATACGGATTATCTCAGGAAGGTCATCCCTCAGGCACGGTTCTCCGCCTGTTAGCTGGACGGAGTTTCCGGGCACTGGCCTCTCGGCCCTAAGCGTCTTCACCATCTCCTCTATCTGCTCCAAAGTAGGCTCGTAAACGTACCCTGCCCTCTCGCTGTAGAAGAAGCAGTACCAGCATCTAAGGTCGCACCTGTTTGTAACGACGATGTTCGCGAGGGCCGTATGGCTCAGGTGCAGGTTGCACAAGCCGCAGTCCATAGGACAGACTGGCTCCTTGACTTTGACGTTCGGGTTCTCTATACCTTTACCGTCGTGTGCCCATTTGCTGAATCTTCTATACATGTTTGCATCGCCGAAGTAGAGCTCCTCGACGTAACCGTGCTCCGGACAAGATTTCTCCATAAAGACCTTCCCGTCTTTCTCGACGAGCAACGCGGGTATTATCGCATTACATACAGGGCAGATGCTTTGGGTGGTAGCGATGACGTTTATTCCTTCCTCCAGAGGTTTAACTGTCTGAGCCAAGCGAGAGCACCGGCTTGTTGCCCTTTTGTCTTTTGCGGCTTTTAAACGTTTCTAACCGAATACTTGGATGAGTGGTGTTAGTGCCCTCGGATCGGATGTTTCTACTGTGTAGAACGGCCCTTAAGATTTTGGGGCTTTTGTCGAAAGGATCCGGATGCTTCAGCGACGTAGCGCTCCGGGCCGTCGGCCGATAACCCATGCGTCAACGGGATGCTGCCCCTCGAGCCGTGTAGGGAGATGGCGGAGAGCCTTCCTGGACGCTGGGAGCCATGGCCTCGGCCACAGGAGGCTTGCACCTCACCCTTAAATTCTAGAGCGACGACTACGCATAAGGGAGTGCTCGGCGTTGCCGGATGAGATAGAGGTAATAGTGCCGGAAGAGGGCGAGGTTTTTGACGTAGAGCTCGAGGAGGACCTGCTCGAGGCCAACAGGAGGATAGCCGAGGAGAACAAGCAAATCTTGGAGAGGTACCGCGTAAAGGCCATCGACGTGATGGGCTCGGTAGGCTCTGGGAAGACGATGCTCATCGAGAGGTTGATAGAGTTGCTAGGCAGCAGGTACAGGATCGCGGTTTTTGGCGGCGACGTTACGACGACGATAGACGCGGAAAGGGTCAGGAGGCGGGGTGCAAAGACGCTACAGATAAACACAGGTAAGGAATGCCACCTCGATGCCAACCTCGTGAGGAAGGCTCTAAGCAAAATCGACCTGAACGACGTCGACGTTTTGTTCATCGAAAACGTCGGGAACCTAATATGCCCTGCCGAGTTCCCGCTCGGGACCGACAGCAGGGTGGTCGTCATAAGCGTGACGGAAGGCCCCTACACCCCCCTTAAGCACCCTTACATATTCATGGAATCGGACGTTGCCGTCATCAACAAGATAGATTTAGCGGATGCCATGGGCGTGGACGTCGGCGAGCTGGAGGCAAGGATAAAGAAGATCTCTCCGGATACGACTGTCGTTAGGACAAGCTGCAAGACGGGCGAGGGTATAGACAGGGTGGCTAGGGCGCTGGGTCTGTTGTAGACATGCACGAGTTCTCCATGGTATCCCAGCTAGTGGAGAAGGTTGTAGAGGAGGCTAGGAAGAGGGGTGCGAAGAGGGTAGTCGAGGTCGAGCTGGAAGTCGGCCAGCTGTCTTTCCTTAACCCGGAGCAGATGCTGTTTGCGTACCGCATACTCACGAAGGGGACTATCTTGGAAAAATCCCGCCTAACCATCAGGACGGTAGAGGCCCACGTTAGGTGTAGGCTCTGCGGGTTTGACGGGAAACCGGAATATGCCGATGATGCCTCTTACCATGTCTCGGCACCTTTGTTCCTGTGCCCCAACTGCGGAGGCCCAGTGGAGGTTCTTGTGGGAACGGGCTGCATAATAAAGAGGGTAAGGCTAGAGGTTTGAGGGGCGACGAGGGTTTATTAACAAGGCCCGCCCATCTTCTCGGAGGATGTGCTTAGCAATACCAGCAAGGGTCGTCGAGAAGGTCGGCAACATAGCAAAAGTTGACTTCGGCGATAACACGCTCAGGGAAGTGGATGTCTCGCTCGTGGACGTTTCCGTTGGACAGTACGTGCTAGTCCACGCCGGCTATGCCATACAGACGCTCGACGAGGACGAGGCGCTCAGGACGATAGAGCTGCTCTCTGAGCTGCTCAGCGAAGGCTAACGGCATGGCCGGGAGCACCCTTGGACCTCTTGAGGGAGTTCAGGAGAAGGGAGCTGGCTGAGGCGATCGTGCGTAAGATCAGGTCTCTCCCTTTAAAGAGGCCTGTCAGGATATGCCATGTTTGCGGCACCCACGAGTGGACGATAGTTCACTACGGCCTCCGCTCGCTCCTTCCAGAGAACATAGAGCTCATCGCCGGACCTGGCTGTCCCGTATGCATAACGCCCGCACTGGACATCGACCAGGCCGCAGAGCTTGCTCTCGAGGGGAAAACAGTAGCCGTGTTCGGGGACGTATCTAGGTCTATAGGATCGAGGCATTCCCTGGAAAGCATAAGGTCCGAAGGGGGTAGCGTCAAGGTTGTTTACAGCATACTCGACGCCGTCAGGATGGCAGAGTCGGACAGTAGCAGGGAAGTTGTCTTCTTCGCCGTTGGGTTTGAGACTACGGCCCCTGCCACGGCGCTGCACATACTCCGGAGCCCGCCGAGCAACTTCTCAATACTCAGCTCGCACAGGTACGTTCCGTCTGCAGTCATCAGCCTCTACTCGCGCGGCAGGATGGAGATGGACGGCATCATAGCGCCAGGGCATGCGACGACGATAAGCGGCCTAAAGGCCTACGAGCCTTTAGCCAAGGAGTACGGGATACCGGTCGTCGCCTCAGGGTTCGAGCCGGTCGACGTCTTGATGTCTGTTCTCATGCTGGTTAAGCAGATATCGGAGGGAAGAGCTGAGGTCCTAAACCAATACTCGAGGTCCGTCACGTGGGAAGGCAACGTCAGGGCGATGCAGACTGTAGCCCGCGTATTCGAGCTGACGGATGCCCATTGGAGGGGCATAGGGTTGATCGAGCGGAGCGGCTTCGTTCTGAAGGATGAGTTCAGGGATTACGATGCTAGGCAGAAGTACGGCCTGAAGGGCGTGAATTACGCCGACGAGATGCATCCAGGCTGTAGGTGTGCCGAGGTCATGCTTGGAAGGGTTAAACCTACCCAGTGCCCGCTCTACATGAAGGCATGCAAGCCGAATAGACCCGTCGGGCCGTGCATGGTATCCGTCGAGGGGTCCTGCAGGATTTGGGCGACGCATAGGGTACTCTCGTGAGCTACCCACGGCTGAAGCCCGTGGGCTTCCTGCTTCTGCGACCGGACTCGGTCCCCGCACACCCACAGCGGAGGCCTCGGCGGATGAGACCGTTTCCATGTAGCCCGTGTAGAAGGCGGGTTACGGAGGTCTCGGTCTCCGCAGGCGTAACTTCGGGCTACCCCATCCCTACGCAAAGAATGTGGGAAGAGGGAAGATGTAAATGTTCGCTTTCATACCACCCATGAATGGTGTGGGATTTCCCGCCCACAATGTTAAATTAAAGCGTTATATACGGAATACCCGGCCGTAGCTCGTGGGCATGCAGCGAGAATCTCCTGAGTACGTGAGGGTAAGCCTCGCGGCGGCCATGACGCTTGGCCTAGTAAAAGGCCAGTTCTTTAGGGGCGCCACCCTTTACTGCGTTAACCTCCTATTGACGTACAGAAGCGGCTGCGTAGGGAGGTGCGCCTACTGCGGACTTTCAAGGAGCAGGAGCCTCGGGAAAGCTTGGACGGACTACAGCTTCATACGCGTCGATTGGCCGACTGTTAGTTTGGATAGCGTCCTAGAAAGGATGGGCTCATGCCAGCACGTCGAGAGGGTCTGCGTCTCCATGGTTACGAACCGGAGGGCACCCGAGGACTGCTTAACAGTCGTCAGGAGGCTTCGCGAAAGGATAGACTCGATATCCTGTCTAATCGCGCCTACTATAGTAGACCGTGGCTGGCTCGAGGACTTGAAGGTGGCCGGCGCAGACAAGGTCGGCATAGCTGTGGATGCCGCTACGCCAGAGCTCTTCGATAAGCTCAGGGGCAGGGGGATCGGTGGCCCGCACCGATGGGAGAGGTACTGGAGGACTGTAGAAGATGCAGTGGATGTTTTCGGAAAGTACAACGTCGGCGTCCACCTTATAGTCGGCCTCGGCGAGACCGAGGAGGAGATGGTCAGGACTATACAAGCGGCCTACGACATGGGTGCCTTGACGCACCTTTTCTCTTTCTTCCCAGAGGAGGGCTCGGCCATGGAGGGGTACGCTCAGCCACCGATCGGACAATACAGGCGGATACAGCTCGCCCGCTACCTTATTAACAAGGGCCTGGCCGTAGCCGAGAACATGCGCTTCGATGCCCATGGGAGGTTGATAGACTTCGGGTTGGAAAAAGAAGTACTCGATGAGGTGATAGATAGCGGGCTCCCATTCATGACGTCTGGTTGCGCAAGCAAGAAAAGGGAGAACGCATGCAATAGACCTTTCTCGGATTATACGCCATACTAAGCTCTAATCGGCGAGGTGCGGAACTATCCTTTCTTGCCGACGAAGGAGGACATCAGGCTGATAAGGAGGCAGCTGCAGGATTACTCGAACGTACCGGTTAAAGTATGGGTAAAGGATCTAGAAGGCCTGTCAGGCCTGTGCTGACACGCTTGGTAGCGTCGGTGGTTAGATGGGCAGCGCCTCCCTGGATGCATGCTTCAGCCTGAGACCCGATGAGCTTAGGCCGCTTGTGGAAAGATCGTGGGAGGTATCTAGGGAGAACTTTCCAGGATATATCCACTTTTACTTTCCTGGAATGGTTCGCATCGAAACGTCTTTCTACACGCCCAAGAACCCCCTCCGCTTCCCTGGGATATCGATAACGGGCGGTTTCTGCAGGCTAGGTTGCGAGCATTGCAAGGGAATCATCTTGAGGGACATGATACACGCGACGACGCCCGAGGCCTTATTCGAGGCTTGCGTCAAGGTTAGGGATGCCGGCGGATCCGGCTGCCTAGTCACTGGCGGTAGCCTCGAGGACGGGAGCGTTCCTTTAAAGAAATTCATACAGACGTTAAAGAGGGTAAAGGATGAGCTAGGGCTAAGCGTGGTCGTCCACACGGGTTTTGTAGACGAGGAGCTCGCCGAGGGCTTGGCCTACGCCGGCGTCGATGCCGCCATGGTGGACGTCGTCGGATCGGATGAAACGATAAGGAGCGTCCTGAAGCTGGATAGGAAGGTCGCGGACTACGAGAGGTCCTTGGATAACCTGAATAGGCACAGCGTGCCCGCCGTACCGCACGTCGTCGTCGGAATACACTACGGCAGGATCTTGGGCGAGAGGAAAGCCTTGGAGGTAGTTTCTAGACATAAGCCGATGGCCCTCGTGGTCGTCGCCCTGATGCCCCTGGCCGGCACGCCCATGGAAAAAGTCCCCCCTCCAACACCGGTAGACGTAATGCGCGTAATCCTTTTCGCCAGGCTCTCCATGCCGGATACACCTATCGTGTTGGGCTGCGCAAGGCCGAGGGGAGCGCTTAGGTCTGCGATGGACGTCCTGGCGTTAAGGGCAGGCATCAACGGCATAGCTTATCCAAGCGAGGAAGCTTACAGGTTTGCGAGGAGGCTTGGTCTTGGAATATCCATCCACGACCACTGCTGCTCGCTAATCTGGCGGGACATCTCTCCGGGGGCATGACGCGATGCGCCAGTGGAGGCTTATCGATACTGGCCTTAGGCCTGCGTCAGAGAACATGGCATTGGACGACGCGATCTTGGAGTGCAAGGCCGATGGCCTGGTGCCCGATACCGTAAGGTTTCTGAGGTTCAGCCCACCCGCCGTCCTCGTCGGGTACCACCAGGACGTCGAGCAAGAGGTCCGCTTGGAATACGCGAGGGAGAAAGGTATAGAGGTCAACAGGAGGATAACGGGGGGAGGTGCCATATACTTCGACAGCTCAGCCGTCGGGTGGGAGGTGATAGCATCGAAGCGCTCGCTGTGCGGGGATTACTCTTTGGAATGGGTTTTCAAGAAGATGTGCGAGTGCGTCGTAAACGCCCTGAAGGTGTTTGGTTTGGACGCCCGCTTCAGGCCTAGGAACGACATAGAGATAGGCGGCAGGAAGATATCCGGTACGGGCGGCGTGGAAAGGGGGAGGCTTTTCTTTTTCAAGGTACACTCCTCGTAGACTTCGACGTCGATACGATGGTGAAGGCGCTGAAGATCCCGATAATAAAGCTAAAGGACAAGGAGCTGGAATCTGTCAAGAAGAGGGTAACCTGCCTCAAGTGGGAGCTGGGTTACGCGCCGGATTACGATAGGGTCAGGGATGTCTTGGTAAGGGGCTTCGAAGAAACGCTCGGAATAGAGCTCAAGCCTGGGGAGCTAACGGAGAGAGAGTTAGAGCTTTTCGAGAAGAGGTTACCGTGGTTCAAATCTGAGGAATGGGTATTCATGGACAGGCGCTCGCCAAAAGGCTCAGCGATGGTCCATGCGGTCGACAAGAAGCCGGGCGGCGTCGTCCGCGTATCCTTGGCCGTGGACAGGGATGCGAACGTCATAAAAAGCGTCCTGATAACAGGAGACTTCTTCATCTTCCCGCAAAGGGCAATAATGGATTTGGAGGCCGCCCTAAAGTTCATCCCGACGGATGCTGGCAGGATAAGGGAGGCTGTCCATAGGGTATTCGAGGAGGGGCGCGTCAGGGTACTCGGAATGGCTGAGGACGACTTCGTGGAGCTCATACTCGAGGCCCTGGAGAAGGCAGATCTTGAGGCCTTCGGCATAGACTGGAGCGAGGCCAACAACGTATACCCGGTGACGAAGGACATCGTCTCAACGCTGAAGAGGGGCTTCGACTACATGCTGCTACCTTACTGCTCCAAAATGACGTCATGCGAGTATAGGAGAAGGGACGGGTGCGCTAAGTGCGGCGGGTGCACTGTTGGCGAGGCTTACACACTGGCCGAGGAATTCGGCCTAAAGCCCATAACGATTCATAGCTTCGAGCACCTGATGGAAACTCTGAGGGCGATGAGGGCTAACGGAGCGAGGGGGTTTGTTGGTTGCTGCTGCGAAGCATTCTACGTAAAGCATCGCGACGAGATGAGGGATGCGGGCGTGCCGGGTATAATAATAGATATCGAGGAGAAAACTTGCTACGACTTGGGAAAGGCTGAGGAGGCTTACAGGGGAGGCTTCGAGGCCCAAACTAGGCTGAACCTGGAGCTCCTCAGGAAGATCTTATTGGCTGCGTCGAAGGTTGGTGACGGAAATTGCAGAGGTTTGACGTGGCGGTAGTCGGCGGCGGCCCTGCTGGCTCTGCCTGCGCGATAAAATGCGCAGAGATGGGCTTCAAGACTGCTCTACTGGAAAAATTGACGGGCAATAGTTCGAAGGCATGCGGCGGCGTTACACCGACCGTAACGGGGCATCTTTTGGAGGTCGGGTTAGGGTTAAGCATGCCCAAGTCTGTGCTATCGGTACCGGAAAGGCTAGGGCTTTTCTACGTGCCGCCTAGCGGGAAGGGCAACGGCGGTCTCATGAGAAATTACGAGCTACTCAACCTACGAAGGGTTGCCTTCGACGAGTGGCTTAGAAACGAGACTAAGGCGCGTAGCGTCCATCTCCTTTACGGCTCGGAGTTCATCGGGATTAAGCTAGGAAAGCAGAACGCTTTGAAGGCTAGGGTTGGCGGTAACCTAGAGACCATAGAATCTACTTACGTAGTCGGCGCGGACGGCGCGAGCTCAAGGGTCCGTTCCTGCCTATTTCCAGGCCAACGTTTTAGGACGCTTAGCGTTGTTCAGGAATTTTGGCATGCGGAAAGCGATCTCGGAGACAATTTTTACGTGATCCTCAACAGTAGAATCGTCCCGACGTACGGTTACGTAATTCCAAAGGACGGAGGCTTCCTCGTAGGCTTCGGCTTTGAAAGGGGTACTGTCAACCCGCTGTCCTGCATGGACGGGCTTTTGAGGTTGTTAAGGGAAGAGTTTTCCTTCAGGCCAGTATCTATGGTGAGAAGGGAGGTCGCTGCCATACCGTTTGCAATACCGCCCGCGGGTCTTGGGAGCGTCGTCCTAGTCGGAGATGCAGGAGGGTTTTGCAACCCATTCTCGGGCGAGGGCATAAGGTTCGCGATAGAGAGCGGCTTGGCCGCAGCAGAGTCCATCAAGACGTCGGAGGAGGAGGGCTCAGGGCTGCTGCCGGTCTATGGGTCGAGGGTCGATGGGCTTAGGGATTTCTTGCTCAGGATGCACGCGTTCGTGAGAAACCTCGACGACGGGAAGAGAGAGGGCTTCGTCAAGGAGGAGCTAACCCGCGTTAACGTATTCGGGCTTTAGCTCAGCAAATCCTCGGAACAGGGTCGCCGATTGGCGGTGGTAGAAGCCTCCTTCCGCCTACTATCGTCTCGAGCACGACGTGCTCGTACCTATCGGTCGCCTCGCCTATTATCTCCGCGTCCCTACCCTCGGGCGTTTCGCGTACGGCCTCCAATACCGCCTCGGCCATTTGCGGCACGACAGCGATGATTACCTTACCCTCGTTGCCCACCTCGAGCGGGTCTATTCCGAGCATCTCGCAGGCAGCCCTTACACCTTCCTTTACCGGTATCCTTTCCTCTTTTATGTAGAGCCCTACCCTTGACTTCTGCGACCATTCGTTGAGGGCGTTCGATAGGCCGCCCCTCGTCGGGTCCTTCATGGCGACTATCCCGCCGACCTCCAAAGCCTTCCTTATCATCTTGTTAAGGGGCGCGACGTCGGACCTTATTGCGGTATCGAACCCGTACCCCTCCCTGGAGGAAAGTATCGCTATACCATGATCGCCTATTGTCCCAGAAACTATTATCTTGTCACCCGGCCTGACGTTAGAGTCAAGGAGCCACCTTGCCCCAAATTCCCTATAGCGCCTGACGACGCTCAAGTTGTAATCCAAAGCCTCCTGCCTCCTTCCGATCCCGGATGAGTTTATGACGAACTTGTCCAGAGCACCCCTCTCGACGACCTTCGTATCGCCCGTCGCCACGAACACCCCAGCCTCCATGCACGTCTGCTTTATGCTCAGGACTATCCTTTCAAAATCCGATAGCGGAAGCCCCTCCTCTAAAACAAAGCCCATGGCGAGCGCAACCGGCTCTGCTCCCAGCACGGATATGTCGTTTACGGTCCCCGAGACCGCCAGCCTCCCTATGTCGCCGCCCGGAAAGAACAATGGCTTGACCGTGTAAGAATCTGACTTTATCACGATGCCGTCCACGACGGCCGCATCGTCTAGCGCCTCCAGGGGAACTTCGGCGTTTCCCCAGGCTAGGTTCTTGATTATGAAATCCTTAATCAGGGATTGCATCAGGACGCCGCCTGCGCCATGGGCCATCGTTATCCTTTCCAAAGACCGACACCCTCGTATCAACGTCCGTGGGCTACTATTTTATTCTATTTCATAGGGGGATAAAAACCGGCTTCCAGCCTCCTCGATGGAGGACTGCCAATGCGTTAACGCCGCGTATGGGAGTCCAGATTTCTCCGCGGCGGAACTTTGCGAATAAAGCTTATCTGTGCTTTTGCGAAGGCTGGGACGGTCATAGGATAAACCTGCTGAGGACAAAGACCTCGTAGCCGGCCGTGCCTCGCCAAAAATGCACCCAAAGCGGATTGGGATAAGCCCGGTTGAAAAAGCAGAAAACCACTGGCTTACAGCCTTTGGCAGCTCATGGGCCTGCCTTAGCTTATCTTGTATATATGTATTCGTACGATTTCAACAAAAGTATATATTTGGAAGACGAAATACGTTGCTTGACATGCGCCCACACCTCCGTAAGGTCATAAAACTTGGCAGGTCTGCCCTGGCCGTTACGCTACCCAAAGAGTGGACCTCCTCTGTCAAGTTAAAGGAGGGCGACTACGTCCTCATCGACGATGCCGAAGAAAACTGCATCAGGATAAAGAAGGCCGATAGCGAGTTTGAGGTCCCTCCAGACGTCTGCGTCATTAACGCAGACGTCTGCACTTCACAGAATATGTTATGGAGGATCATAATCGGCGCGTACATGGTCGGTCACAAAATCATATGGATACAGTCTAAGAATGGCTTTAAGCCCAGCGACGTCGAAGGGATAAGGGCCCTGACGGAGATGCTCGTGGGGCTTCACGTGACGGAGCAGACAGATAACATAATCATACTCCAGAGCCTTGCTGATCCCTCTAGACCTACGATCGATAGCTCCATCCGCAGGCTCCACCTAATATCTTCCAGCATGTACGAGGTGGCACTGGGCGTACTTTTGGGCGAGGAAGAACCAAGGCGGCTTGAGGACATCAGGGCGCTCGGCGTAGAGTGCGACAAAGTTTACTGGCTTGTAACTAGGCAGCTACTACTTTCGGTCAACGACAGGGCTTTGGCAAGGGAGCTTGGTATAAGGTCCCACCTTTGGCTTCTAGGGAACAGGGCTGTCGTCAGGATGTTGAAGAGCATAGTCACAGATAGCAAGTACATATGCAGGTACGTCGAAAACCTGCTTAAGCTTGGATACAGACCTGACATAGAGACTTCCCGCTGGTTTGCCAACGTACGCGACGAGGTCAGGAGCATATCCAACACGGCGATAGACTCGCTCATCACAAAGGACCTGGTAGGCGGCAACAACACAATAGAGTCTGCGAATAAGCTCGCTAGGGTTCTCGAGGCTGCAGAGATGTCGGCCCCAAAAAAGTTTGACGTTAACGTCTGCCCTTCCCTCTCAGGCATAGTCAGGTCTTTAAGGAACATAGTCCTAAACTACAGATACATAGCCGAGGTTGCGATCAACAGGTCGGTCGAGGAGTCTGGCGAGTACGTGAGCATAGATACTGGTGGCTTTGAGGAGAGGGCCGTTAACCTTTAAAATAAATGGGTGCAAACGCATGAGCGGCGAGACAGATCTGAACTCCTTAACGTTCAACGTAAGGTTGCGCTGGGATCGTTCCACGGGCGCCGAGGCCCTTACAAAGGGGGGCAGCGTTCGCCTGGATATGCCCAAGGATTTCGGCGGCCTGGGAAGGTATCCGTGCCCGGATGAGCTGTTCCTTTCAGCCCTAGGGGGCTGCATGATAACCACATTCATTTACTTTCAGCGGAAGCTGAATGTGAGGATAAACGGTATGGAGGTTGATGTCGAGGGGGATGTTAAGCTGGATGGCAAGGGATACAGGATGACAGACGTAAGGATCAAGTTAAAAGTCTTGGCGGATGACCCAGAGCTTGAGAAGGCCACAAGATGCGCAAAGTTGGCCGCAGAATACTGCCACCTAACCAGGTCCATAAAACCCTCGATCGCCGTGAAGACAGAATACGAGGTAGTTACTCCAAGCCATTCTTGAGCGCGAGCAAATTATTCAGAGAGTTTTTAAAAAATGGACAACGTTTATTTGCAATTGAGCATTAAGGATTGCCAAAGAGGGTGCGGTAGTTTATGGTGAAGCTGTTTGATAAGTACGAGTTCCCAGAGGGCTTGTACTACTCCAAGGACCACCTATGGTTAAAAATCGAGGGAGACGTCGTAAGGGTCGGTGTAACAGACTTGGCACAGCAAGCGGCAGGTCCGATAGTCTATGTTAGGCTCATGCCGAAGGGTAAGACAGTGGAGGCAGGGAAGCCCATAGGGACCATGGAAACCGGAAAATGGGTCGGGCCCCTGAAGTCTCCAGTATCCGGAACTATAGTCGAGGTCAACGAGGCCCTGAAGTCCCAGCCTAAGCTTCTAAACGAGGACCCGTACGGAAAGGGGTGGTTAGCCATCATAAAACCATCAAAGCTTGAAGAAGAGCTGAAAGGCCTATTCTCTAAGGTTGAAGACATGATCCCGTGGTTGCAGGAGGAGATACCGAAACTCATCAAGTAGGTGAGCTTAAAAATAATCTTTTGTCGTTACCTAACCCGGCGAGAAAACCACACCATTCGGGCAGGGATGGATCGCCGACAAGGGTTAAATATGTAATAAAAGTTTTGAGCACGTGCCTGGACGTCCAAAGGACCAGATAGGGCTCCGGCCTAAAGGCGAAGGTGGTTCGGCAAGCGGGCTATATGTCCATAAAAGGTGCTGGTTGGCACGGCCCAGAACCCGGTAGGATGGGGGCTAAGCCCTGAAGAACCGAGAACCTTCCTGCTTCAGCCGTTGGTGTGTGTCAGATTAGGCCTATTTGCTCAGCCACAAGCTCCGATATGTCGACGACGCGCTTTCCGTTTTGCGTCGCCGTGGCTGCTTGGGCAAGCGTCTGAACGCATGTCGGACATGCTGATACGATAACATCGGCACCAGTGGAGGCCAGCATTCCATACCTCCTCCGAGCAAGGCTTTCAGCCAGGGAAGGGTTAACGGCCTTCAGCAAACCTCCAGAACCGCAGCATATCGACTCTTTCCCAGAATACTCTGGCTCGACGAGAGCATCCGCGATGGTTTGCAGGACGGCTCTTGGCTCCCTTATAACGCCCGATATCCTTCCCAGCTCGCATGGGTCGTGGTATGTTAGCGTCACGTCTGCCTTGGGAACTGTAAGCTTTCCTGAAGCCATGTAGACGTCAAGGAGTTGGCTCGAGTGGAGTACCTCAAACCCTGGCTTTCTCCCTAGGAGTCTCGGATACTCGTGCTTAAGCGCAAGGTAGCAACCAGGACAACCAGTCACGACCTTCTTAGCACCGATAGACTCTACCATCTCGACGTTATGCATTGCCAAGGCCCGTGCTTCTCTCGTGGCGCCGGAAAGAACGAGCGGGTGGCCGCAGCACCACTCATCCTTCAATAGCGTCCAATCCTCGTTCGCAGAGTTTAGGATGGATGAGATTGCCTGAGCGACTGTCTGAACCCTGCCAGAGAAAGACGTTACGCAGCCTACAAAGTATACGACCTCTGCCGAGTCCTTAAAGCTTACGTCAGCACCAGTATAAGCTACCCAGTCCGTCCTTGATGCGTTGTCCATCATGTAGATGTTCTTTGAAAGCCTAAGCGCCTCGGACAGCCTGACGACGTTCTCGGGCACGAACCCATGGTCGTACAGCATCTCCCTGACCCTTGACCATAATTCCAGCAAATCGATCTCTACGTGGCAGACCTCCCTGCACAGCCCACAAAACGTACAGTTGAAGAACCTTTTGGAGAGGAGCCTTCCGAGCCTGTGTATTCTCTTCTCATCCACCCTGCCGTCGTTCTTTATGAGTTCTTTAATCGCGAATACCTTGCCCCTTGGCGATTCGGATTCCCATCCCAAAAAGTAATGAACGGGGCACCTCTTCATGCAATAGCCGCACTGCGCGCACGCGAAGACGTCCTCCAGCTGTAGCTTCGGCAGGACGAGCACCCTAAACCACCTTCCTTAAAAACCACACGCCGTCCATGAGCATGCCGTAAAGCCTTCCTGGAAGGGGCAGGCCCAGGGCAAGCTCAGCACCTATCGTTTTACCCGGGTTTAGCACGCCCTGCGGGTCCAGCGCCCTTTTCAGGCTTTCAAGCTCCCTCTTTTTCTCAGGCTCGGCCGCTTCCATGAACGGGAAGTTCCATAAACCGTAACCATAGGGTTTACCTCCGGCCTTTATGGCAGCTTCCAGCACTTTCTTAGTTATTGCGGCCTCCGTGAGGTACCTTATGGATTTTCTCTCATCGCAAAGGAAAAGCTGGAACATCAGCGCCCTATCCCTTGATACGAACATTACCTCAACCTCTACGTCTAAACGTGCTAGGCTGCCTAGTTGCCAACAATACCCGACCATGTCCAGTATCTTAGGTACCGGTATTATGAACTCGTTGCCTAGTATGCTCGGGCCCCATTTCTTAACCCTCAACGTATAGAACCTCTCTTCCCACTCACGCCCCGCCTCGTCTTCTGGGGCAAGGTATCCACGGTACCGGTTTACGACCTCCTCCAGCGTAAGGTAATACTTATCGACAGCATGCTTGTAACCCGTGAAGCATCCGAAGAAGTACGCGTCAGGATTGACGTAGTCCTTCGTCCTGGTAAACCCAAAGGTCCTTAGGACGAGGGAATGCGGGCTCGTTAGCCTAAGGACCTCCTGAGCTGCCATTAGGGCGTTGGCCAAGCTGCTAAAGCTTGCCATAAACGGCCTCTCCGCCTCGCTCTTTGGAACAAGCTTCAAAGTTAGATCCGTGAATACGCACAGGATGCCCTCGGACCCGAACAATTGCGATAGGCTAGGATCGCTGTTATCGTCAAGCATGACGGCCCTTCCGTCCGGAAGGACGGCGGTTGCCTTAACAACGTTCTTAATGAACGGGCCATGCTTAAGGGAGCCGTAACCTATTCCGCCAGTAGCCGCCCAGCCTCCTACCGTCGAGCTTAGGGCGCTCGAGGGGTAGACCGGTAGCTCCCAGCAGGTCTTCTGCAAAAAGCGCATGATGTCTTCCCACACGATCCCACACTCGACCGTCAGCAAACCATGCTCTTCATCCAGATGGACTATCCTGTTAAGCCCCGTCAGATCCAAAACTACGCCACCTCTCACTGGAACCGTTCCCCCGAATCCCCATGTAGCGCCGCCCCTGGGTATAACTGGGATTTTGTACTCGTTCGCCAGCCTAATGACCTCTGCCACATGCTCTGCGCTCTCCGGCCGTACTATAGCATCAGGGGTAGTGTCGAAGAGCAGCTTCACGGATTTGGGTAAGGCCGCCAGGTCGTGCGCGTAAACTAGCTTTTCTAGCGGATCCACGGAGACGTGCTCTTCTCCTAGCTTGTTGATGAGTACGTTCAAAAAATCGTTAGGTATCGCCATCGTGGCTCACTTGGCTACTTCACCGAAGTACCGTGCGTCTTCTTCATAGTTAATCGGCCTAAGCACGGCGATCCAGCCCTCTCCGTACGGGTCCTCGTTTATGAGCTCAGGCCTTCCCCTAAGCCTCTCGTTGACCTCAACGATCCAGCCGGATACCGGGCTTCTTAGGAGCATAACGCGCATGCCGTGTTCAACGGAGCCGAATGGGTGCCCCCTAGTAACCAGGCGGCCTTTTGGGAGGACCCTAACGAACTCTATCGTACCGACGGATTCCGCTGCTTCCTTCAAAAGACCGACGCGGGCGAGTATCTCGGAAACGTCGTCACCCTGCTCAAACCTTACCCACATACCATGGCTGGCTTTTGATGTGAAAAGCTTTCCTACGAGTGCAGAAACTGCTGCCATTTTCCATACCACCTCCAAAAGATGCTTGGTTACGGTGCAATATGATTCGTGACGTAGTATTTCATATGCCAAACAAATGTTACGTATACGTCACGAATAAATACTAGACGTACGCGTTTTTGTATGGAGTTGAGCATACAGGGCAGCCGTCTGCACGGCCGCACGCTAAGAAAGGTAATGAGGCTCGGCCGCTCAGCTTTATGCATCACGTTACCGAAAGCTTGGGTTGATGCCGTTGGGATAAAGGAGAACGATTATTTAAGCGTTAGGCAGAACGGTGATTCGTTGGAGTTAAGCAAAGTTGAGCGGGAAGGCGATGCCGGACCGCCAGTCTGTATAATAAACGTGGACGCGTGCGTAGAGCCCCATTCCATCACTAGGGTTTTGATAGGGGCTTACGTAGCCGGTCACGACACGATTTGGCTACAATCCAGAAGGCCGTTCACGCAGAGACAGATCGAGGAAGTTAGCGCGGTGACGAGAAAGCTCATTGGGGTCCACATCGTGGACAGCTCTGAGAACATCATAATAATCCAGAACCTCTCGAATCCCGTAAGACCTTCGATGGACAGCTCCATCAGAAGGTTTCATAGCCTCGTGGTGGACATGCTCGAGAACGCCCTGAGCATGCTCTCGAGCGGTAACCAGGAAACCATCAGGCGCATCATGAGCATAGGTGAGGAGTGCGACAGGCTTTACTGGTTAACGGTAAGACAGCTTATGAGGGCTGTAAGAGACCCGGGCGTAAGGGAGGCCCTCGGCATAAGGTCAACCATGTGGTTGCTTGGAAATAGGCTGGTCTTAGTTCTGCTTAAGAGGGCTGTGAAACTGAGCGAATCGATCGCTCTTTCAACGTACGAAATATTCACGAGCGGGTGCGGTATTGAGAGGCGTATCGTAGATCTGTGCACGGATTTTTGCGCGGCGTTAAAGCGCACATCCCAAAACGCTATAGACTCCCTCCTCTCGAGGGACCTTTTGCTGGCAAATAGGGCAATAGCCCAGATTAACGCCTTAGTTGAGGAGAAGATCGAGAACGGTGAAAAGTTGGCCAGCAACAGCAAATCGCTCAGGCACCACCTCTTTAGGATAATGAACGCCCTTAAGGAAATCGGTTTGTGCTACCGTCAGATAGCAGAGGTTGCGATAAACAGGTCGCTGGAGGAGTCTGGAAAATTCGTTACCATAGAGTGTCCTCCAAAGGACTTGGGCGAGGGTTAAAATTCATAGTAGGTTACTCTGCTGAGCGATCAGCTGGCTCAAGTCCAGTACCTTGACCCTTCCATCCGTTTTCGGAGCAACGGAAGCAAAGGCCTGCACGCAGGTCGGACATGCCGAGAGCACGTACTCGGCCTCCGTACCCATCAACATCTTCAACCTTTGAATGGCGAGCCGCTCCGAGAGCTCAGGGTTCGTCGCCCTCAGCATCCCTCCGGAGCCGCAGCATATGCCCTCCGTACCGTGACCGTATGGTTCGGCGAGCTCCCGGGTAACCTGCCTGATAACCTTCCTAGGTTCCTCGATGATCCCTCCGAGCCTACCCAGCTCGCATGGGTCGTGGTACGTAACCCGAGCCTCCAGGACTGGGACCTTTAATCTGCCTTCAGCCATGTACCTGTTTAGCAGCTCAGTAAAGTGTAGCACCTCGATGCCGAGCTCATGGCCAAGCAGCCTCGGCCACTCGTGCTTCATCGCAAGATAGCAACCTGGGCAGCCTGTCACGACAGCCTCGGCACCTACCGATACCATCTGTTCCAGGTTGTGCCTTACCAAGTCCGCTGCCCTCCTAATACCGCCGCTCACGGCGAGCGGGTGGCCGCAGCAGACCTCGTCCTTCAATAACGTCCAATCCTCACCCACGTAATTTAATATAGAAGTTATGGCAGCGGCTATGTCCTGCGCCCTGCCCTGGTAGGACGATATGCAGCCTACAAAATACACGACCTTAGCATTATCCTTAACGTTAACGTCCACTCCAGTGTATAAGGACCAGTTGGTCCTAGCTGAGTTATCCACGCCAAAGACGTTCTTCGTCTCCTTTACGATGTTGTGCAGGTTGCTCAAGAACTCAACGGCACAGTGAACGTTTCCGAGCGTCTCCACGAAGTACTCCCTCATGGAGGATATGAGCGATGGCGTATCTATTCCGATCGGGCAGAATACGCTGCACCTGCCGCACAGCGAGCAGTTCAGGAAGAGGGCGTCGGCAAGCTCCCACACCTCCTCATCCGACGGCGACCTTATCCCGAAAAGCTTCGCCTTCAGGCTGTAGTCCTTACGGACCAGGGGCCTGAATCTTCTGATCATCCCGCCGCAGCTCGTGGGGAAGCCCAAGGGATGCGGATTAGAGTTCAGGAGCTTGTACAGCGAGCACTCTTCCCTGCATATCTCGCACCTGACGCAGCCATCGAGCTCGATCATCTGCTTGACGCTAAGCGTCAAGCCTCTCGCCCTTGCCATACCTTACTTCACGCTCCTTACAGTTTTAGGTACGGAGTTGACCAGCATCGCCATGGGGCCAGCGAACGCGTGCCAGAGCCTTCCGGAGTGGGGTATGGCGCCGACGAAGACCCCCAGGAAGAATCCGGAAGTCGGCCAGAGGACGTTGTAGAGCAGCTCTATTTGTGCAGGGCTTAGACCTGCCATTAGCTGCGCTATACCGTATGCTATGAACATGAACTTACCAGATTCCGGAAAGCCAAACTTCACGATGGTTGCCGCCTCGGCCATGTACCTGAAGAGGAACCATACGACGGGCATGAAAAGACCGACGGCGTCTTCCCTCGTCCCGAACATGAATTTCTTCTTGACGAACCTCCTATGTATAGCAAGGGCCTCTGCGAAGAACAACACGACGGCCATCGAGAGGTTATCAACAAGAAGGAAGACCGCCCAGATCAACGGAAGCTCGGTACCTAGCTCGTGGAATATGTAGCCGGGAAAGAATGGAGACCTGAAGAACTCGGCTACCAGCTCTTGAACGCTTGAGACGCCCGCGGCTATGTCGGCAGCTATATGGTTCGAAAGTATCAACAAAACGTAAAAAGAAACGAAGGATGCTTTCTCCAACCCCCTAAGCCTCTCGTACTTATATAGCCTATGCTGACCAAAGACCTTGACGAAGAAAGCCTTGACGATCGCCGCTAAAGAGCGGGGATTTAGGACTGTTAAGAGCGCACCCTTGATTGTTCCGGCAACGCTCTCTGCTCCGAGGAACCATATCCTGATGTTCCACAGGGCACCGACGATCAGGGACAACGTCCCTATTAGGAAAAAAGTCGACGCAAGGAGTATCGCATCCGGCATGCGGCCTCACCGTAAAAGGGCGGCGTCTCTACTTAAAGCAGAGCGTTCAACTCCTCGATGTTGTTCGGCTTCAGAACCGCTATCCAGCCCTTACCGTAAGGGTCCTCGTTTATCAGCTGTGAGTTTTTGATGACCTCTTCGTTTACTTCTACGATCGAGCCCGTGACTGGGCTGCGCAGTATGATTATCTTTCTTCCGTGCTCTATGGACCCGAACGGGTATCCTTTGTTAACGCATCTGCCCTTCGGTAGGGCCCTGAATGCCTCTACCTGGCCTATCGTCTTGAGGACCGTATCCTTTATGCCTACCCTTATCATCGGCGTCGGAGATCTTTGCTCGATCTTGACCCAAAGATTATCGTACGTTAAAAGCCGTTCTTGGACTGACCTTCTCTCCGACACGATCTTTCACCACGGATAAAGATAAAAAGTATAGAGAAGTATAACCCACGTCGTATAAAGACTTAGCATGCTATGTTGATTTATGTATGTATATACCTGTTGAACGGAAAAACGGTAATATATAATAACTAGATCAGCCCGAGCCTTCCAGCAAACAGCTCTACAACATCCAGGACCCGTATCTTTGCGCCTATCCTCTTCGCACCGTCCATCAACGTTATCTTGCAGGCTGGGCATGCAGAGGTAAGGATTTCGGCCCCAAGGGCCTGCGCTTGCCTAACCCTTTTTTCCGCTATGCTTAGCCTCAGCTCGTCGTTCACCGCCTGAAGGATCCCTCCGCCACCGCAGCAACGGACATCCCTCTTGCTCTCCGGCATCTCCCTGAAGGAGCTCGCTACCGCGAAAATAACCCGCCTCGGCTCGTTTATAACGCCGCTTAGCCTCGCGAGCTCGCACGGGTCATGGTACGTTACTAGTGCGCTCTCCTTTTCTACACCATCTACGCTTATGCGCTCCCTTCGGATGCATAGGTCGAGCAGCTCCACGATGTGCACAACGTTAAACCTTAGGGGCCTGCCTATCAACGAAGGATACTTCTGCTTGATAGTCCTTGCGCACCCAGGGCACGCAGACACCACAAGCTTAGCTCCCAACCTCTCTATTGCCCCAACGTTATGCTCCGCCATCTTCCTAGCGCCCTCCTCGTCACCTATCATGAGAAGGGGCGCGCCGCAGCACCACTCATCCTCTCCGAGAAGCGTCCAGCTTACACCCGCACGGTTTAACGCCAAAGACGCTGCATAGGCTATATCCTGCGCAACGGCCTTAAACGAGGAAGTGCAGCCGACGAAATACACGACCTCGGAAGGTTCGTTTATCCTTGCGTTATCGAGGCCCAAGTAGTCAACCCACATCGGCCTCGCGTCGTTCCCCACGCCGTACGCGTTGTGCGTGTCGAGTATGAAGCCATCGACCTCCTTTAGCACAGGCGGGTGCTTTCCGAGTCCATAGACGATCTTCCTGAGCGCTTCCCAGAGCCTGTCAGTCTGTATCCCGAACGGGCATACGGCCATACACCTGCCGCAGAGTGCACAGTCGTAAACGCTCTCGACGTAGCTCTCAACCTCCTCCGGCTTGCCAGCGCCTACCCTATATAGAGCGAGCGACGAGCCCATACCGCTCCTGATAACCCTAAGCATAGCCGAGGCCCTGCCACCCGGCATGACCTGAGGCTTCTTCAGAACCTCGTAGACCGGGCAGTAGTCCGCGCAGTGGGCACACCTCGCGCACGTCTCGAGCTGCAGCATCGTAAGCGGCGATACCTCTTTAAGGACCTCCAGCTTCATGCCTTCATACCCCCGTAGAGCCTGCCGTGCCTGATGCTGTAGGCTAGGACCGTGAAGGGCGATGCTATTACATGGAAAAGCTTGCTGAAGGGCATGTACATTATCAGAATCTGGGCCGCAAGCCCGTGAACGGCAAGCCAGATCTGCGAGGGCGTTTCCTTGAGCTGCATCGCTATGCTCGGAGAGATCTTGAGCGTGAGCGGTTCGTGAACGTAGGGCGAAACCCTCATCATGTTCCCGGCTAGGAATACCGTGATCAAGATGGCAAGCAAGAAATAATCGTCGAACCCTGATATGCTCCTAACGGAGCCGTCGACTACCCTCCTTACCAGCAGCAGGCTAAAGCCGCCGAGAACTACCCAGCCGAGGTAGAATGGCAAATCCCTCGTCAAAAATTCCTCCGGCGCTATCCACGCAAACCATGAGGCCGACCAAACGCCTATGGGCCTTAGGTGACCGAAAAGTATTAGAAAAAGCGAGACGTGTGCCGAGAAGGACATGAGCCAGAGGCCAAAGGATCTGGCCCTCCTCTTTATGAAACGCCCCTGAAATACCAGCAAATAGACAAACTGCCCTATCGCAAGGCCTATGGACTTTGCCGATATTGGCCCTCCGGAGGATGGGTCCTGCCGGCCGATGACGTCGAGAGCCAGGCGTATAGCTTTAAAGAGATGCCGAACAAGAAGACTGCATACGTAACCCAGGGCAGAGCCCCAAAGATAAGATCCATCAACGGCGTTAGGCTGGCGTCCAAACCATTCACCCTTCCTACATGTATAGCCGACTAAGGCGATTTAAGTTTGTATATATTTTTAAACAAGCCATATAATAGTTTTTGCCTTTTAGGTTTTGTTAACTTTGCAGCGGTTTAAAAGTTACCAAATCTGCGAGAAAGCCGCGTCTTTCAAGCGTTGGACGATCGCCGACAGTATTTAAATACGGTTGATGACGAAAGTCCTGAGCGTTTTTGCTCGTAATGTGGCCCGGATGTCCAAAAAGCCGAATAAGGCTCCGGCAGAAAGGAGAGGTTCGGCAAGCAGGGCCTGCCCTGGATGCGGGCATTTGTCCAAAGTTATGAGACCAATAGGCACCTCGTGGCATGCATAAACATGCCCAGGATGTGGGGACATGGGCTCGCCCGAAGGCCCTCTATGGAATAATCAAGGGGGGTTAGGTAGAGATGAGAGAAACAGAAGCTTACATATATCTACCTAATCCAGAACCCTTAATACGGGTATCATCCGTGCCCACCTGCGGGCCTATAAGCTTTCATTTCCCCACAAATTTGTGTGGAAACGAAAATTAGTTACTGCTTAGATTTTTCCCTTTTTGTTCTTCTTATAGCTTCCTTAAGCTCTTTTAGAAGTTCTATAATTTCCTTCTTTAGCTCCTCATTCTTTTCCAACGCTGGCCCCCTCCAAGAGCTTCCTGCCCAACTCCGTAAACTTAGCGCCCAACGTCCTCCTAACCCCGTCGTTCAGATCGGTATTAGTTATGTAGCTAATTAATGAATCTATGTAAGCTACAGCCCTATCACTATCAGCCAAACCCCTCAAAATAAGGCCCTCTCTAAAATGTGTTCTAGAAACGTATTCATAGCTTTCAGCAGGCCCCAGATAACACTTACTAACCTTCTTCCTTACCTTCCTGCCTACCTTGGTATATCCCTCATAGTGAGCTGCATAAACGTAGATACGGCCAGTTCTAGCGTCTCTTCTCCTCTCATAGTATGAGATCCTGCCGCCACACCTAGGGCAGACATCTTTTTCGCCCATACGCGTTTCCCCACAAATTTGTGGAGAACGGAAATTTATAAATATTTTTCCACACAGATTTGTGTGGAAAAGATTAAAACCTTAGGGGTCTCCTATGAGGGCTTATAAAAATGGTGCCAGAAAACCTAGGACTTTAACTCTGATATGGGTGGCAACCATTAATTTATTTAGGAATAATAAATAAAGCGAGGGCTAGGAAAACTAAATCAGTTTTATTTCCACATAAATTTGTGTGGAAAAAGAGCCTATTTCGATCCAGCCCTCGCTTTCTCGGCCACAGATATACCCTTGAGCTTGCATAGGATGCCGATTAACTCCTCCTTTTCCCAAGCCTCTCTTTCTGGCTCATATTCCACGAGCCTCAACGCTGGGCTAACCATCCGGCTATATTCTTGCAACGTATCCTTTTGCTTGGCCGAGAGCCTCACGCGCTCAAAGTAGGGTTATTAACGCATCGAGGTATTCAAGGATCCTTTCTGTGCCGCGCATGCCTCTAAAGTATCAAACCTTCCCTAATGTGGGCCCTCGTTACGTAGTTGTAGCGATCCTTGGGGCCGAGGTAGCACTTGGATACATTGTATTTTTATCATAACCCCAATAGTGAGCGGCCACCACGTATTCCCTATCACCTTGCCTGACCGTTTCGTACCATGAGGTTACCCTTCCGCACCTCAGGCATCTCCCGCCCTCAGTCTTCTTCTTGGAATGTTTCCACATAAATTTGTGTGGAAAACAAGGCATAAATAACCTACCTTAAGATTCATTACGACGACAGGCTTAGTTCCCTTTCTCGAGCGCGCTCAACAACTCCCCGATTTCGCCCTTGAACCTTCCGTAGCTGAACCTCTCCGCGGCCGAAGATAGCTCTTTGGCAAGGGCCGGGCTCCAATCGCCGAGCCACCTCCTTATCAGGCAGGCGGCCTCCTCGAGGCTTCCGTACACGAACTCGCCCGAGGGTACGACCTCAAGCTGACCCCCGCCGTTCGGAACCACTGGAGCGATGCCCGCGGACATCGCCTCGGCTATCGCTATCCCGAAGTACTCATCCCTACGCGTGTTGAGGTAAACCTTAGCCCTCGACATCAAAACCATCTTCTCCTTTAGCGGTACGTCGACATGAACATGAACCCTATCCGATACGCCCAACGCCTCGGCCTTTGACTTTATTGACGCTATGACGTCATGCGCGTACCCCATGGCAGTACTGCCGACTATGTGGAAATCAGCCTCCGGTACGAGTGCTGCCAGCTCGGGTACGAGCTCGAGCTTCTTCTCCCACGTATACCTGCCGACAGTCAGGACGATGTCCTCCCTGGCCTCGTTGGTCGCAAGCTTTGAGTAAAGCTCCGTATCTACGGGCGGGTAGATTACCCTGGAGTCTATGCCGAGCGTCTCCTTTATTATCCTCCTCGAGTACTCGCTGTTCGTAAGCACCCTCGTCTTGAGCTTCCTCAGCCTTCTACCGGCTAGGAGCTCGTAGACCCTGTAATAAAGCCTAGCATGCACGCTCCTTGAATACTTCGCGTCGAGTTCGTCCCTCGTCGGGGGCGTGTGCAAATAAGCCACGTCCAGGTCCCAGAGAATGTTTAAGCCGTACGCGTCGAATGTTACGTCGCAGTCCTTCTTCAGCTTTCTAACGAGCGGCGCCGGTAGCAAATTCCTGTAGAGCCTTAGGCCGCCTACGTCGGGCATTACCGTCAGCCTCCTCTCCTCGTCAGGTTTAAAGACCCATCCCAAGCTCCTTCGGATCGCATCCCATTCTGTCGGCTTTGTCGTAGCAAGAACCACCTCGTGCCCAAGCTCCTTCAACGCCCTGAGGAGGTAGACGACGAAGACGTCTCCGCCCCCAGCCGGGCCGCTCTTAGTGACCACTATGTCTCTGTACACGAGGCCTACCCTCATGCCGTCAGCGCTCCGGCACCGTAAGCCGCGCTTGCCAGGGCCATGAATATTGGCAAGACAGGATGCAGCCTAGCCTTTGGAAGGTTCCTGACGAGCAGGAGGGGGGTTGCGAAGAGCAAAGCACGCTGCCTCCACGTACTCATGCCGTGAATCTTCCTAGCCTTGGCCGACCATTTGCCGAAGTTGTACTGCTGCCTAAGCAGCTCCGACATATTCTCCCTGTGGGCATGGTACACGACAGCCCTAGGCTCGAAGCCTATTTTCCTTCCGGTCTTCAGCACCCTCCAGGCCAGCTCGACGTCCTCTGCCATCTGAAGCCTCTCGTTGAACATGCCCACCTCCACTATCGCACCCTTCTCATACATTATGTTACCGCCGCCGTAGTGGGGCTTGTTAGCCGTAGCCAGCTCGAGCAACTTGGCTGCCAGCCTATCCGGGTTAAGGGCCCTTATGCTTCCTGCGACGCCGGCCAGGCCCCCTTTCTCGTAGCGCCTCACGAGCCAAGAAAGCCAGCTTGGGTCTGCTACCGCATCGGCGTCTATGAAGGCAACAAGTTCGCCCCTAGATTCCTCCAGGCCCCTATTCCTGGCCCTCGACCTACCCACGACGGGCTCATGGACGACCTTCGCTCCGAGCTCCGCCGCTATCTTTCCTGTAGAATCTGTTGAGCTATCGATGACTATGATCTCCGTAGGCTTGAATGTCTGGGCGAGTAACGATGATACGCAGCCCGCTATGGTCCTCTCGGCGTTTCTCGCGATGACGATTACTGAGCACGATGGGCTCATGGCTTTCGGCCGAAGATCTCTATGTTTTCCCTGACCCACCTCACGAGCCTCGATACGCCCTCGGCTGGCTTGACCCTTGGGCTCCAGCCCAGCTCGCGGCCTATCTTGGATATGTCTGATACGTAGACCTTTTGGTCTGCCGGCCTCCAGTCGGCGAAGGATACCTGGGGGCTTATGCCGGTCATGGACCTGAGCATGTCCAACAGCTCTAGCAGGGATAGCGTGTTCCCCGGACCGCCGCCCACGTTGTAAACCCCGTGCTTTACCCTGCTCTTCAGAAAAAGGTCTAGGGCGTTCACGAGGTCGCTTACGTGCAGCACGTCCCTTACCTGCTTTCCGTCGCCGTAGATCGTTATCGGTCTGCCTGTTAGCGTCGCTATCGTGAACCAAGCGACCCATCCCTGGTCCTCGACGCCAAACTGCCTCTCACCGTAGATGCAGCTCATCCTAAATACTCCAGTCCTCAAACCGTAAGTGTGATGGTAGTCTTGGCAGTACAGGTCGCCTGCAAGCTTTGAGCAACCGTACGGGCTATGCCCGCACCCATCTATAGAGAAGTCCTCGGGTATTCCGGATGCGTACCTCGTATCCGCAAAAGCGTACCGTTTATCTCCCTCCTTTACGGGTATCTTGTTAACGTTCTCGCCGTATACCTTGTTGGTCGAGAGGTAGACAAAGTCTGCGTCGTTCTTCCTGGCTATCTCGAGCATGTTGAACGTCCCTAGGGCATTCACCTCAAAGTCCGTCCTAGGGTCGATCACGGAAGCCGTCACGGCAACTTGGGCGGCTGCGTGTACTATGACGTCCACGCCTTTCATGTGCTTTTCGAGCTCCTCCCTTTCCCTTATGTCGTGCTGCAGGAACGTTACGTTGCCGTAACGCCTCAGGTAGTTTAAGTTGTACATGGGGTCTCCGATGATCTTCCCGAGGAGCGTGGACCTTGATAGGTTGTCTACTACTATGACCTCGTTTCCCGTGCTCGCATAGAACTCCGCTACGTGCGAGCCCACGAAGCCAGCACCGCCCGTGACCGCTACTCTCATACAAGATTTTTCCATAGGCGTTGATTAAATACGTTTGCATGAAGGTCGGAGAATTCTGATGCATCGTCGCTAACGTGAAAGATTTAAATAACATACGACCTCCTTACAGGCCGATAAAGGATTATGAGCGACGCCACTTATGGTTTTGAGCCTAGCGGCTTTCTTAACGCTTTGATCGCAGGCTTTTTTGATTGGGCGCCCAGGCTGATAGTTTTCGCGGTAACTTTGCTAGTCGGGTGGATAGTCGGCAGGCTTCTTTACTCCGCAGTATCCAGGATCGTCGGGAGGATGGGCTGGGAGCACTACATGCGAAAGACCGTGATAGGCAGGGCCATACTGAGCTCAGGGTACACTGCGGGAACTTTTTCAGCATCCGTCGTCAAATGGTTAACTTACCTGGTCGCCATACTCTACTCAATATACGCGCTGAACATCCCGGAGCTATCGGCAGGGGTTTCGCAGGTGCTCGCGTACCTTCCGAGCCTGGTCACGGGCATAGTCATCCTCGTCGTTGGGCTGATACTTGCAGATTGGACTGCCGAGCTTGTGAGGCAGGGTCAGCCTAAGAGCGAGCTATCGACCTTAGCCTCGGACGTCGTCAGGGTATTCTTGTACTTCATCGTAATCACTGTGGCGCTTGCGAACATGCGTATCGACATTACGATAATCTACATATTCGCCACGCCCATAGCGTGGTCAATTGCTATAATACTCGGGATAGTCGTTGGCTGGACCCTTAAGGACAGGGTTAAAGAGCTTATCGAGAGGGTGCTGAGGGGAAGCGAGGGGCGATGAGGCTGTCCGGGATATTCGCGGACTACGACGGGACGCTGGCACCGAAGGACGTGACGCGTGCGGAATCAAAGCCATTGGACGGGATCCTGCAGAGCGTCGACGGCATCAGGGAGCGTGGAAAGTTCGCCGTGGTAAGCACGAAGGACTTCTGGTTTCTCGCGAGCAGGCTGCCAAGAGTTGATGCGATCGGGTGCATAGGCGGAATAGAGGTCGTCGTAGGGGATAGGGCATGGGTAAGGAGGGGCGTGCTCAAGAAGCTTGAACGGGTCTGTGAGCTGTTTGATGCATCTGCTCGGATGATCGCGGACCCAGAAGTCGTTTTCGAGGTGAAGAGCCTGAGGAACGGAATGGCTGCCGGCTTATGCATCGACTGGCGCCATGCCAGGCCTCCTGCTGAAGATGTCGTAGAGAGGATAAAAGAGGCGGCCATCGGGTTTGGGCTGTACTTCGAAAAGTACGAGCACGAGCCGTTCTTGGACGTCTTCCCAGCCAGGCCCGATAAGGGAGCCGCCGTATCTTTCATCAAGGACTTCCTCCGTATGGACGGGCCAATAATGTACATAGGCGACAGTAGAGCCGATAACCCTGCCTTCAGGGTAGCTGACGTATCCGTTGGCGTAGTCCACGGGCGCGAGGCTCCAGCTCTTGAATGCCAGTACTTCATTAGGTTCGAGGAAGTACCGAGGCTTCTCTCCGAGCTGGTTAACCTAGGGTTGGATTTTGACCCGAGCCGCCTACCGCTCTCCAGGGTTTAAGGGTGGAGGGTAGTGAGGGTTGCCGTCCTGATGTACCAGACTAGCCTGACAAAGGGCCAGGAGCTTGTCGCTCTCCGGATGACGAGGGAGCTGCGCAGGCAGGGAAAGGATGCCTTTCTTTTGTCAACGCCGTTCCACGACGGGAAACGCGTCGCCTGGCAGGAGCAAGTCCTTAGGAGCTTAAGGGGCTACGTGGTTAAAGAGGAGTTTGGCGTTCCCGTGATAAGGATGGACGGGTACTTGTCTACTTGGCCCCCGAGGAGGATCATGCTAAGGGACGCGCAATCTACCTTCAGGCACATCGTCGAGGACATGGGGATAGAGTGCTTCATAGCGCATAGCACGCTATGGAACGGCCCGGAGGAGCTGGCCCGCTTCAAGCTATGGAACGACATGATGCTCAGGGAGGGGCTTAGGAGTAAAAGGCTGATAGCATGCTTCATGCCCCACTACCAGCCTCCGAGCCCCATACACTACGCGCCGATCGAAAGGCTGTACAGGGAGGCATGGAATAGCACGGTATTTCCTGTATTGTTCAGGACGATGGATTTGGTACTATGCACAACGCCCGTAGAGGTCGACCAGATGGTCGAGCTGGGCGCCGAGGCTGGAAAGTGCCACCTTTATCCCGGAGGCGTAGATGAGGAGGCCTTCAAAAACCTTGGTAGGACGGACGTGCATTCAAGGTTTAACATACCGGAAGGCGCCAAGATAATAAGCTTTATAGGGACTGTGGAGAGGCGAAAGAATCCTGCCGCCATAGCCAAAATAGCAGCGAACTTGCTCGACAGGAAAGACATAGTATTCGTCGTAGCAGGCTTGCCATCCGACCAGGCGGATGCCTTAACCAAAGCCACGCGTGCCCTTCCAAACTTCAAGTACGTCGGCGAGGTCAGCGAGGATGAGAAGGTATCGCTGATAAAGGCTTCCTACGCCAACATAATCATGAGCAGGATGGAGGCGCTTGGGATCACGCAGCTCGAGTTCATGTACGCAGGCAAGCCTGTGATCACCTCTGCCGTCGGCGGCCAGCGCTGGCTTGTCAGGGATGGGATAGACGGCATACACGTCAACGGCCCGGAGGACATAAAGGGCGCGACGGAGGCTGTCCTGAGGTTGGTCGATAACGAGGAGCTTGCAAGAGAGATGGGGAAGAACGCGGCAAAAAGGGCATCGGAGTTTACGCTGAGCAGGATCACCAAAAGCTTGATCGAGCGCTTAGAAAGCTTGTGAAGGCTTTCACGAAGGTTTTCTTGACATTCCCACGCCTAAAGGACGTTGGCTTTCTCGCCGAGTATGGTAAGCTTTAATTATTGAAACGGTAAGGCACACACTGCAAGGGTACATGCCGAAGGTCTCCGTCATAATTCCAGCGCATAACGAGGAGGGTAGCCTGGAGGAGGCCGTAAGAAGGGTAGAGAGGGTGCTGAGCGAGAACCGTATAGATGGTGAGATAATAGTTGTTGACGACAACAGCCACGGATGCTACGCCAAGGCTGGCGGACATGCTTGCAGCCGATGTCGGAATCGTAAGGGTAGTCCACAGGATGGACGGCATGAGGGGGTTCGGCATGGCTATAAGGTCTGGAATAGAGGCGGCCAGGGGCGATTACGTCGTGCCCTTCATGGCAGACCTCTCGGACAACCCTGAGGACATACCCAAGCTGCTCCGGAAGGCCGAGGAGGGGGCGGAGGTTGTCGTGGGTTCCAGGTTTATCGGTGGCATGAGGGCATACGGCTACTCTTCTACGAAGCTCGTTTCAAACAGGCTATACAACGCATTCCTCAGGATGCTCTTCGGCTTGAAGGTAAAGGACTGTACCAACGCGTTCAAGCTTTACAGCAGAAGGCTGCTGTCGGGCATGAGGCTCGAATCAAAAGGCTTCGAGATAAACGCAGAGATGATAATAAAGGCGCACATGATGCATGCCAGGATAGCCGAGGTGCCTACGGAGTGGAGGGAAAGGAGGGCCGGTAGGTCGAAGATGAGGCTCCTGAATGTCTGGAAGGACTACGGTCTTGTGGCGATCAGGTTATTCCTACGCCGCCTCTTCCGGTAAGAACCTAACGGCAGATCGTCTCATGCCGACGTCAGGCCACGAGCCCTAAGCTCCTCCAAAGATTTTTCGAAAAGGTCGACGGCCGACCAACCGTGAAGCCTACCCCATTCTGCTAACTCGCTAAGGCCGCTTCGAAGGTCACGCTCAGCCCTGAAGCCCAGCAGCCGCTCTGCGTTGGATGTATCCGCATAGCAGTGCCTAACGTCGCCCTTCCGAAACTTCCCAGATACGTACGGCCTAGCCTTTCCACCCATC
>NDWU01000036.1 GCA_003056285.1 Candidatus Terraquivivens tikiterensis
CACCTCGCTCATGTGCATGACCAGCACAAGGATCCTCTCGGGCGGTAACAGGGTCGCCTTGCTTGAGATGGACTTCCTCAACCCTTTGCTACATCTTATCTTTCCGCAAAAGACATTGAAGGCATACGTAAACGATTTCTTGTTCGGCGAGGCGAGCCTGGATGACGTGCTGGTAGACGTCGGCCAAGACGTTAATGTGAAGGAGCAGAGGAGCTTCATGGTTGGCTACATGAACCATCTCGAGGGGCCTAGGAGGAGGATGGAGCTTGCCGACGCTGCGAGGGACGGCCGGATAATAAAGACCCTAGAGAAGGCTAGGTGGGAGTTCAAGGGCGAGCCATTGGACTTTGTGCTGATAGACATGCCGCCATGGAGCAACTGCCTTTTCGATACGGTCTCGGTGATCTCTGACGTCGTGTTCTTCGTCATGAGGCCGAGCAGGATCGAGCTTACGGTGCTGCGCCAGAGATACTCGTCGCTGTTCTCACGTATAGTAGCAAAAATCGTACCTGTGATCAACTTCTACGACCCAAACGATAAGAGGCACGCAGAAATCTTAGAGGAGATGAAGGGCAGGTATCCAGAATTCACGGAAGCGTTCACCTTCCCCTACTACCAAGACCTCATCTCGGGTCCTAGCAAGGTGCTGCTCAGCGATACCTCTCACCCTATATACAAAGATGTGGGCAAAGCTTTGGTGCACGTTTTCGGGGATAGAGGCCGTCTAGCCAACTCGAGGGAGAAGGAAACGAACCCTACCCCGGTTGAGGCGGTACGGTTATCCAGTAAACTCCCTAAAGTTCAGTATCCTGATAGCCTCTGACTCCGTTAGCCGTAGCCCGTGGAGCGCCCTCCCGAGCTTATGGAGGCCGTAGAAAACCTGCCTAACTGGTATGGGCCTCGCGAACCTTTCCAGAGGGTCGTCGAAGTCTATCCTGAGTTTCCAGCCCTTTCTTGTACACATCCTTACCTCATCGTCCTCCATTTCCTTCAGGCGGACCACTTTCTTGATCCTTCCGAAGCCCACGAAGGAGTCCACGCCCTTCTTCATGACGAAGAAGACCATGCATCCCGGCTCGAACCTCCTCCTAAGGCCGGTGTAGTACCTCTTGTTGGAGAAAACGGCCTCCTCGTTATCCTTTCCGACGATCCTCAGGATGAAGGCGCTAGCCATGCCAAACAGCACCCTTAGTACTTATTAAGTATAGTTGTTCTCATCTTCATGGGAGGCCCGGCATCGCCCTTTCGGTCGAAACCCGCCCCATAGCCCTCCCAGGCCCTTTCGAGCTTGGGGTCATACGCATGGGGAATTCCCTACATCCCAAGCTTTGTCCGCGCTTTTTACGATAGAATTCTGGAACTTTTCCTGCAGCATTTCAGGAACCTTTGACAGCTCGTCCCCTGCGATGGCTTTTTGCGCGGAGGAAACGTTAGGAAATTTTATTTGGGACAGTCGCCGTTGACCTTTCGCCGCCCTTCTCTGCGGAGCCTTATCGCCAGCAGCGACAGGGCGAAAGGCAAGAAAGCCAGGATGTTCTCGGGTATCACGAGGTAGGTGTACTTTCCCATATGGCCTGTATACATCTTTATAGTTGCATGAGAGAGAGGAGGCCATATGGTTGCGGAGGCAACCGAATACGGACTCGAGCCCTGTGGGGTAGTAAAATAAAACTTTAGGTGTATGTAGCAATCGGTACAGTCAGGCGGGTTCACGTTTATGGTAACATCCTTCTCAAAGTCACCAGAGTAGAAGCCGATGAAATAGCCTCTTCCTATTAACGTGCCCAGCTGGTTGGTATAGGGCGAAACATAGACCTCAACGTAAGCCTCAATATTTAATTCTTCAATTCCTTCTGTAGACCCAGAGAAGTGGAAGAGCCAAGTCCCATTGTCCTGCCCCTTCACGAAGTTGTAGGTTGATTCAGACCTCCAGTAGTAATCCGTAGAGCTTCCCAGAGGTTGATAACTGGACGAGGACGACGGGGGGGGTTGTTTTCATTGTGCCGCTTCCTATCTCCTCGCCGCCGTTTGGGTAGAGGTACAGCGTCTGGTAGGGAACGTAGGCCGAGGCCTGCTCCAAAGGCTGGAATGCCAAGAGCACGACGAGGGACGTCGTCAGGAATAGCATGCCGGCCCTCCTAACGGCAGAGGGGTCCTGGCCGAGCCTGGATCCGTAGAAGAGAAGGGTTCCTAGGCATGCGGAGGCAAGGCCTGAGGCAGCGTCCTGGAGCGTTAGCAACGGTGTTCCGAGGAGGAGCGCCATGAGGGTGTAGGAGGATGCTGCTGCCAGGCCGCCGACGACGAGCCCCCGAGCCCTATCGCCATCCCGGCCTCTGCCCATGAGCCAGACGATTGCCGATATGCCTATGGAGACGCTCGCCATGAGCACGGCGTACTCTGCAGGCTGGGGCATCCTTCCGGAGCCGCCTGCTCCTTTCAGCAGGAGCCTAATCAGGCCGTAGGCAACGAAAGAGGAAATGAGCGAGAGGGCAGCGCAGGACGCTATCCCGGAACCCCTCCTGCTCGGCTGCCTTCCCCTGAATATCTTCCTGACGATGAAAGACAGGATGCTCTCCGTAATCTTCCCAGTCTTAAGCGTCCTGAACCATGCAGACTCCCTCTTTCCGAAAAGCCCCTTGAGGGCTGCAAGCGCCTGGAAGACAGCCAGGACGTGCATGAGCGGGATTATGGCTAGGGCTCCCTGCCAGTGCCTCGAGGCCCTGTACTCGAGGTAAAGGCCCGTTAGGTTGACGAGCGGTACGGCCATCATGTTGGTGAGCAGGAGCGACCAGCCGAACAGAGAGGTCCAGAAAGGTACCTTCACCCTCAGGATCTCTGCAGCAAGCCATAAGGCCGTGCCGAGGACTAGGAAAAGGCTGCTTAGGTAGTAAGGGGAGAGGTAGAGGAACTCGAGCTTCTCCCTAAGCGTAAGGAACTTGCTCCTGAGTATCTCCATGAAGTAGCGCTTAACGGCAAAGGTGTGGCCCTCAGCCCACCGGGCCCTCTGCCTGATCAGAGACATGAGCGTGGCCGGGCACTCGGCCGGCGCTGCTGCCAGCTGCGTGTACTTGACCTTGTAGCCGTCACGGTAAAGCCTGAGCGTGAGGTCCCAGTCCTCCGTCAGGCTGTCCCTCCAGCCGTAGTAGCGGAGCACGTCGGCCCTTATCATGAAGACGCTTCCCGATATCATCCGCATGCCGAGCATCAAATCGTTCACGAACAGCCTCTCTACAAGGTAGTTGCCCGCGTACTCTGCGCTCACAGCCTTCGTTATCCAGTTCTCTGATGCGTTAAGGACGTGCCACTGGTAGCCTTGGACAGCGACGACGTCCCTCGAGCTGTACAGCTCTTCCAGCGCCCTACGTATGCCCTTGCCGCTCAGCTTGCCGTTCTGGTATCCGTTACCGAACTCGCCGAGCAGCCTCTGGATTATGTCCCTCGGCGGTATGAAGTCTGCATCGAAGACGAGGACGAACTCTGCCTCCTCGCTCATGAGCCTAAGCGCCTCCCGGAGCGCTCCGCCCTTGAAGCCGCTCCTGCTCTCCCTATGGATTATCTTCACGCGGGGGTCCTTCTCGTACCTTCTCAGTATGCTGGGCGTCGAGTCCGTCGAGTCGTCGACGACGATCACCTCGTAATTCGGGTAGTCCAAGGATAGGAGCGCCTCCATAAGCCTCGCAGCAACCCTCTCTTCGTTGTATAGCGGTACGTGTATGCTTACCATCGGAAGGTGGCCGTTATCGGATGGTGTAGGCGTGCCGCCGTTCGCATGGTGCCTCAACTTTAGGCCGCCGTTCGTTTGGAGGCCGTTTCGGTTACCGTTACTTCCCTTGAAAAGAAAGTATGCCGTATAGGCCAGAGCTATGTAGTATCTTATCGCGTAGGTGAAGAAGAGTAGGCCGAATGCCAGGCTTATGTACGGAAGCAGCTCAAGCGCCTGCAACGGTATCGCCGCCCGTGCGCGTGCTCATGAACCAGAAGAGGACCAACCAGCCTAGCGTTACGAGGCTTCCGAAGTAGTCGTGGAACAGTATGGCCGGGCCCTTTCCGGCCCATACGGCTATTAGGCCCACGAGGGCTATCCTGAGGATGTTCACGAGGACCGTTCCCTGGATACCTACGATAAAGGTCGTGAGCTTCTCGTAACACGGGAGGGGAGACTCCTTCAGGACAAGGTAGGAGATGGCCGAGAATACCACGATGCTCTGCCAGCCTATGCAGTTCCAGGCTATGTAAAGGGCGACGGCTCCGCCGGGCGCGTTCAAATAAACGACTGGGCCGGACAGCGTAGCCTCGAGCCCGAGGAGCGCTAGCATCGACGCCGTGAGCCGTGCCACGATCGGGGCTATGTAGTTCTCTATGAACCACCAAAGGCCGATAGACTTTATGACCTCCGTGAGGAGCTCGTTGAAGGTGATGTAGAATGGCATAATCATGAGCGTGAAGGACGCCGCTATTATGAGTACGGCATAACCCTTTTCTTCAGACAACGTCTTTTCGCACCGATCTTTTTCTTAACGTTTTAAAAACGTTATTTTAAAAATTATTTAATAAATGTTGTGCTTGACGTAGCAGTTTATATACACGGAGGGTACGACTACCGTCCGAGAAGCGTATGCCAGAAGCCCTGGATACCGTCATCAGGAAAGTGGCCGAGGATGCCATGAGGGAGTGCCTTTCCATCCTGGAATCTGCTGAGAGGGATGCGATGAGCATCCTAGAGGGCGAGATGCGCGAAGCAAGCGGAGAGGCCGAGGAGATCATCGAGTCGGCAAGGAGGCAGGCCGGGCTGGAGAGGTCTAGGATCCTTAGCATGGCCGAGGTAAGCTCCAGGAACGAGGCGCTCAAGCTCATCGAGGATTACGTCAGCATGG
>NDWU01000010.1 GCA_003056285.1 Candidatus Terraquivivens tikiterensis
TGACTAATGTAACAGCGTTGATAGATAACAGAATAAAAAGGTACGATTTAAGGGGACTCTACCACATTCATAGAACCTATGAAATAAAGAGAAAAAGGATGCAGGAGCTCTCAAAAACCAAGCCCAAAACATCCAAGGGGCTCCTAGAAAAGTACGCGGGCAGGGAGAAGAACAGGGCTAGGGACTTCATGCATAAGCTCACGACGTCGATAGCAAGGAAGCTTAAAGAGCTAGGAAGCGGAGCGATACTCGAGGACATTAATGACATCAAGGGCAGGGTCTTAAACGGCTCGAAGAAGAACAACAGGAAGCTCTCGAAGTGGAACGCTAGGCAGTTCCAGTTCATGCTCGAGTACAAGCTGAGGTGGCTCGGCCTACCGGTTAAATACGTAAACCCGAGGAACTCCTCCAAGACCTGCGTCCTCTGCTCCGGCAGGATGTCTGCCTATGGACGCAGGTCTATGAAGTGCAGGAAATGCGGCTTAAGCATGGACAGGGATGTTGTAGCGGTCTTGAACCTTCAGATGCGGGGAGCGGGGTTCCCCCAAAGGGCCCTCGATGAAATAGTCGAGAGGGAAGGGTTGAGTAGGGATGAAAGTAACAAAACGTTATGCATCTCTACTTAACCCAGAACCCGCTCCTTTCCTACTTCGTTATAATGTTTCTCATGTCCTTCTTCGTTGGATACCGGTCGGGCCTAGATTACAGTAGGGTTACCTCTTTGGCTTTTACAGCTGCGAGTAACAACTTCGAGCTTGCGATAGCCGTTGCGGTATCCGTTTTCGGTCTAGCCTCTAAGGAAGCTTTCGCGACAGTAATAGGTCCATTGATAGAGGTGCCCGTGATGATCTCGTTGGTAAACCTAGCGCTCTGGTTTAGGAAGCGCCTATACGAGAGAATGGTCGTACAGCCTACCCGGTAATTCGGAGAGAACATCGACGTATTCCATCAGCAAAAGAAGAAAACGAATCCGATGGCAAAGCTCCTCTTATCTAATAATTTTAGAATTTGGATTGGACTTTAACGCCTTCTTGAAGGATGTTTCTTTACAATATCCCGAGAGCTTTTTCGGCGTTACAATTGTGAAGTAAGGATTTAACTATTTTAGAGTGAAACGTATAAATCTATGGAATTGCAACATTTTATTGCGTCGTCCGGAAAAGGAGAGGCTGGCGCTGAGCAGCGCCTGGGGGAAGCCTCAGGCGCTGCAGGCGTCAACCCGTACCCAGCGATCCGGGGCTGCTACGGCAGTACCCCTAAAGCTGAGTACGGGTGGGAGGTGCCCACAGGGCATCATGGGGTTAAACCACGGAGGATGCCCTGGTAGGGAGGCCCGCCGTCTCCGAAAGACGACGCATTCGTAATTTTTGCTATGTGACTCATGATTTCGTAATACTCTTGTGGCGAGAGCTCGTTGACCGTTACGCTTTCGACGTCTATCACATAAAGCATGTAAAGCCTAGCGTTGAGTATTTCCTCGAAGCTAATGGGAGGTTTCGTGTAATAAAGGTCGCAGATCCTTTTGATGCGAAGCACATCTTCCTCACCCCTATCCCTTGGTGGCTTCAGGAAAACGTATGGAACTTTTACGATATTATGCGGCGGCGTTCCAATGCCGAACTTTTTTGCGAATGCGCTGTACCTTGCTATCTTGCTGGCGACCCTGGCAAAAAGGTATGTATTTGGGTCGAGGGCGTGCTCAGGAGGTACGAATCCTGTCTCTATCTCGATTATGAGGTCACCGTCGCCCTTTACGCCGTATACGTCGCAAGTTAGTATTTCGTTTAGCCTGTATTCGACGTCCACCTCATAACCCTTGGCTATCAAGTCGGCGGCGCAGACGATCTCCATCACGGAATGGTTTATCTTAACCATGTTGGCTTCGTACAACCTGCATAGTTTCTTGTACATGCCCTCAAGCTTACATGCCACATCTTTACCGTATCTCTCGCCTATACGAGCAATTGTTCTTGAGAGGTCCTCTTCGAACTTATTCATCAAGACCGTCGAAAAGCTTGGATGAAATAAACTTTTGACACGTAAAAAGGATCCTTCGGAAGAATTGGGGATCTTCCTTGGGTTCTGGCCATCCTATAGCAAACGCTTAAATCATCGATGACGACGTTATAAGAGAGAGATGGCAAAAGACCCAGTATGCGGGATGTTCGTGGAAGAGACCGAGGATGCGTTAAAAGCTACCGTTAGGGGCAGAACGTACTACTTCTGTAGCGAGACGTGCCTCAAGACTTTCCTGATGCCAGAGGTCGAGGTTAGGAATCTAAAAAGGATGACGATCCTTAGCTTCGCGCTAGGAATACCTGCCCTCATACTGACTTGGTCCATTAGTTTGCCCTTACCGATACCCAACAGCCTCCTGTTATTCTTTTTGGCAACGCCCGTGCAGTTCGTAGCAGGCTCTTCTTTCTACAGGGGAACGTGGCATGCGATTAGAGCCAAGTCGGCAAACATGGATACGCTCATAGTGGTAGGGACTTCCGCTGCTTGGCTTTACAGCACGCTCGCGACATTCGTGCCTTCCGCATTCCCTGATGGGCTGTACTACGAAGTATCGGCTTTGATAATAGCCTTCGTACTCCTAGGAAGGTTACTCGAGCACGCCGTTAGGGTGAGGGCATCCGACGTCGTGAGGAAGCTTATGGAACTCCAGCCAACCACCGCAAGGGTATTGCGGGAAGGTGCTGAGGTGATGCTTCCGGTCGAGAGGGTAAACGTTGGCGACGTTTTGTTGGTTAAGCCGGGCGAGAAGATACCCGTGGACGGTGTGGTCGTTGAAGGGCATTCTGCGGTCGACGAGAAATTGATCACCGGCGAAAGTATCCCCGTTGAGAAGGGAGTGGGTGACGAGGTAATAGGTGGAACGATAAACGAGAGCGGAATCCTTTTAGTTAAAGCAACAAAGGTTGGAGCTGACACAACGTTGTCCCAGATAGTAAGGCTTGTCGAAGAAGCTCAGGCAGCGCAGGCTCCGATAGAACGCCTAGCGGATAAGGTGGCCTCCTACTTCGTTCCTGCTGTAGTCGTTATCAGCATCGCCGCATTTTTGACGTGGTACCTCCTTTTTTGGCAACCTACCCAAAGCCATTACGGCTTTCGTAGCAGTTTTGATAGTGTCCTGCCCATGCGCCTTAGGTTTAGCAACGCCGGCGGCCTTGGTCGTTGGCGTGGGAAAGGGTGCTGAAAACGGCATATTGATAAAAGGTGGGGAAAACCTTCAAAGGGCTCATAAGGTAACGACCGTGGTCTTTGACAAAACCGGCACGCTCACAAAAGGTGAACCGACGGTAACCAGCATCGTCCTCTTGGAGGGCATGGATGAAAAAGATGTCATGATGCTGGCCGCATCCGCTGAGCTCGGCTCGGAGCACCCTTTGGGGGAGGCCGTCGTTAAGAAAGCAAGGGAGCTTGGGATAGAACCAATCAGGTCGGAAAGGTCGAGTCGGTTCCGGGCAAAGGCATTGTAGCAACCGTGAACGGGAAGCGGGTTCTGGTAGGCAACAGGAAGCTATTCATCTCGATGGGCCTCGAACTATCATGGCTGGAAGAAACCATAAGGAGGCTTGAGCAAGAAGGCAAGACGGTATTGATTGTCTCGGTCGATGAAAGGCCTACTGCCCTGATATGCGTAGAGGATGTTCTAAAGGAGCATGCTGCCGAGGCCGTGGGCCAACTTAGGTCCATGTATCTCGAAGTCGTAATGCTTACTGGCGACAACGAGAGGGTGGCGAGGGCGGTTGCAAAGCGGCTGGGAATAGAGCACGTGGTAGCAGAGGTTTTACCATCCGAAAAGCTTGACATAGTAAAGAGGCTCCAGGGTGAGGGGAAGGTTGTGGCAATGGTCGGTGACGGCGTAAACGATGCACCGGCCCTGGCTCAGGCCGACTTGGGTATTGCCATAGGTAGCGGAACCGACGTTGCCTTAGAGGCTGGCGGCATAGTCCTTATGAAAGACGATCTGAGGAACGTCGCGGCGGCGATAAAGCTCAGCAAAAGCACGATGCGTAAAATAAAGCAGAACCTTTTCTGGGCTTTCGCTTACAACACGACGCTCATACCAGTGGCCGCCATGGGTTACCTTAACCCGATACTGGCCGGCATAGCCATGGCGCTTAGCTCCGTTAGCGTTGTCACGAATTCCCTAACATTAAAAAGGTTAAGGCTAAGATAAAGCACAAACAAAATTTTTATCCTAACGATGGAGGTTTAGTCAGAATAAAATATGAGCGCAGCCAGGAGCTTGCTAAACATCATATACAACAGAAGGACGATCAGGAAGTTCAAACCGGTTGATGTACCGGAGGAAATAGTCAACATGATAGTGGAGGCGGGACAGAGAGCACCCTCATACAACCAAGCATACTCGTTCATTCTTGTCAGCGACAGGGAAAAGAGGAAGGCGTTGGAGGAGATCTGCGATGCAAAGTACGTCTCGAACGCTTCCGTGATAATAGTAGTGTGCAGCGACCTCAACAGGGTCAAGAAGATGTTCGATTACCTTTCCAATAACCACGTGCTTATGTACGACGAGTACCCGGTCGAGACCATATACAGCATATTTGAGACAGGGCTTGCGACCCAAAACATGATCATAGCCGCTGAGGTTCTCGGGTTCGGTACTGCTTTGCTCGACTGCGCTCTCTTCGAGGCGGAGCGGGTGGCGGCCCTGCTGGAGCTCCCGAAGGGAGTAGTCCCCATAGGTTTACTGTGTATAGGAGAGAAGGATGAGCTACCGCCTAAGAGACCTAGGTGGCCGTTGCACATGGTGCTTCACAAGAATAAATACCGAGAGCCGAACCCATACGAGGTCGCCAACTACGTCGAAGAATCTTCTGAGATGTACGACCAAGAGGGTTATTTGATGAAGTACGGGGGTATCCCGATGAAGTACAAGGATTATCTGGCCGCGAAGATCGAACGGACAAAAGAGTTAGAGAGGAAGTACGAAAAGCTCTCAAAGTTTCTCAAGAAAGCTGGGTTTAGAATATAGTCGTGAGGACGGATAGTTAGGTCCTAAGCTTTTTATATTATTGATCTAAAAGCGTTCATGAAAGCATGGCGGGAGAAGAGCAGCAAGTATTAAGCATGCTAAGGGAATACTCTCGGCTTGTTGAGGAGGCTATAGAGCGCTACGTGCCTAGAAAGTTCACGGAGGAGGAGGCTGCAAGGCTGTTCGGTAGACCAAGGTTCTCATACGAGCCGGATTCGCTAACCAAGGCCATATCCGATCCTTTCTGGGATTTGATGGATAGGGGCGGAAAGAGGTGGAGGCCCGCCTTACTTCTAATTACGTATGAGGCGTTAGGCGGCAGGGCCGAGGATGTCGTGGATATAGCCATAATACCCGAGATCGTCCACAATGGCACCCTGATAGTTGACGACATCGAAGACAACGGGGATTTTAGGCGTGGCAAGGAATGCATACATAGAATTTACGGTATAGACGTAGCGGTCAACGTCGGAAACACGATGTATTACCTCCCGCTCTTGGGTCTGCTGAAGGACAAAAAAATCCCCCAAGAGAAGAAGCTGGCAATCCTGCAGTGCTACGTCGAGGAGATGCTAAGGCTGAGCTTAGGCCAGGCCATGGACATAGCTTGGCACAAGGGGCTGGTCAGCGATATCGATGAAGAGCACTACATGCAGATGTGCGCATTCAAAACCGGATCGCTTTCGCGCATGGCCGTCGGGATAGCTGGTATATTGGCGGATGCCGACCACGAGCTCTTAGAGCGTTTGAAGGACTTTGCTGAATCCCTCAGCATAGCCTTCCAGATACAGGACGACATTCTAAACATCATAGGGGATGCGAGGAAGTACGGCAAGGAGATAGGAGGTGATATAAAGGAGGGGAAGAGGACGTTGATGGTGATCTACGCCATGAAGCACCTACCGAAGGAAGAGGCAGATAGGTTGAAAGAGATCCTTTCAATGCACACGAGCGAGCCCAGCCTGATAGAGGAGGCGATCAGCTTGATAAAGAGGAGCGGTGCCGTGGAGTATGCAGCCGGAGTTGCCAAGAAGCTCGTGAAGGAATCATGGGATGCATTGGATGCCCTCCTACCGAATACACCTGCGAAGAAGAAGCTCAAAGCTTTGGCGAATTTTCTAATCGTGCGTGAATTCTAGCATCGTCGCTTGCTCAACGCGTGCAAGCCTCCTGAGGGCATCGAGCTTTGCCTCTCTTTCCAATTCGGCAGCCTCGAGCATCTCTTTCAAGAATTTCGTTGCCTCGTCCATCGTCCTTCTCGAAACAGGATATGGAACGCCGTCCTTCCCTCCTACGGCGAAGCTGTACTTTACGGGATCCCTCCAGTCGACCTCCGAGCCAAACACAAGGGAAGCGATCAGGGCCAGCGCCCTGACGGTCGAGGGGCCAACCCCCCTTATCTCGGCCAGCTCCTCGTAGCTTCTCGGCTGAAGCTCGTACAGTTTTCTCAGCGAATCCCAGTTTACCCTCCTGGGCATTCGGAGGTACGCTGGAACCTCTCCGATTTTTGCTACGGGTACATCATCGCCCAGCCACCTCGTTAAGCTCTCCTGTTTTTGAAGGAGGTTGATCATGCGCACGAGCTTGGATGGCGGCTCGCACGCAAGGTCGAGTGAGGTTTTCCTAGCACCCTCTGACCTTCTCGACGTCATGTTTAGGACGACGTATGAGATACTGTCGCTTACGATGGAGGAGTGTGGCTCGACCACGAAGCTCTTCACGGCCTCGCCGAGCCAGTGGTATCTCCTAGCATACCCCTCGGTCACGTTCATGCCTTGTTGAACCACCGCCCATTTTCCTTTTTCGTCTACGAGCATAGCGTGGTGGTAAAGGTCGTAACCGTCCTGGAGGAGCGCGTTGTCAACCTTTGCGGATAACCTGCTTGCTCGTAATAAATCTTCTATCCGTCCCTCGTCGAACCCGTAGGAAGCAAGCGCATATTTTAGCTCCTCTGGCGTCTTCTTGCTCTTCGAACCCTTTCCTCCAGCAACCATTATGCCGTGCTTCTCAAAACTTAACCCCTCCCTTAGGACCCCGGTTACTACCGTTGTAAGACCGCTCGAGTGCCAGTCGAAGCCAAGGACGCAGCCGAACGACTGAAACCAGAATGGGTCTGAAACCCTCCTGAGAAACTCCTCCGTACCGTAGCTCTCAACTATGACGGCAACTATAGCATCGGCAAGCTTCCTCATCCTCTCCACGAGCCAGCTTGGTGCGTGGCCAGAATGTAGCGGTAACTCTGCGACGCCAGTCTTAGCCGGTACCATCCATAAAAGTAAGGTGCCAAGGCTATAATAAACGTAGCGTGGCAAAACCACAAGGGTGCCGGGACGCTCTACTTCTCCTTTTTTAACGAACGTTTTTAATCAGGCTATATGCCCTCCATAACGCGGGTGCATGCGATTGAAGATGGAGATAGTTGACATAAAAGTACCTGAGGGGTGTAACGTCATATTCGGCATAACACACTTCATAAAGAGCGTGGAGGATATCTACGAGGCGGTAATGAACTCCGTACCTGGGGCGAAGTTTGGCCTGGCCTTCGCCGAGGCGAGCGGGCCGTGCCTCATCAGGCATGAGGGTACGGATGAAGGGCTGAGGAAGCTTGCCGCCGAAACGCTACTCAGGGTAGGGTGCGGACACACGTTCCTATTGTTCATAAAGGACATGTATCCAATAAACGTGCTGAACAGGCTGAAAGAGGTGCCTGAGGTTTGCACGATTCTGGCCGCCACTGCAAACCCGTTGCAGATCGTAGTAGTCGAGTCCGAGCAGGGCAGAGGGGTGCTTGGCGTAATCGATGGTTACAGATCAAAGGGGATCGAGGGTGAGGAGGATATCAGAAAGAGGAAGGAGTTCCTCAGGAAAATAGGGTACAAACTATAGAGCGTCGTTTCAAAGGGTGCTCTTCGTGAACTCAACGTTAGAAACGAGCGCCCATGGTGCATATACAGGAGTGTTCACTTCCCACCACTCAATCCAGCATCTTTCTGTGCTTAGAGCAACGATGGAATTCAAGAGCCTTAGCATGTTGCCAACGAGCCTAAGACCTTTGATCGGCGTCTCTATACTGCCGCGCCTTATCAGGAAGAGCCCATCCCTAGGCACCGTGGAGAAATCCCCCTCCCGATAGTTTGAATACCTAAGGTACCAGTCGTTCGTCACGTAGATCCCCCTATCAACCCCAGAAAGGAGCTTCTCGAAGCTCCTATCGCCAGCTTCTACAACTAGGTTAAACGGCGTAGGTACGATTATTCCAGCGTTTGCCGTGCTGACCGTTCCGTACCTCTTTGCCGTCGTGCTGTTGTGAAGGTAAGTCTTCAGCACCCCCTTCTCCACGATAACGTTCCTCCTAGTCGGCAACCCCTCGTCGTCAAACGGCTCAGCGCCATACGTGTTGCTCAGCGTTGGGTCGTCTGTCAACGTGAAGCTAGACGAAGCAACCTGCCTCCCCAGCATGTCAACCAAGAAGGAGGCCCCGATGTCGACGTTGAAGGCTGAGGCTGCCGACCCAAGCTCGTCGACGATGTGGGCGAACGTCATGGGCCCGAGGATTGTATCGTAAATGCCAGGTTCACCCTCGACGGGGTTCATGGCCATCCTCGCTATCTCGCCGGCCATGGAGCCGACCTCTTCCGGCTTAAAATCTGAATCGTCGGCCGCAACCGTGGCAAACTGTCCAGTGGCGTCGTCTGCCGCGAACGCCCTGACTGAAAGGGCAATCGTGCTCTTCGTGGAGGACGCTTCCACGTTGCCGCTCGTGCAAAGGACGGTTTTACTTACCGTAGCATTAAGGGAGCCCGCAACCCTCTTAGCGCCAGCCGATATTGCTGAGTTTATGGAGGCTTTCACGTGGTCAACAAGCACCTCCGGCTCTGTCTTAACTTTTCCAACCCTCAGGAGGCGTCTGTCGTACTTAAACGGCCCCCTCGGGAGGGGTGCGTAAACGTCCGAGGGCTGGACTGTCTTGGCAGCGGATACCAGCCGCTCGACCGTCTCCTCGATCGAAGGCTGCGAAAGGTCCGTGATCGTTCCCGTAACCCTTCTTTCCTTAAACGCTATGTATATTTCCAGCACAGTCTCCCTAAAAAAATTCGAGACCGTTATGTCGTTGTTCGAGAACCTAATCATCGTTGAGCTCGAAGCGTTTAGCCTTACCGCGGCATCAGAAGCGCCCGACCTCAAAATCTTTCTAACGAGCTTCGTCGGGAGTGCCCGGACCTCCGAGTTGGTCAGCATACCGATTTCATCCGTCGAACACAAATAAAAGTTTAAACCTAATGATCAACCTGCTTATTAGACGGCTATGTACGCCATTCCGGAAGAGAGGCTGAATTCGCTCGCAAAGACTGCACTAGATGCTTCAAGAAGCGTCTTTAAGGAGGGTGATGTGTCGTGCGTTTGCGTCTACGGATCCCAGCTTTCCGGCTACTCTTCCAAGGGTAGCGACCTAGACGTGCTGTGTACCGTCAGAAACTTTCAGGAAGGCATAAAGTACTACTACTTAAGGGATTTCGAGCCCACCGTTGCCCTCCTTGCCGTCGATGAAAATGCCATGAGGGAAGACGTGACGAAGGGCGCTCTGGGAGAGTTCGTGGCTGGAAGGCTTTTGACACCTTTCTATCCGGTAGTGGGCACTGATCTCTTAGAGGAATTCGACAAGACGTACAAGAAGAACGTCGTGTTGGAGCTGTGCGATAACCTCATACTGGAATATAAGATGGCGGCGAGCGAGCTCCTGATACGTCCAGAGTATTTTCTCTTCGAGAAGTTGAGAAGGAGAGCCTCTATCTATCCGCCGGCACGATACAGCTACTCAAAAATATTCTCCGGGCATAATATGAGGGCGAACATGGAGGTATGCATGAAAGGGTTCCATGCGGCTTTGGCGGAGCTGGAATCCGAGGGTTTGTTGCTCAGGGATGGCGATTACTATCGTTTGTCAAGCAAGCTAGTGCTTTCAACAATAAATAGGGTGAGCGCGTTTAACAGGAGGCTCTACGACTTTGAGAGAATGTTCAAAATGTATCTCGTTCATGGTTATGCGGGGCGCTTCAACCCGCGGATAATAGCAGAGGAGCTGTACTCAAAAATCAGGAGGTCTCTATTTTCCAAAAGCGAGTATGGGCTTCCAGACCCGGAGGAATACGTATTCATAGAGACGGCCATAGGGAAGCAGCCGCTGAAAGAGCGATCCGATATCGTAGATTTCGTAAAGCAGGTTTACAACGTTGATAGGGAGCATATATCTATAAGAAAGGTTGGTCGAACGCTAAACTCGACGTACGTCGTCACGATCCGATTAAGGGGTTCGGAAGAGAAGATTTTTGTGAAGAAATACCTTAACTGGACGGACCTCAAATGGGTTGTGGCTAGGATTTGGACAATCGGTGTGAAGAATTTTTCGGTCGTGGCTGAGAACAGGCTCTCCAACGAAGTTTACTTCGTCAACAAGCTTGCGCAGCTGGGCTTCAAAACGGCCGATATATACCACGTAAACTGGAAGAGGAAAATGCTTTTTCAGAAGTTCATCGAGGGGCAGGACGTCTTGCAGATATGGATGTCAGAAGTTGGACAGAGCTTACAACAAAGAGCTGCGTTTATGGCAGGGAGAGAGTTGGCAAGAGTTCACAAACACGACATAACTTTGGGCGATTGTAAGCCTGAAAACTTCATAATCTCTGGCGATGATGTCTACATAACCGACTTGGAGCAGGCATCGTTCGGTGGCGACAAGGTATGGGACCTAACGGAGGTTATGCTTTACATAGGACATTATCTCGATGTTAATAGATCGGCCGAGTACGCGCGCTCGCTTTTGTCCGGGTACTTATCAGTCGGGGATAGGGATGTTCTGAAGGAGGTCCTTAAAAGCAAATACGCCTCGCTCCTATCGCCCTGGACACCGACTTGGATACAGAAGAGGATGCTCAAGGAGGCCGAGATGCTCCTTCAATCGGGATGATGTATTCTCTGTTCATCCCTTCGAACGTCCCGATAACCAGCCACTTGGTAGAGCGTTTATCCCTTAGGTCTAAAACCTCTTCGACTTTTCCAAAAGCCTCTATGTACGTGCCACTATCGAACATGGCTGTAAAAGTCCCGTCGAAGCACGCTAGCGCCTCAACGTCCGTAGCGTACCCCTCGTCTGCCTCGACGTCGGATAGCCTGTAGATGGCTGGCGTGAAGCAAGACTCAGATGCGTCAGCGATCTTAGCCCTGATTTTTGCAAGACCCACCTTCCGGTAAATAACCTCTCCATAACTTCTCGTCACTTCCCAATCCAACCTGACGCCATGGATCGAGAAAGGCGTTCCCTTGTAGATGCGCTTGTTCTTTAAAAATTTCGAAATTTTTGACAGCTCGCCCTTTGGGATCGGATACCTTGCGCTCGCCCTCTTCACCCACTCGGATAACATAACACCATCGAGGGGCTTAACACCATCTATCGAGTCCAAGCTTTGCATCACTTTCCAGAAGTTCTCCTTTCCATATATCACGATGTCTATGTCAGAGCCTGGATGGTGGATTTTTAAGAGGATGGAGCCCGTTATGCCTAAGTTTTCAAAACCAACGCCAGAGGCATCGGCTATCGACTCCACCAATTCTCTAGCTTTGCCCTCAAGCTCATCCAGATCATGCCCTTCAAGAATAGAACGTAATCTTTCGTCGCACCTGTAATGCTTTGATATCCTGCCAAGCGGAACGCATGACATCTCGACGCCCGTCGTCTCATCGTAAAAAACGTACTCGGGCTTGTTCTTTTTAAGAAATTGTATAGTACTCATCAACTCCTGCATAGAATAAATGCTTATGGCCCTCCTGAAGCTTTTTCCTTGTCTTGACCACTGCCCATCGCCTGGCAAGTATTTCAAGTACGCGACGAGCTTATCGTGAGGGTGGCTCTCGCCAACTACGCAGAAAAACCATTCCTCATGCGTTTCGACGTAATCTTTATCTCTGAACCTTCTCAAGGTGACTCGACCATCAAAAAATCCCTTGGGTCGTTTCCGACGAATAACCTTAACGCCTTGTCGCTCGATACCTCGAGCCTACCAGAAGCTATACCAACTTCCCCTGGACGAAGCTGTTCAGCGAATCTACTCCTGAAGGATACGATAGATGACACCTTCTTTGAAATGTCCGGCCCTTCTATCACGTTCACTACCTTAACCCCATAACTGCAGGGCGTAAAGATGCTCTTCGACGCGTCTTTCACTTTAAAGCGCACCGTGCTCCTGCCGATTTCCCTAAAACATCGCTCCCCGTACCTATCCCAAAACTCCTCCGGAAGTGGGACGAGCTTAAGCGTGTACGGCCTTCCCATGAACACACCGTTAGTGAGCTTTCTCTTTTCGTGCTCTTCCCATACCGTACGCTCCATAAACGTATCCAGCCTCGAGCCTAAAACCTTCTCCAGAGCCCGCCCAGAAAGGCACTCGGTTATGTTGCTCTCACGCATAAGCCTCAGGGCTTCATATACCTTTAGACAATTCCTCATACCGTAGATCACGAGGTCTATATCTGACGAGTCGTCATGTATGCCCAAAAGGACGGAGCCGGTTATGCCAACCGCGTCGCTTTCTACTCCGGAGTGTTCGACAAGCACGTTAACCATCTTAAGGGCAGCGCTCGATACCGCATCCTCTTTCAGGCAATTCTTTCCATCTATTGGATCGTAAACCCGAGCGATCTCCTTCAAAGGTATGAGCGGTATTTCTTGTCCTAGGCACTCGTCGTAGACCAGAAGATCTGGCCGGTTCTTCCTTAGAAATTCCATAGAGGAACTAAAGCCTCCCAGCCTGACCGTCGAACCCTTGGACCTCACGTACTTTGGCACCGCTATGATGCCTCCTGGCGGATGGGATACGCCCTTCACCGCAAACACCACATGGTCTTCCGTCTCGATGTAGCCTCCCTCAATTGGAAGGGGTCTTTTAGCGCCCATGCACCAACCTAACCTCATAGGCGCTCACGGATGATAAACCTTTCCCGAGCAACATTTATTATGGGATTACGATCCATTAGTTCAGCTTGAACCCGATAACTTCGCTCGGCGAGCTCATAAAGCAGGCCATAAGCAAGTTCATGTCGGCACCTGGGGTAGACAAAAATGTCGTCGAGGAACTCATAAGGGGCATACAAAGGGCCCTCCTCGTTTCGGACGTTAACGTTGAGCTCGTGATGAAGCTATCGGAAAAGATAAGGGAAAGGGCGCTGACGGAAAAGGTTCCGCCAGGGATCTCAAAGAAAGACCAGATGATAAAGATAGTATACGAGGAGCTTGTCGCGCTGCTCGGTGAGAAGCCCCAAAAGATTGCCATAGACAAATCAAAGCAATACGTAATCATGGTCGTCGGGATACAGGGGCACGGTAAGACGACGACGGTCGCGAAGTTGGCGAATTATCTTAAAAAGCTGGGCTATTCCGTGGGCGTGGTTTGCGCCGATACTTTCAGGACTGGAGCCTACGAACAGTTGAAACAACTCCTTGAGGGGAAGAACATACCTGTCTACGGCTTGCCCGGGGAAAAGGATGCAGTTGCTATAGCTCTGAAGGGCGTAGAGTACATATCTAAGGAGCAAAAATGCAACGTTATACTGATAGATACTGCTGGGAGGCATAAAGACCAACAATCGCTAATGTTGGAGATGAAGGCGCTCGAGGAAAAGATCAAACCCAACGAGATAATGCTGGTTTTGGACGGAACGATAGGTCAGCAGGCAGGCGTACATGCCGAGGCATTCCATAAGGCAACGCCAATAGGCTCCATAATCGTAACGAAGATGGATACGTCCGCAAAAGGTGGCGGTGCGCTCTCGGCCGTAGCGGCTACAGGGGCAAAGATAAAGTTCATCGGGACCGGCGAGGGGCTTGAGGACATAGAGGTTTTCAACCCGCAGGGTTTTATCGGTAGGCTTTTGGGCATAGGTGATATAGAAGGGTTGTTGGAAAGGATAAGGATTGCAGAGCTGGAGTTTAGCGAGGAGAGGCTCAAGAGCTTTACGAGCGGTACGTTTACCTTAGAGGATTTTGTGAGGCAACTCAAAGAGATGAGAAAGCTGGGCCCCCTGAAGAAGATACTATCAAAACTGCCTTTGCCCGGAATCCCGAACATACCCGAAGAAGAGCTCGATAAGGTTGAAACGCAGATAGATAAATGGTCGGCGATCATCCTTTCTATGACCCCCGAGGAGAGGAGAAACCCTCACATCATAGATTCATCTAGGATAAGGCGGATAGCCAGGGGTTCGGGCGTCACGGAAAGGGACGTCAAGAACCTCCTGCAGCAGTACAACCTGTCAAAGAGGATGATGAAGGCCATGAAAAGGACCCCATGGAAGCTACCCAAGCATATACCCGCCAAAGAATTAGAGGGGTGAGCCTCCCATGAACGAAGTAATGGGCTTCCGGCGCTCGGCCGGGGCCTTTCACCTCCGGTCATGTCTGCTTGTTCGCAGGGCCCGCTACCCCACCATCCAGCTAAGGCATGGGCAATCCTTTCCATCCCACCTTGGCCAACACGGCCTCATAGGTCATCCGAGTACCCTCGACCAAAAACTACGTTCGAGCCTGCCACTCATCCAACATTTAAAAAGGCGTGGTTTTTCTGGGCAACGGCGATAAGCGTTTGAAGAATTCGTGCGGGTGAAGATGAAAAGTATGCTCGACTTGGTCTATAGGATTTTGCAAAAATACGCGCTATGCGATTACTGCCTCGGGAGGCAGTTTGCTAGGATACTGCCTGGGGTAGGCAACAAGGCTAGGGGCGAGGCCCTTAAGGTTGCATTGGCTATGGATGCGAACCTAAGGATCCTCATGAACGACAGAGAGGCCGTGAACGTTTTAAAGGTCGTCGCTGAAAATGGTATGAATAAACATGCGAGGAGGCTCGCTAAGTCGTTCAATTGCCAAATAGACGAGGGTAAGAAGTGCGACGTGTGCGGGGGTAAATTATCTGAGGAGAACTTCCGCCGTATGGCTGAGGAGATAATCGAGGAGCTTAGGAAGTACGAGTTCTCAAACTTTTTGGTCGGCACGTCGGTTCCCGCTCACGTAAAAGAGAGAGATGACCAGATAAAGGCCGAGTTTGCCTTGACCTTCGGTGAAGAGATAAAGAGCGATATAACGAGAGAGTTGGGGAAAATAATTGAAGGGACCATGAAGAGGCCAGTCGAGTTTGCTACGCCTGATGTGACGATACTGGTGGATATTTTTTCGGGAACGTTTACTGTCAAGCCAAACCCTGTATTCGTCAAGGGCTATTATAGGAAGCTACAACCGAACATACCTCAGGCGCCATGGATATGCAGGAAGTGTAGGGGTAAGGGATGCGAGGCATGCGGACATAGTGGAAGGGAGTACCCGGACTCTATAAGCGAGCTCATAGGAGAGCCGGCCTTGGGACTCTTTGAGGCAATCGATTATAAGTTTCATGCAGCTGGTAGGGAGGATGTGAACGCAACGGTTCTCGGGACCGGAAGGCCCTTCATCCTCGAGCTAAAATCTCCAAGGAAGAGGCTCGTTCCACTCGACCAACTCCAAAGAGCCATAAACGAGCACGCAAAGAACAAGGTAGAGGTTCTGTGCCTCTCTTATGCAACAAAAAAGGACGTAAGGGACATGAAAGCAAAATCGATGGTAGCGTCAAAAACCTATGTCGCACTCGTCGAGTTCGATTCGGAAGTGGACGATGAAAAACTGAGGGAGGTCTGCGAGAGGTTCAGGAACGTAATAATAAACCAAAGGACGCCGAGCAGGATTCTTCGTCGCAGAAGCGATAGGGTCCGGAAGAAGCTCTTATACTTCGTAGAGGCGGAGAAGAAGGGGGATAGGATCGTCGAATTCAAGATAAAGGCGCAGGGAGGGCTTTACATAAAAGAGGTAATAAATGGGGACGGCGGGAGGACTGTCCCCAATATAGCCGATGTTTTAGGAACCGCACCGATAAATATTACCCTTTCAGTCGTAGAGGTGGAGGGGTAAAGACTGGCATGCCAAGCTCGCACGGCTACAGGGTGAGAACAAGGCAGCTTCTTAAGAAGAGGTACGGCGCACGTAGCGGTCCAAGGCCAGACATATATCTAAAGGAATATAGGCCGGGCGATAAAGTGTTGATAGTAGCAGACCCGGCTGTCCAAAAGGGTATGCCGCACAAAAGGTTTTATGGTAAAATAGGTACTGTAATCTCGAAGAGGGGTAACGCGTACGAGGTCTCTGTCATGCTTGGGGATAAGCTGAAGAAGCTAACAATACTGGCAGACCATATCAGGCCTTGGGAAGGTGGCTAGATTGCCCAGGAGGATAGTTAGCTCTAAGCCGATACCCATAGCCGAAGTCAAGAGGATATTAGAGGAAAGGGAGCAGTATTTGAACTCCCTTCAACTGAGGACGTTGAGCTATGCGAAAAAGTATTCAAAATTGACGCCTGAACAGGCCGAGATGCTCATCAGTAGACTTATGAACGAGTATGGGCTTGAAAGAGAAGAGGCAGTTCAGGTTGCTGACATATGCCCCGAGACAATCGATGAGCTTAGAACGGTCTTAAGCGGATACCGTCGTCTCGTGTCCTTTTTGCTATTCTCCGAAGAGAAGATGCAAAAAATACTGGATCTTGTTAAGCAGGCGTTGGAGGCAAGCAAACAACCCTGAGTCCGTACAACGGTAGAATGATAAAGGGGGATATGTATCTGCAGAAGCAGAAGAAATACGAGGATTATGCTTATGTGTTGGACGTGGTCGAGGCAACGCTGCTCAGGAGCTCCGGCCGTCATGTAAATCTACACAAGGGCGAGCTGCTCCTCCAATTACTGGGCGAAGAATATTTCACCCTCCTGGAGGCCGCGATAAACGAGAACTACAGGCCGAGCGTAGGCATAAGACTCTATATAGGCAAAGACGTCCCGAGGAGCATACTTAGAATACTCGGACGCATAAGCTACGATGAGCTTACTGAGAATGCTAAGATCGAACTGGAGAACGTCGTGCAAAAGATAGTTCAGACGAACGAGCAGAAATTCGTAAACTTCTTTAATACATGCACCCCAATATCTCCTAGGCTTCATGCGCTCGAGCTTATACCAAGCATAGGTAAAAAATCCATGCAAAAGATCCTGGAAGAAAGGGAGAAAAAACCCTTCGAATCTTTCAAGGACTTACATGAGAGGGGCGGGCTCGCCGACCCCGTAAAGGCTATTACAAAAAGGATAATGGATGAGCTGACCGGTAAGGATAGCAGGTATTTTTTACTGGTTCGGGAGCCATCAGGGACAATGTCGGAAAAGTTCCCGAAAAAGGGAGGACCATCTGCTTAATATGGGCATTGGCAATATAGGGTATGGAGGAATAGACGTTCCTTGATACTACACAGCCGGCCCACCGGTTCTTGGCTAATGACGTGTCAACGAATCCGCATGCCCATCCGGCCTGGAGGTTCTTTCTGCTCTAGGGCATACAGGTCTAAACCGAGCGGCTTCCTGAAGAGGCCTGTCTTTGCTAAACGGACGTTACGCCTTCTCGTGGAATGTTGTAAGCTAAAACGAAGGTTAATTAGCGACCGAAGTTTTAAGATAGGCAAAGGGACTGTGGATGAAAGCTAGAAACTACCGTAGAGCAGAGGGCATGCCGTACACAAGGGAGGAATACATCCACGGTGCACCCGAGCCGAGAATATCAAAGTACACGATGGGGACGTATAAGGAAGACTACACGCACGAGCTAGAGCTCATAGCGCTGGAGGAGCTCCAGATTAGGGACACGGCCTTGGAGTCGGCCAGGGTGGCGATAGGAAAGACCCTTACCGCCAAACTAGGAGAGAACTATTTCTTGGAACTCAAAGCCCACCCGCATATCGTCCTAAGGGAGAACAAGATGATCTTTGGGGCGCATGCGGATAGGCTGCAGGAGGGGATGAGGAGGGCATTCGGAAAGCCCATAGGAAGGGCTGCAAGGCTAGAGCCTGGAAAGCCTGTCTTTAGGGTACTGGTCTACGAAAACGGCGTTAATGCGGCTAAGGATGCCCTCGAGCTTGCATCGAAGAAGCTTCCTAAGAGCTACAGGATACTCGTCAAGAAGCTAGGAGAATTAAAGACGGTATCGAGCTAAATGCTTATAAACTAATTTACTCTAATTAGTAAGAAAGAAAAATGAGAGAGAACGTGCTTACGCTCGAGCTGGAAGCAGTAAACAAGGATGACGTACCTCTCGTTGGGGGCAAGGGTGCAAACTTAGGTGAGATGTTAAGACTGGGCATACCGGTACCGCCTGGTTTTGTTGTAACAGCGTTTGCATACAAGTACTTCATAGAAAAAGTCGGCATCGTTGATCAAATACGTAAACTCCTAAATGAGATAAACTATTCAAACCCTGACTCTGTGGAGGAGAAAACTAGAGAGATAAGGGAGCTCGTATTAAAGCAAGAAATCCCAAAGGAGTTGGAGGCAGAAATAAGGATTGCGTACAATAAGCTCGCCGAGAAAATCGGCATGGTCGACCCCCCAGTGGCCGTAAGGTCGAGTGCGACCGCCGAAGACCTATCGTCGGCAAGCTTCGCCGGACAGCAGGAGACCTACCTAAACGTCAGGGGTGAGAGGCAGATTCTGGAGAGCATTAAGAAGTGCTGGGCGAGCTTGTTCACGGCTAGGGCGACGTTTTACAGGCACGAGAAAGGTTTTGACCACATGAGCGTATACCTCTCCGTTGTCGTTCAGAAGATGGTAAATGCAAAGGCTTCTGGCGTTATGTTCACGCTACATCCAGTCACGGGTGACAGGTCGAAGATAGTCATAGAGGCCAACTGGGGGCTTGGTGAGTCTGTCGTCAGCGGGGAGGCCACGCCCGATGTTTACGTCGTAGACAAAAAGACGTTGAAGATAGTTGAAAAGAAGATAGCAAGGAAAACGGTCGAGGTCGCTTACAGCATGAAGGGCGGTACGGAGAGGCGCGAGGTGCCGCTCTCGAAGCAGAACGTACCATGTCTGACGGATGAGGAGATATACAGGCTCGCCGAGCTCGCTATCCGTATCGAGGAGCATTACGGTATGCCTCAGGACATAGAGTGGAGCATAGACATGGACGTACCATTCCCTTACAACGTGTTCATCGTCCAATCCAGACCCGAGACTGTATGGACCCAGAAGGCTGTTGCGGAAGCCCCTGCCCCGTCGGGGAATGCGATAACGGTCGCCAGGAAAGTTGTCACGAAGGGGTTGCCAGCGAGTCCCGGCGTTGCCATAGGAACCGCTAGAGTGATCTTAGACGTGAAGAACATAGGACAGATGAGAAAGGGTGACATACTGGTTACACGGATGACGTCGCCCGATTGGGTTCCAGCGATGCGTATAGCCTCGGCGATAGTTACATCTGAGGGTGGGATGACTTGTCACGCCGCCATAGTCTCTAGGGAGCTTGGGATACCCTGTATCGTAGGGACGGGTGATGCAACCGAACGCATGCTCGACGGGCAAATCTATACTGTCGATGCAAAATCCGGCGTGGTGTACGAGGGTGCCGTAGAGGAGTTGGTGGCTAAACAACCGACGCCTACGCCAGCCCCTTCTGGCGTAGCCGCACCGTCTGTTAGCATACCAGTCACGGCCACGAAGATCATGATGAACCTCGGCGTTCCAGAAAAGATAGACGACTACGTAGACCTTCCATTCGATGGAATAGGCTTGATGCGCATAGAGTTCATACTGGCCTCGTACATAGGCGAGCACCCGAACTACCTCATCGAGATAGGGCAACCAGAGAAGTTCGTAGATAAGTTGGCGGAGGGCATCGTGAAGGTCGCTAGGGCGATACAGCCAAGGCCTGTCGTGGTAAGGTTCTCGGACTTCAAGACGAACGAGTACAGGCAGCTGAAGGGCGGGGAGAAGTACGAGGTAGAGGAGGCAAACCCGATGATGGGATGGAGGGGCGCGGCCAGATACATTAGCAAAGAATACGAAAAGGCGTTCAGGCTAGAGTGCAGGGCCATCAAAAAAGTTAGGGAGGAGTGGGGCTTAAAGAACGTTTGGGTCATGATACCGATGGCCAGGACCGTATGGGAGATAAGGAGGGTCCTGGAGATAATGAGGGAGGAGGGCCTCGAAAGGGGAAGGGACTTCAAGGTTTGGCTTATGGCAGAAGTCCCGAGTACCATACTCATGGCAGACGAGTTCAGCAAGTTGTGCGACGGTTTCAGCATAGGCTCCAACGACCTTACGCAGTTCATTTTGGCGACGGATAGGGATTCTGCCATACTGCCCAGCATAGATGCCAGGTACTTCGACGAGAGGGACCCGGCCATCCTAAGAGCCATAGAGCACCTGATAAGGGTTGCGCACGAGAACGGCGTAACGGTCTCTATCTGCGGACAGGCACCTAGCGTTTACCCAGAGTTCACGGAGTTCCTCGTCAGGTGCGGTATAGATTCGATAAGCGTTAACCCGGACATGGTTGTCAAGACAAAGCAACTCGTTGCCAGCATAGAGCAGAAAATAATCTTAGAAAAGCTAAGCGAGCTGACGAAATCTAAAAACTGATTTAGGCCTATATGTCGGATTTTTCCTACGCCATGCCTATGAGGGCGTAAGAGGGTTTCTATTCATGAAAAGGGAGAAGGGCCTCCGATTGCTCGGCATGCTTCTATCCCTAAATCTTTCCGGAGAACTTGGGATCGGATACGAATAACGATAGGAGCGTAACGGCTTGTTTAAACACCGTGGGCGGGAATCACACCATACTGTTACTTTTGGTGTAGGCTGGGCGGCCCGAAGTTATGCTCGCGGAGACTGGGCTTCCGTAACCTGCGTTCTGGATGTGCAGGACCAGGTCAGGTCGCTGAAGCAGGAAGCCCACTGGCTTATGGCCGTGGGCAGCTCGCACACGCTAAAAAGGATAATGCCCTAAGGATCTGCCAAGGTTAAGATCGCTTGACATCAAAAAATAGCATCCGAGGGGTTGCAGAGGTCAAGGTTTACGTCGACGGTGCGTCCAGGGGCAACCCTGGGCCAGCCGGTATCGGCGTGGTCCTCAGGTTTAACTCGGAGACGGTACGTTTCAAGAAGTTCGTCGGAAATAGGACGAACAACGAGGCCGAGTATTTGGCGCTCTTGGAGGGTTTAAAGCTAGCCGTAAAGATCAACGCCAAGAAAGTAAGGGTTTTCTCCGACAGCGAGCTGATGGTGAAGCAGCTCAGGGGCGAGTTTGAAGTCAAGGAAGCGAGGCTCAGCAAGCTTTACTCCGAGGTAAAGGAGCTGGAGAGGCTCCTGGATGTCGATTATTTTTACATCCCCAGAGAATTAAACAAGCTGGCCGATAAGCTCGCCAACGAGGCAATAGATGAAAACCGTTAAGCTTATAAATTCTGCACGCATTAAAAATGCTTGATGCCAATCCTGAAAGAAAAAGAGAAAAAAATTGTTGCAGAAAAGCTTGGCAGAAATATGGAGAACGAAGTAAAGCTCGTTGTGTTTACGCAAGACTTTGAGTGCGAATACTGTGCCACAAACAGGGAATTGATGGAGGATTTGGCATCCCTCTCTGATAAGATAAGGCTTGAAGTTTTTGACTTCGAAAAGGATTACGAGAAGGCTCAAAGATGGGGTATCGACAAGATACCCGCGACTGCAGTATTCGGTACCCGCGAGTACGGTATAAGGTTCTTCGGCCTGCCTACGGGTTACGAGTTTCCGGCTTTCCTGGATACCATAGTGGATGCATCAAGGGGGACGACGAATCTTCAACCTGCGACAAAAGAGAAGATCAAGGGCGTGAAAGAGCCAGTACACATTCAGGTATTCGTAACGCCTACGTGCCCGTACTGTCCTAGAGCCGTAAGGGTTGCGCATCAGCTGGCTGTCGAGAACGAGTTCATAAAGGCGGACATGATAGACGCTATCGAATTCCCCCAGCTTGCGAACAAATACGACGTCATGGCGGTTCCTAAGATAGTAATAAACGACGTTCTTTCATTCGAGGGTGCCTTACCAGAGCCTCACTTCGTTGAGTACATCCTTTTGGCGATTAAGCCTGACAGGACCATAAGCTACAGGTGAACCGGAAAGTAAACGTCGAGGACCATGCTCGTGAATAGCACGGCCAGGTAAGGGCTTGACGTCTTGAACACCAACCACGTCTTCTTAGGATCCGGTCGGATAACGAGCGAGAAGTTGAGGGCTAAGATCCCTATGCCGAAAACGGATGCTGTCGCTGCATATATTCCTCTAAAAATGCCCATAAGAGCCGGTAGTATGCTGAAGACGACCATCAAGACGCTGGTTGACGCTATGCACCTTATGGCGGCCCTTTCGGGCACGACTACTGGGAGCATGGGAACCCTTACCCTTGCGTAGTCCTCCTTGTACCTTAGCGCGAGGCTCCAAATGTGCGTAGGTATCCATAGGACGACGAGCGCGGCTATTAACAAGCCGAGCGCGATGTTTTCTGTCGTAGCCGCTGAGTAGCCTATCATCGCGGGCGCGCCTCCGGAGAAACCGCCGGCTATTATGTTGATCGGATTTCGACGCTTTAGCCACTTGCTGTAAACCAGGATGTTGTCAAGAAGCCCAAAGACCATTAGGCCGAAGCACAGCGGGTTGAGCATTATGGACGTGGAAAGGCCTAACGCAGAAAGGCCGAGCCCTAGGTAGAGCGCCTTTTCGGCTGGCCTTATCCTACCGGACGGCAGAGGCCTCATCTTGGTCCTATCCATCAAAGCGTCGATATCCCTGTCTATGTAGCACGTGATTGCGTTGGCTCCGGCCGAGCCGAAAGCTATTGCCAAAGTCGCTAGCGTGACAACGCACCAATCTACGCTCTTTCCGTGCATTCCGAAACCGACTATCGCGCTGCAGAACCCAGTGAAGGTTAGGAGAAACCATGTTCGTGGTTTTGTAACTTGCCAATAACTCACTAGGGCTGACCACGTCCCATCCAATCCGTCTCACCAAATTTTTGTCTATCTATGTCTTCACAAGTTTGCTATAAGCTCGTAATAAATTTATCAAAAACTAACGAAAAAAGAAAACCTAAAAGCTTTTTAAAACCGACCGTCGGTTCTAAGAGCATGACGAATTTACGCGTTAAAGAGCCGGGGGTAGCTCGTAAGGGAGAAGCAGTATCCATTAACGTTGACGGTGCAATCGTGGAAGGGTTTACTTCAGAGCCCGTGAGCGTGGTGTTGTATGCTAACGGGATCAGGTCTTTCGATAGGAGCAAAAAGCTGTACAGACCTCGTGGGTTCTTCAGCCTACACCCGCAGGCCAGAACGGCTACTGTAATCGTGAACGGCATACCGGCCGTTAACCCATCCGAAATATATCCGACAGACGGGATGAAGGTTCGTACGCAGCAGAGGAGGCCCCTGTTCATTCGCTTCTTCGAGTCTATGGTAGATACGAGCCTGCTCCATAAGCCAATCGTAAGGAACAGGCTAGTCTGGCCCATAGCCCTCAAGCTCATCGGAAAAAGCATCAACAACCCAGAACCGGTCGAATACGAAGTAAAGCATGGAGCATCCACTGTCGTGGAAAATGCTGACCTGGTAGTGGTTGGCGGTGGTGTGGCAGGGCTTTCGGCGGCCGTCGAGGCAAGAAAGTACGGCCTTGAGGTTCTCCAGATAGACGACGGCCTTGAACCCGGCGGTGAGATGTTATGCGACGAATTGGAGCCGCCTGGCATGTCCGAGCCAGGCTACGTATTCGTAAGGAGACTTAGGGAAAAAGCCGTCGAGCTTGGCGTGAAGACCCTCCCAAAAACCACCCTTGTCGGATTCTTCGAAGACGCCGTGCTAGCCTTCTCGCCCTATCCGCTCGGCAGCGGAACTTCCTACGTGATATCTGCTAAGGCGTACGTTTGCGCAACGGGATCCGTAGATTTACCGTGCATATTCGCCAACAACGACCTACCGGGAATAATGGACGCTTCATCTGCGATTAGGATGCTCACGCTGCACGGCGTAGTTGCAGGAAGGAACGTTGCGATACTGGGAGCCACGGAGCGTGGCTTAAGGGTGGCAGAGCACCTTAGGAGGCATGCCGTCAACACCATCATCCTCGACAAGTCAAAAAGCAGCTCCGGCAAACATGACATCATAGGTGGCGTGAGGGAAGTCATCGCCGTAGGAAAAAATAGGCTTACAGCCATCGAGGTGAGGTGTGAAGGCGAGAGCCTTAGGTTGAACGTCGACTGCGTAGTTTGTGCGGCCTCCGTAAACCCAGACGTAAAGGTTCCTGCCCAAGCGGGCGCCAGGGTAGCTTACTTTAAGGGGCTCGGCTTCGTACCGGTCCACGATTGCTTCATGAGGACGAAGAAGGACGGCCTTTTCGTCGCTGGGGGTGCCTCTGGATCGCCCTACGGTGTCCTACACGCGATCGAGGGGAGGATAGCGGGACTTTCTGCCGCCGTTGCCTTGAACAAGACCGGTGCTGAGTCGGATCGGGAAGTGCTCGTGAAGGAATACAGGTCGGTACTCAAAAAGCTCGGCATAAGCGACATTAAGGAGAGCGTGTTTAAGTCTTTTGAGACAGACTCCTTACCGGAAGAAAAAATATCCGAGCCGCCTACTTTGTTCTGCATGGAACCCAGAAGGGATGCCTTCGTTTGCTTTTGCGAAGACATAAGGTTATGGGACCTATACCGTTCCGTAACCGTTTACGGCTTCACCAGCCTCGAGAAAGTTAAGCGGAGTACAGGAGTCGGCACGGCGAGGTGCCAGGGTAGGCTCTGCCTCGTTAACTCCGCGCTCTATGTAGCGTACGTCGCCGGCCTGAGCCCTAACTCGGTCGGCATAGCGAGGCAAAGGCCGCTTACACTATCCATGCCCATTAACGTACTGGCCGCGATAGGTGTGGGCGGAAATTGAGGGTTGTTGTAGTCGGCTCGGGCGTCATAGGGTTATCCTCTGCGTACAATTTGGCGAGGATGGGAGCTAAGGACGTCGTTATCTTGGAAAAGGAGTACCTATCGTATGGTTCCACCGTAAGGTCTGCCAGTAGGTTTAGGGTTCACTTCTGGGCTGAGGAGAATTCTAAGTTTGCTTTGGAGTCGAAGAAGATCATGGTCAGGCTGCCTTCGATTACTGGCTGGAATATCCTGGTAACGACTGGCGGCTACCTTTGGTTGCTTTTTAACGAGGATGAGGTAAAGGTATTCCGTAAAAAGAACAAGATGTGGGATAGGCTTGGAATAGCCGGAAAATTTCTCTCACCCTCGGAAATTAAGGAAAGGTACCCTTACGTATACGTGGACGACGTCCTCGAGGGCTTCTTCGGCCCCCAGAATGGGAGTTGCTTCCATAACTACGTGGCATTCGGCTACTACAAAGCCGCCGCAAAGCTTGGTGCCAGGCTCTTCGAAAAATCTCCCGTAGAAAAGGTGCTCGTCGAGGACAACAGGGTCGTAGGGGTCGAGCTCCCCGGTGGTAAGGTAGAGGCTGACGTCGTCTTATTGGCCGCTGGCGCCTGGACAGATGGGCTCCTAAGAAACTTAGGCATAAACTTGCCGACGGAGCCCGAAAGGAAGGAGGTTGCGCTGACGGAAGCCTATAGGTACTTCATCGAGCCCCTGATCATAGACTTTGGAACCTCGGCCTACATCGGTCAGGCGCTCAAGGGCGAGATACTAGGAAGCCTGGAAGTTCCGGTGAAGAGCGGCCTTTTGCCTTTGGAGAACACCCTGGATTTCTTGGTAAAGTGGGCAAGGGCGGTGTACAAAAGGTTCCCCTTGCTCAGGGGAGCCAGGGTCATGAGGTGCTGGAGCGGCTACTATTCCATGTCCGCGGACTCTAGCCATATCATGGGAAGGGATCCTGATTGGCCAAGGGGTCTTTACGTGGCTTATGGCGACAGCGGCCATGGCTTCATGATGGCACCCCTCATCGGCAAGCTGCTAGCCAAGAACATCCTGTACGACGAGGTGGATGAGCTTATGAGGCCATTCTTGCCTACTAGGTTCAAAGAGGGGAGGCTGATACCCGAGAAGTTGGTTATAGGTTAGATAAGGGTTCCGGGCTAAGTGTAGATGCGCACGGGCTCCACGCTTAGCCCCTGAGCTCCACCATACACCTCTGGGTTCATCGGAAGCATTTAATAGGGCTCTGCTCCTTTTAGGGTCGAACACCCCATACGTTCTCTCCTAGGCCTTTTCGAGTACAATGTCATCCATATGGGTTAGATCCCGCACACTAAAGTGCCTGCTCCTTCGGGTCTTTATCGTGGTACCCACAGCCGGACGTCAAACGAAACCGTTGAATACGGCGTCAAGGGCCCTGTAGAATAGCCCTCCGAGGAGCATGGCGAACGCAACCTCGAATAGCGTGATGTAGCAAGCCGTCTTCCACCCGAATTCCTTCTTTAACATTATGAATGTGGCGGCGCACGGTACGTAGTACATCGCTACGAACGCAAACGTCATCATCTGGACCGGTGTGAACATGGATGCAAAGTTCGTCGTCCCGAAAACTATGGCCGGAATGATTATGACCATCTCCTTCCTCACTACGCCGAAAAGCAAAGCCGTGCCTGCGTAAGCCGGCAACCCTAACCAGCCGACTGTTAGCGGTGTTAGAAACCCTTCTACTGGCTGCAAAACGTTGAACGAGTATAGCACGGCCAGGATTCCACCTCCAAAGATATAGACGGGAAAAACTACGCGGATGATCGATTTGGCACTGTTCCATGTCTGGGCCAAGACGACCCTAACGGTAGGCAACCTTAGCGGCGGGACCTCCATGATAAGACCCATGGATTCTCCTGGGCAGACCTTGAACGCTAACCTCGCCATACCCATAACGATTACCAGGTTTACCAACAGCAAAGCGTATGCCCACTCTATACCAACGAACGAGCCCACCAATCCGTATACCACGACGAGCCGTGCAGCGCACGGGATGAACGTAACGGCGAATGCCGATATCAGGCGTTCCCTCTGGGTTTCCATGATCCTACACGCGTAACATGCTGGAACGTTACAGCCGTAGCCCATGATCAGCGGTATGATAGCTTTCCCGTGTAGCCCCACTTTGTGCATGACGTTATCGAGGAGGAATGCAACCCTTGGAAGGTACCCCGTATCCTCCAACACCGGGAGGAACAGGTAGAACGGAAGGACGAAGGGGGAGCAATAGGGTAACTCCTGCCACGAATCCGCCGAAGAAGCCTTCCCACAGTACCTCACCCGTTATACCGACTATCGTTGGTTTTAGCGCATCAAACGCATCCGAGAGCACTCTGGAGACGTAATCCCCAAAGGTGAATATCGCATAAAAGGAGGAAAGGAATACGGCAGCCATTATCAAATAGCCCAGGATTTTATGCGTAAGTAGCTTGTCAACTTTTTCTACCAGGCCGACTTTGTAAGGAGCTAAAATTCTCTGGGACTCTTTTATTACCCTGCTTATGATCGCGTACCTTTCGGAGGCCATAACGATCGGGGCTGGCATGCCCCTTATATCCTCGATCTCTTTCGCAAGCTTCTCGGCAGCCTCTACAACCTCTTTGTCCACCCTTTTCTTGATGTCCTCGTCCCCTTCGAGGAGCTTTACGGCAACGAAGCGGGGCGGATAATCGACGTCGTGATTCTTAAGAAGCTCGGTCAGCCTTTCCACCCTTTCTTCGACATCCTTGCTGTATACTACGTTCATGGGTCTTAGCTCTGTCCTGTTTCTAGCTATGCCGATGGCCTGTCGGATTAGCTCATAAACGCCTATTGCCCTTGCTCGCAACGGTAGGGACGACGGGTACGCCGAGTATCTCGCTTAGCCTTTTGTCATCCACCCGCAATCCCCTTTCCTCGGCCAGGTCGACCATGTTCAGGGCTACGACCATGGGCGTCTGGAGCTCCAGAAGCTGTAGCGTGAAAAACAGGTTCCTTTCCAAGCCGGAGGCATCCACGACGTCTATCACGACGTCCGGTTTCTCGAGCACGATGTACTCCCGGGATATGAGCTCTTCTATAGAGAACGTTGACAAAGAATATATGCCGGGCAGGTCCACGACGTCTATCACGTACCCATCCACTACCAGGCTCCCCTCAAACTTCTCGACCGTCTTGCCGGGCCAGTTTCCCACGTGCTGGTGTAGCCCTGTAAGCTGGTTGAAAAGCGTACTCTTACCGACGTTCGCGTTGCTGGCTAACGCGAAGACAAAGTCTGCCCTACCTTTCCTTTTGGCGCTCGAGGCGGCATGGCATGAGCTCATGCTCAGCCCTCTTCTACGCGGACCAGTATCCCCCTTGCGACCTCCCTTCCTATAGCAAGCCTGCTCCCCCTTACGAGTACCTCGACAGGCCCGCCGAGGGGCGCAGAATTTATGACCTCCACGACCGTATCGGGCACTATGCCTAGCTCCGAAAGCCTTTGGACGACCTTCTTGTTCCCTTGGAGTAGGGCCACTACGCCCCTTTGACCATTCTTGAGCTCTAGCAAAGAAACTAACGCCCCAAAACGGTGACGGTGCCTATGCCTATGGGGTCCGCAGTGCCCGAAATCGTCACTGTCTATATTCTTTAAGCACCATTTTTTCCGAAAATTAGGTTAGCCTAACTAATATTTAATGGTTTTAATAAAATTGGTTCTACCCTAGCTCGAATTTTGCGCCCAGCCCGCCTAGGTCTTTTAGGAAATTCGGGTAGGAGACGCTTGCCGATTCGGCTCCTAACACGACGCAACCGTCCTTCAAGACAAGCCCTAGAAGACAGTATGCCATGAAGAGCCTATGGTCTCCCTTCGGGTCGAGTACTGCGCTCCCTGCCAGCTTACCTTGCGTTATGATCAGGCCGTCCGGCCTCTCCCTTACGTTCATCCCTATCTTGGAAAGGGCGCAGGCGAGGGCGCCGACCCTGTCGCTCTCCTTAACCCTCGCGTGCCCAACGCCCGTGATCTCGACCGGCCCGTCGCACTTGGTAGCCAGGGCTGCTAAAACCGGCAAAAGGTCCGGAGAGTCTGATAGGTTGAAGCTACCGCCTCTGAGCCTACCGCCTCCGTCCACGGTTACCCTCCCAGAAACATAATCCAGCTTAACTTTGGCTCCCATACTGGTAAGTATATCAATTATGGCCGAGTCGGCTTGCGGTAAATCCTGGCTTAGCCCCTCTACGGTAACCGAGCCATCGGTCATTAGAGCCGCGGCCATCATGAAGGATGCGAGCCCAAAATCTCCGGGCACCGTGAAACGCGTGGGCTTAAAATTCTGCTGCGAGGGGATGCGAAAAACGGCGTACCCTTCGTTTTCCACGCGGACGCCGAACCGTTCTAGGACGCTGATCGTCGCATCGACGAAGGGTCTCGAGACGAGGCTCCCCCGAATCCTGAGCACGGTATCTCTCAGTGCTTTTGTTGAGGAGAAAAGTATGGATGAGACGAATTGGGAAGATAAGCTGCCGTCCATCCATGCCTCACCACCCTTGAGCCCGCCACCCTTGACGACTATGGGCGCGCAGCCGTTAAGCCTCGTAGACCAGCACTCGCCCCCAAGCATGTTAAGCGCGTCGAGGAGCGGCTGCATCGGCCTCCTCCTCAGGCTCTCGTCACCCGTTAGGACGACGTACCCATCTTGAACTAGGCAGCTTACGCCCGTCATTATCCTCAACGTCGTCCCCGAGTTCTGGGCGTTCAGGACATCGTCGGGTGCCTTAGGTGTTGAGAAGCCGTTGACGAAAAGCGTGCTCTCCTCTTTCACGATGCTCGCGCCGAGCTTTTCGCATACGTTGATCGTGGCGCGTACGTCGTCTGATTCCGAAACGTTCTCCACGACGCACCTGCCATCTGTCATGGAGGCGGCTATGATCGCCCTGTGGCTGTAGCTTTTGCTAGGGGGTGCCCGGACCTTGCCGTATATTACAGAGGGCCTAACCGAGACCTTCAACAGGGTCCCCAGCCCAGGAGTATGCCTTCTTATTGTTTGGCTTGGCGATTATAAGCTCATACCCATCCTCGTCCAGAGCCTCAGCAACATCTTTCACGGCCTCCTCTTTGCAAACGGCAGCGACGGCTGGTCCCGTGCCGGATAGGCCGGCGGCTAGGGCTCCAGCTTTTATAGCTTCCAAGGCCTTCCTGGCGCTAATGTTTAAAGCCGCAGAGTGGAGTATGCCGTTAAGGGTTAAGGCCTTCCAGTACTCTCCCTCCATGGCCAGCCTATAAGCTTCCTCGACGAGCGGTGCTATGGGCTTGAGCACATCTTTGTCGAAAAACTTAGTGTAGCTTTTCCATTCCGGGACGAGCAGCACGACGGCTAGCCCCTCAGGAGCTTCAACCCTTTTTACCAGCTGCCTCTCAAGGTTTTTTGTGACCACTATACCGCCGTAGAAGCTAGCGCACGCGTCGTCGTATGCGCCGGTTATCGTGACGCCAGCCTCGATGGCAGCGTCGACGGCCATGTTCAGTGCGTCGACGTCGCTCAATCTTAGATTTGCAGCCCTAGCCGTAGCCAGGACTATGGCGTTAGCGGCCGCGCTAGAGCTCTTCAACCCCCTGCCTATGGGTATGTTCGAGCTTACCTTAACGTATGCCCCACAGTCCATGCCAGCCATTTTTAAGACCCTTCGGGCCGCCGCGATAGCCAACGAGGTATCCTCTTCGGGGCTTCCCTCTATCGCTACCTCTACGTTCTTACCGCCGACCTCTACGGTAGCCTCAGTATAAAGGTCGATGCCCATGGCAGCTCCCTTACCGATCGATATGGCGTTAACGATCGTTATAGCTCCGTGCGCCCTAGCCGTCGCCTTCATGCAAAACGACCTACTGCCTCGAGGGCAGCAGCCTTCATAACCTCTATCGGCGGGTCCAAAGAAGTCCATAGCCTGAAGGATTCCGCAGCCTGAAATACCAGCATCTCTAGTCCAGAAACGCAGGAAGCACCGGCGAGCCTTGCCTCTTTTAGGAGGAGGGTCTCTGGGGGGTTGTACACCATGTCCATCACGACAGAGCCGCTTCTTATCTGCTCCTTCCTGAGCAGCGAGCGGCCGTCGTTCGGCCACATGCCAACAGGCGTGGCGTTAACGATAACGTTGCAAGTTTTTGCTACGTCGGACAGGTTGCTGGCAGAGAGGCCTAAACCGTTTGTAGAGACATTTAACCTCCTCCTGAAGAAGTTTGCAAGCCTACGGGCCTTCGATCGTACACGGCCGACGAATGTTATGCAACCGCATCCAAGCCTAGCCAAGGCCAAAGCAGCAGCCGAGGCCCCTCCGCCTGTCCCGAGTATTAGCGCGTTGCAGCCGTTAAGGACGTCCTTGTATGGCAAGAGGGCTTTCATTACGCCCAAAACGTCCGTGTTGTACCCAACCATCCTATCCTTTTCTATGACGACCGTGTTAACTGCCTTTATGACTTCGGCATCGTCCACAAGCCTATCCAAAAATTTTACGACCGCCTGCTTGTACGGTATCGTTACGTTGAAGCCTACGGCTCCCAGGGCCCTAAGCCCTTTGACGGCAGGCCCTAGGGCATCCTCCTTCACCTCGAAGGCGACGTAGAGATAGTCAAGGCCAAGATGGTCGAATGCGGCATTGTGGATATCCGGGGATACAGAATGCTTTACGGGCCGGCCGATGAGGCCTACGAGCCTTTTGTTGCCAAGGCTCTTCCTTCTTGGTATGCTCAACGACCCCCGGAAAGCCTTAGTGATAGCAAGCGGAGAAGCTCCCTAGCCTCGAGTATGCTGGGCTGGCCGGGCGCAGTAGGCCTTCCGGGCAATGAGACGTACATGAAGGGCGCTCCTAGCAGTACAGATAGGAACCTGGACAAAACCCCTTCAGGCCCCATGCAGAAGGCCACGAGCCTGTCCTGAGCGCCCATGTTATAGAGCGAGAGGACTCTGGCGTTATCGCCGAAAGATTTTGCCATCGTTACGACCTTTGCGACGTTTCCGCTATCCATGGCTAAGCTGGCTACCTGCCGAAGCTCGCACGTCTCCGGCGTCTTCTCGAAGTCGTGCCATGAGATTATGACGGGCGTGCCTGACCTCATCAGGTATTTTGATAAACTTTCTGATATGGGGGAGCGGAGTTCTACGTCGACGTACGCCGGACCTTCCCTAGCTAATCTCTTGAGGATCTCCGCCCTCTCCTCTTCCTTCCCGATGAATAGCCCGCCCTCGTATTCCGGCCTGAGGGCTACAACAAGCTTGCCCATGTACGGCCTTAGTTCAGATGCTAAGGTTTCAGCGTCCAACTCATCCAGGTAGTCGAGCCTAACCTCCACGAGGTCTGCACCGCTCTCGAACGCTTTAACCACAGAGCCCTTTAGGGAGGGCATATCCCTTCCAAAAGTTGATACGCATAGCCTGCACAACATCTTCGCCACGCTGGCTATGTTTTCTCTACCGCTCTATTATGAACTCGTCGACTGTTAAACCAAAATGCCTGGCTTTCTCCTTCGTCGTGTACACCAGCACCTTGTCGCCTGGCTTAACCTCCGTTACGGGTACAAGGTCTCCGTCAAGCCTCACGAGCCTTATGGTCTCTGCGCTCTGCAGTATGACGGAGCCTTCCTCGTCGCCGACCTTAGCCTTAACGAGCCTTAAGGGCCTCCTCTCTATCTTCGTCCTTCCTACGGCCGTCGGCCTTGCCGAGCCCTGCGAGCTTACGATCAGCACCCTATCTCCCGCCTTTATCTCAGATAGGTATTTCGTTCTACCGTCGGGTGTTAGGATATAGCTATGTATTGCGCCCGCGTTCACCCTGAAAGGCCTAGGCTCCGTGAACGAGGAGCCTAAAGATTCGTTATGGATTAGGAATAGGAAGCTTGCCTTGCTCCCGACAAGCATGCCCTCTCCGACGGATAGGATGGAAACGGTATCGATGCAGGCCCTATCACCCATCCCGACGTCCTTCACCTCTGTAACTTCTGCCGTTGAAAGCTGAACCCTCGTAATGTAGTTAACAACCTCGAACACTCTGGACACATCATCCTTGCTCCTAGGTTTAAACAAAACGACGTCAACGCCTTTCTCCAAAACACCGTATAACGTTTCGACCTCATCGGGACTGCTTGCCTTCGCGATGAGCCTCGTCGATGTTTTTTGTAGATAGGCGATTATGTTCTCTAAGGGAATTATCCTCCAGTCCCTTGTGTCGACTATCAAGGCCTCGGCACCCAGCTTTGCTGCATGGACCAACCTTTCAACGTCCTCATGGCTTTGTACGGGTGCGTATATGGCAAACCTTCTTCCCATGGGCACCTCTCCTCCGAGAGGTACGACAAGTACGTCGCCTTCTGGCGAGTCCGAGTATACCGTAACCATCCGCTTGGATTCTGGAGGGACTTTTGCTGGGTCGCAGTAGTAGGATCTGATCCCCCTGGATAAGGCTTCCTTGAAGATCTCGTCATCCCATTCCCTTAAGTCTATGCAAACTTCCTTCTTACCCGGCGGAAGCGTCCTTGAGCACCTCCAGCGCCTCTTTCACCGTACAGTCCTCGATTATGATGGCCCTGAGCGCCTTGGTTATAGCAAACGGGTTGTCGTGCTGGAACACGTTCCTGCCTATGGCCGCACCGACGGCGCCGGCATCCATCGCCTCCCTTACCATCCTCAAAACCTCTAAGTCGCTTTCGGCCTTTGGCCCGCCGGCGATGACAATGGGAACTGGACACCCATCGACGACCTTCCTAAAGGCCTCCGGGCTTCCGATGTAGGGCGTCTTCACTATGTCTGCCCCGAGCTCGGCGCCTATCCTCGCTACGTGTGCGGCGATTTCGGGGTCGTTAGGGTTCTTTATGTTCTCACCCCTCGGGTACATCATAGCTATGAAAGGGACCTGCCACCTGTCACACTCGTCAGCAAGCATCCCGAGCTTCTTGAGCATCTTTGGCTCATCTCCGCAACCTATGTTTACATGTACTGAGACTGCGTCGGCTCCGAGCCTAAGTGCCTCTTCCACGCCCGAGACCCTTACCTTGAAGTTGGGAGAAGGTCCCAGGGACGTGCTCGCGGATACGTGCATTATGGTCCCGACGTTTACTGGCTTTGGCATCATCCTAAGTATGCCCTTGTGCATCAGGACGGCGGTTGCCCCTCCGAGGCTGACCTTCTCCACCGTATCGAATATCCTATCCAAACCCTTGACAGGGCCTATCGTAACCCCGTGGTCCATCGGTATGCAGAGCATCCTTCCTTTCTCCGTTATCCTGTTTAGCCTAACTTGCTTCCCGAAAACCAAGCCTAATCTATCCTCCCAGTTGCATGCAGGAGCTCGGCCGTCAGTATCGCGATGCCGGCGGCACCCCTTATCGTGTTGTGGCTAAGGACGAAGAACTTCAAGGCTTTCTCGTCTTTTGCGGCCCTTAACCTCCCGACGACTGCGCTCATTCCAGGAACGCTTCCGGCGTAGATGTCGAGCCTCGGCTGCGGCCTGTCTTCCTCCTCCATGACGATTATGGGTCTATCGGGAGCCGTGGGAAGTTTCAAATCCTGCGGAAGGCCTTTGAACTCCGCCAGCGTCCTCTTAGCACCGTCTACGCTTACGGCCTTCTCGGTCTCGACGTAAACAGATTCTAGGTGCCCATCTATCGTTGGAACCCTAGTACAGCTGGCCTCGATTGTTATCCGGGCAGGTTCGACGGCCCCATCCTTAAAATTCCCCAGTATCTTCAGGGTTTCTCTCTCAACCTTACCCTCCTCGCCCGATATGTAGGGTATTACGTTTCCGAGTATGGAGAGCGAGGGTACGCCTGGAAAACCAGCCCCCGATACTGCCTGCATCGTTGTGACGACGACCTTCTTGAGAACATAGGCGTCGTGTAGGGGTTTGAGGGGCATGACCAAGCCTACGGTAGTGCAGTTGGGCGTGGTTACGATGTACCCATCCCACTTCCTGTTCCTTCTCTGGATGTCTATCAGTTCCATGTGCTCGGGGTTTATCTCCGGTACGATGAGCGGAACGTCCCTTTCCATCCTGTGGGCGGATGCGTCGCTCACGACGCTGAAGCCTTCTTTGGCAAAAAGCGGCTCCGACTCGTGCGCTGCTTCTGTTGGTAGTGGGGAGAAGACAAGGTCTGCGTCAACGTACTTCGGCTCCGTCGGAACGACCTCCATATCCGCTATGCTGGACGGGATGTCAACTGGGTTGCCCCTTACTGCCTCCCCGTACTTCTTGCCGATCGATTCCTTTCCCGTGAGACACGAGAGCTTGAACCATGGATGCCTAGAGAGCATGCTCACGTACCGCTGACCGACCATCCCCGTAGCTCCTAGCACTGCGACCTTAATTTGTTTCATTCAATCCCACCTCCAGGTTCGACTTCACTAGAGAGGCGGCTCTGTCCGCATCCTTTGCGGACACGAAAATCCTTATGGATGAGCTTATCGTCACTAAGCCGTAGATGTTTATGCCATGAGACGCCAGCGGTGCGACAACTTTATGGATCACGCCCGGGCTAGTCTCGAGTAGCCTTCCGCTTATGCTTATCACCGATAGGCCTTCGAAGAAGCTTATGGCCTTGCCGATACCAGACTCCACGACCTCCTTGTGCAGCTCATCCATCAGCTTACCGGCCAGGTCTGCGTAGACGATGATAGACCTTTCGCCCGTCGTGATGTTGAGGATTTCTCCTCCGTGTTTTTGGATGAAATCCACGATGGGCCTGACCATCGACGCTCCGTCCGAGTTTCTCGAGAGTATCGTTATCATAGTTACTTTAGCCGGATGCTTGCTTACCTCGAGTTTTGGGAGGGTGCCGATTATGACCGTTCCAGACCTTCCCAGACCTTCCATGCTTGATATCCTCAGCCTGAGACCTTCCGACAGGTACCTTAGCGCCTTTGAGTGGATGACCTTCGCGCCTCCCTCCGTCAGAAGCCTGGCCTCCTCAACGTTCAGTGTCTCGAGCATCTCAGCCTTGCTGACCTTATCCGGGTCTCCAGAATAGATGCCCTCGACATCCTTGACCAGGACGACCTCGGCGGCCTTAAGGCAGCTACCGAGGAGTATGGCGGTCGTGTCGCTCCCCCCTCTGCCCAGCGTTGTTATCTTACCGGATGCCGTCACCCCGATGTATCCGCACACCACGGGGACCTTGCCGGCCTCGATTAGGGGCAGGAGTTTCTCTTTGCACCTTTTCTCCGTTTCTTGGTATATAGGGTTTGCGTCAAGGTGCGCCTCGTCCGTTACTATGGGCCAGTACTCGGTGCTCGGGTCTACCAAGACGGCATCGACGCCGAACCTATTTAGGGCAGCCGTGAAAAGCCTGGCGCTCGTCCTCTCACCCATTGCAAGGACCTCGTCGAGCATGTCCGGTCGAATATCCGGATTCACTTCCTTTGCGATCTTCAACAGCTCGTCCGTCATCCCCTTCAGCGCCGAGACGACCACGACTAGCCCGTGCTCCTTCAGCAGATCCTTTACCCAAGATGCGGCCCTCTCGAGAGCCTTAGAGTCTTGGAGGACAGAGCCACCGAGCTTTACTACCATTATATCTTTTATGGGCATGACCTCCCCCCAAAGCTGGAAAAACCATCGGAGAAAAGAGAGCTTCAGAGAGAGGCGTCCAGCTCGCTATAGCGATAATAGCTATAGCCGCTCGTGAGGAAAAGGCAATCCCTCACGTTCGCCGCCTCTCTTTAGATTATCTGCATCTACGTTTGTTATTTAAGCGTTTCGATTGAGCGAGGCCGTGCCAAGATTAATGCTTCAACGTAAACGAGCGTTGGCCAAGCGTTCCTAACGCGTTTACATCCCTTATGGGTTAAGCGGAGGTGCATAGTGTTTTGTTACTCTCGTCCCTACACAACCCTTACCTCCCGATCATCCCATCGAGGGGCCTTCGGGGAAGCATGCTCCCCGTAGCGGTTTCTCACGACGTGTTAAATATTTATATTAAAGAATGCGATGGATGTTTTGGCTCTTAAGTTAAGCCATGAACGCGCTTCTGAAAAGAGGTGTGATCAGCTTTCATGTCCAAAAGTAGAACGAGGGGCTATGCCTGCGTCGTTCTCGTAAACGGGAGGGGGATGGGCGATAAAAAAGGCCTAACGAGGATAGCGGGTAGGCCCATGATCGAGTACGTCCTCGACAGCGTGCCCGACGAGGTTACGGACCTGTTCGTATCCGTCGAGAACGAAGCGCAAGCCGCCGCTTACGGGCCAATATGCGAGAAGTATTTTGCATCCGTCATGAGGATGGAGAAAGCACAGTACCCGAACGAGTCCGAAAAGGTAAAGGAGGTTTTGGAGAACGTTCCGGGTTCTAACGTACTCATCCTTCCGTGCGACATGCCTTGCCTTACGTTAGAGTTTACTTGCTTTCTTCTAGAGGCCTCCAAAAAGTTTACGGCCGTTCTGCCGAGGATGCTGGACAACAGCGTTGACTTTACCCTGGCATCCTACCAGGCCGAGCCTTTTATCGAGGCCTTCAGAAAATATCCCGACATGCGCATGCCCGAGCTTATCAAGAAGGTTCGGAACGTCCTTTACATGTCAACCAACTCCCTCAAAATGTTTGACAGCAAGCTTAGCATCCTATACAGGGTCTCTTCCTTTGCGGACATACCTAAAGTGGAAAACGTGATCCGCAATAAGCTGTGAGGTTCGTTACGTTAACGCACATGACAGGGTTATGGTATGAAAATAAGGTTTGGCAAGCTGCCAAAAGAAGTATTAGAGAAAACTGTCTTTAAGTGGTTAGGGGCTAGGAGGGGTGACGTCCTCCTATGGCCGGCATACGGTGAGGATGCCGCGGTCGTCTGCGTGCCAAAGGGTCGCTTGGTTGTTGCCTGCGATCCCATCACCGGTTCGAGGAGGCTGGCCGGATGGTTGTCAGTCCACATAAACGCTAACGACGTAGCGGTCTGCGGAGCAAAACCCGCTTGGTTCTCATCCTGTATTTTGCTACCTGAATACGATGAGCGCGCTTTCGCATCCATAGCTAAACAGATTCACAAAGCGGCATCCGAGCTCCGCGTCTCTGTCGTCACGGGCCATTCTGAGGTCGCGCCTTGCGTCTCCGAGCCGATCATAATAGGTACGATGATGGGCATGCTTGAAGGGAAGAAGTACTATACAACCGGAGGCGCAAAACCGGGTGACATGATAATAATGACGAAGACTGCCGGTATAGAGGGTACTGCAATCCTTGCGACGGACTTCTCGGGTGTGCTAAGTTCTAAGGTAGACGCTTCCATGCTAAGAAGGGCCTCCTCTTTTTACAGGAGGATAAGCGTCGTAGAGGATGCCCTTAGGATAGCCTCAACAGGTCTTGCAACGGCGATGCACGACCCTACGGAGGGAGGCATCCTGGGTGGGCTTTACGAGCTGGCGGAAGCATCAGGGACGGGGTTTGTGGTCTACGAGGATGCAATACCCGTCGCCAAGGAAACAAGGATGCTCTGCGAGGCTCTCGATTGCGACCCCCTGAAGCTGATCAGCTCGGGCACGCTCATAGCGTCCGTCAGGGCCAGCCGTAAGGGACTCCTTAAGGCCCTTAAGAAGACGGGCGTAAAAGCTGCGATCATAGGCGAGGTAGTACGTAAAAAGGAGGGTAGAAAATTGATAAGGTCTGGGGGCGTCGTCGAGAGCATCAGGTCGTCGGTTACAGATGAGTTGTGGAGGATCTTATCCGAGATACCTTTGGAACGCCAATAGTTTAAATACATCGACAGCTAAGTATCGACGGTATGAACAACATACCGTTAAAGAGGCTGGAGGAGAACGTCTGGGTTATAGAGAAGAATTTTAAGCAGGGTATGAGGGTACCCGTTACCATATTCGCATCGCAGAAATTGCTCCAAAAGATGATGCAGGACAGGACGCTCGACCAGGGTGCGAACGTCGCCATGCTTCCGGGCATATACAAGGCCAGCATAGTGCTTCCGGATGCGCACGAGGGCTATGGATTTCCTATAGGAGGTGTGGCAGCCATGGACGCAAGCGATGGTGTTATATCGCCAGGTGGCGTAGGGTACGATATAAACTGCATTCCGGCGGGAACCAGGATACTAACGAGGTACGGTGCGACTAGGCCGATAGAGGAGCTTCGGATAGGAGACGAGGTCTTATGCATTAGGGGGTGCACCGCAGAAGAGGCCAAGGTAATTCTTCGAATGAGTAGGCGCGATAAAATTGTACTTAAGATTAGGACTAAGAGCGGGTTCGATATTAAAGTAACGCCGGATCATCCTATACTCACACCAATGGGTATGGTTGAGGCAAGGCTGCTAAGAATTGGGGATAGGGTTGCGACCTACCCCTTCGAGGGTGTGGCGTATGAGGAGCACGAGGAAAGGGTGATCCTCCCAGAGAACGTTTTTGAGAGGAAAGTTTCTTCTGAGCTGAAAAAGCGCGACCTACTTCCCTTAACCTCTAAAAACAAAAAACTGCCGGTGCTGATAAAGCTCCTTGGATACTTCACAGGAGATGGGACATTCGATGGGAAGAAAGTTATCTTTTACGGAAGTAAGGAGGGGCTTAAAAAGCTTCAAGAAGACATAAGGCTCCTAGGCTATACCCCCTCGAAGATCCACGTAAGGAAACGGGTTAGTGTAATAAATGGCAAGAGCACGGTTGGAAGAGAGTATTCCGTTCACGTTCCAGCCAGAAGCTTTAAAGAGCTTCTTATAAAGCTCGGCGCACCTTCTGGTAATAAGGTCGAGACGGCCTACGAGGTGCCCAGCTGGCTTTTCAGCCTGCCAGCTTGGATGAAGAGGCTATATTTGGCATCGCTTTTCGGAGCCGAGCTAGACAAGCCTCGGACAGTAAATGGTTATAATTTCGAACCTCCCCAGCTGACGCTAACAAAAGTCGAAGAGCTCGAGGATAACGGAAGGTTGTTCCTAAGTCAGATTACGAAGCTCTTAAGAGAATTCGGGGTTGAGGTATGCGGGATAAACGTTATCAGGATGGATAAGAAGGTTAAACTTGGGTTAACGATCTCAGAGAAGCCCTCAAACCTAGTAAACCTCTGGAGCAGGATAGGCTATGAGTATTCACCAGAGAGGATGAGGCTAGCATTAGCAGCCGTCGCTTGGCTTAAACTCAAGGAAAAGGTACCCAGGAGCAGGGAAGAGGCAGAGGCTAAAGCCATTTTGATGCTCGCCTCAGGAACCTCCGGGGGTACAATAATAGAGCAGACCACGTCGGAATACGTTGACCAGAGATCCACCGAGCGACAAATCTACGAAGGTAGGTTAAGCTCTCCCATGGATCCTACAAGCTTTCCAAAGTTTGAGGAGTGGGCCGAAAAGACATTAGAGGGCGATATCGTGTGGGACGAGATAGAAAGCATCGAGCCGATCGAGTTCGAAGGGGAAGTGTATGACTTTACAGTAGATAACGAAGGGCATAGCTTCGTCGCGGAAGGGTTTGTTGTTTCAAACTGCGGCGTCAGGCTCATGGTAACAAACCTTACCGTGAAGGACGTGATGCCTAAGCTAAGGGAGCTCGTCGATTCGATTTTCAAGAACGTTCCCGCAGGCCTTGGAAGCAGGCGGAGAGACTTTAGGGTAAGCTCCTCCGACCTGGATAGGATAGCCGTAGAGGGCGCGCGTTACATCATAGAAAAGTACGGGCTCGGATGGAGCGAGGACATAAAGCATATAGAGGAGGAGGGGACGTTAGAGGGAGCAGACCCGTCTAAGGTTTCGCCGACAGCCAAGAGCAGGGGCGAGCCGCAGATAGGCACACTCGGTAGCGGCAACCACTTCCTCGAGGTACAGAGGGTTGACAAAATATTTGACCGAGAGGCCGCGAAGCTCATGGGGATAACCCAGGAGAACCAGATTACGGTCCTGGTTCACACAGGTAGTAGGGGATACGGTCACCAGATATGTAGCGACTACCTGAAGGTTATGGAGAGGGCGGCCCACAAGTATGGTATCAAGCTACCGGACAGGGAGCTAGCGTGCGCGCCCGCAAACACGCCAGAGGCCGACCAGTACCTTAAGGCTTTTGCCTGCGCCGTTAACTTTGCGTTCGCGAACAGGCAGGCGATCAGCCATTGGGTAAGGCAGAGCTTCGAGGAGGTGTTCAGAGAGCCTGCAGAGTCGCTAGGCATGAAGGTCGTGTACGACGTAGCCCACAACATAGTAAAGCTCGAAAAGCATAAGGTAAACGGTGAGACGAAGGACGTTTACGTTCACAGGAAGGGAGCTACGAGGAGCTTTCCAGCTGGACACCCGCTCGTGCCCAGCGACTACAGGAGCATAGGGCAGCCGGTTATAATCCCTGGTTCGATGGGAACAGCCAGCTGGCTTCTCTTGGGAAACCCGAGGGCCATGGAGCTTAGCTTCGGCAGCACGGCCCACGGAGCGGGAAGGGAAATGAGCAGGGCAGGGGCGAAGAGGAAGTACACTGGCCTGACAATCATGAAGGAGATGGAGAGCAAGGGAATAATTGTCAGGAGCGATAGTACTGAGACCTTGGTGGAGGAGGCAGACGAGGCCTATAAGAACGTTGACGACGTCGTAGAGGTTAGCCACGCGGTAGGTATAGCGACGAAGGTCGCCAGGATGGTTCCTATAGGGGTAATCAAGGGTTAAAAAGGCAAAGAATTTAATATTAACAATGCAACTCGCTTGATGGGTCGGGGTAGCAATGTCCAACCAGCCTAAGAAGAAAGAGGTGAGCCTTAGGGTAGCAGAGGCCAGACAGAGGGACATAGGGAGGAGGATAGCTAGGATAGACAATGCCGCGATAAAGGAGCTTGAGCTAAGCCCCGGCGACACTATAGAGATAACGAGCAAGCGATCGACGGTCGCCATAGTCTGGCCACCTTACAAAGAAGACGAGGGCATGGGCATCATCAGGATAGACGGTGAGATTAGGAGGAATATCGGCGCAACGGTTGGGGATTACGTCAAGGTTAGCAAGGCAGTAATGAAACCAGCTACAAAGGTAGTTTTGGCACCGTTTGAGCCCCTGCCGTTCGTCGGAGATTTCAGCAGGATAGTGAAGAGCCAGCTCATGAACTTGCCCATATCGAAGGGCGACGTGATAGTCGTTCCCATCCTAGGCATGGGGGTCGAGCTCAAGGTTGTCTCGACAAGCCCCAGCCAGCACGTTATGGTCGTCGATAGCACGGTGGTAGAGGTCAGCTCAACGCCGACGAAGAGGGTAGAGGAGATCACGGGCGTGACCTATGAGGATATAGGAGGGCTCCATGAGGAACTACAGCGCATAAGGGAGATGATAGAGCTACCCCTGAAGCATCCCGAGCTCTTCAGGCACCTTGGCATCGAGCCGCCGAAGGGCGTACTGCTCTACGGCCCACCTGGAACCGGGAAGACGCTTATCGCAAAGGCGATAGCCAACGAGACGGGAGCGCACTTCATAACGATAAACGGTCCAGAGATAATGAGCAAATTTTACGGAGAATCTGAGGCTAGGCTAAGGGAAGTCTTCCAGGAGGCCGAGCAGAACGCGCCTAGCATAATATTCATCGACGAGCTCGACGCCATAGCCCCAAAGAGGAGCGAGGTAACTGGAGAGGTCGAGAGAAGGGTTGTATCCCAACTTTTAACATTGATGGACGGCTTAAAGTCCCGCGGCCAGGTTATAGTCATAGGCGCGACGAACAGGATAGAGGCCATAGACCCAGCCCTGAGGAGGCCCGGCAGGTTTGACAGGGAGATTAGGATCGGCGTCCCGGACAGGAACGGTAGGAAGGAGATACTACAGATACACACGAGGAGGATGCCGCTCGATGATGACGTCAGCCTCGACGAGCTCGCGGACATAACGCATGGGTTCGTGGGAGCCGACCTGGCGGCCCTCTGCAGGGAGGCGGCCATGAACGCCCTTAGGCGCTTCCTGCCGCATATAGACTTGGAGAAAGAGGTCATACCCGCTGAGGTTTTAGAGAAGATAAAGGTCAGCAGGGAGGATTTCGCTAACGCGATGAAAGTCGTTCAGCCTTCTGCCCTGAGAGAGGTTGTGCTCGAGGTACCGAACGTAAGATGGGAGGATATAGGCGGTCTTGAGGGGATAAAGCAGGAGTTGAAAGAGGCTGTCGAGTGGCCCCTCAAGCACCCAGACGTCTTCAAGAGGCTTGGTATTAGACCCCCGAGGGGCATACTGCTGTACGGCCCGCCAGGAACCGGCAAGACCCTGCTGGCGAAGGCCGTGGCCACGGAGAGCGAGGCGAACTTCATATCGGTCAAGGGACCCGAGGTCCTGAGCAAGTGGGTCGGAGAATCGGAGAAGGCTGTTAGGGAAATATTCAGGAAAGCCAGAGAGACAGCTCCTTGCATAATATTCTTTGATGAGCTAGACTCGATCGCACCCAGGAGAGGTCTTCACCCGGACGCCGGCGTAACTGACAGGATCGTAAATCAGCTACTGACGGAGATGGATGGCCTACAAACGCTAAAGGGCGTGGTCGTGATAGGTGCAACCAATAGGCCCGACATACTGGACCCAGCACTCCTAAGGCCCGGCAGGTTTGATAGAATACTTTACGTTCCGCCCCCTGACCTTGAGGCAAGGTATCAGATATTCAGGATACATACGAGGGAAATGCCCCTGGATGAGAGCGTAGACTTAAGGAAGCTGGCGGAGATTACTGAGGGATACACGGGCGCTGATATAGAGGCGGTATGTAGGGAGGCTGCGATGGTTGCGGCACGGGAAAACATAAACATAGCTAAGGTATCCGCAAGGCACTTTGAGGCCGCCCTGCAGAAGATAAAGCCGAGCGTAACAGAGGTCGAGAAGGCCGAGTACGACAAGATAATAAAGGACTTCAAGAAATCGATGGCATACATCGGATAGAGGTTAACCCCTTCCCTTCAATCCCTTGATTGTGCTGACGAGGGCCGGTAGAACCTTGTATAGGTCGTTTACTATGCTGTAGTCGGACTCCCTGTGCATCGGTGCGTTCGGGTCGTTGTTTATGCACACGACGACCTTCGATTCCCTCATGCCTACCACGTGCTGTATCTGCCCCGATATGCCCACCGCAACGTAAAGCTTTGGTTTCACGCGTTTTCCGGACAGGCCTATGTGCCTGTCCTCGGGAAGCCACTTTAGGTCTCCTGATATAGGCCTCGTGCAACCAAGCTCAGCACCTAACGCCCCCGCGAGCTCCTCTGCCAGCTTCAGGTCCTCCTTTCTCTTCAGACCCCTACCTACAGCTACCACGGCCTCTGCCTCCTCCAGCTTGACGCCGCTTTTCTCTACGGGCCGGATGCCGACCTTCGACAACCTCTTCTGTACTGTAACCTTTACCTTCTCCACGGTACCCTCCCCTCTTGATGGGATCGCCTGAAACCTGTGGGGCGGTACGGTGATCACTGCCGGATACCTCATAAAAACGATCCTAGCCAAAAAGCCGCCGCCCATCACGAGCCTCGTAACCTCGACCTGAGAATCCCTAAGCGAGACGTCCAGGCATTCGGATGCGCACCCAGTGCGTAGGCTCTGCGCCACGTACGCCGCGACCTCCTTGCCCATCTTCGTCGCTGCCATCAAGACTATACTCGGCATCGTACTAGAGATAACTTGCGAAACAGCCTCGGCGACAGCATCCGGCCCGTCCTTTCTTGGGTCGACTCCTAAAACCACGAAGATTTTATCGGCGCCGTACTCTGCGTACTTAGCAACAACATCCTCGCTATCGCCCAGAACTATGGCGCCCGTCCAAGAGCCGAGCTCGCCTGCCAATCTTTTGGCCATGCCGAGGAGCTCCAGCGCGAGGCTGTCCTCTTCTGAGAAGACGACGACCGCCTTGCCCGTCATCCCTTTATAACACCATCCCTCAACAGAATCGTTACCAGCTTTTCTGCCGCCTCCTCTGGGTTACCCTCTATCACTATGTTCTTCCTCTCGCTCTTCACAGCCTTCACCTCTACCGTCCTCAAAGCTGGCTCGGCCGCGACCCCAAGATCCTTTAAGCTCCAGTACGTTATAGGCTTCTTGGATGATGCTTTAATCATAAGCAGGCTCGGAATCCTAGGCGTGTTTATCTCCAGACCTACAGTGAGCAACGCTGGCAACGGTACTTCGTACGTTTCGAAAACGTCCTCCAATGCCCTTTCGGCCAACAGCCTACCCGATCTTATTTCCAGCTTCGTCACATGGGCAAGAAAAGGTATGCCCAGCTCCTTGGCTAATCTTGGACCGACCTGGTAGCCGGCCTCATCGGAGGACGCTTCCCCGCATAGGATGATTTCCCACCCTTTTATCCTCCTTGCCATCTCCGCCAAGAGCATGGCAGTAACCAGCCCGTCGGAACCTTCTATCGCAGGGTCGGAGACGACGTAAGCCTCATCGGCACCCATGGCGAGCGCCTCCCTTATCAGCATAGGTTTGACGTCGGGGCCGACGCTTAGAACCGTTACCTTACCCCCATGCTTTTCTTTTAACCTTACGGCCTCCTCCAACGCATTCAAGTCAAATTCGCTGATCTTCCTTGGTGCTTGCTGCATCGCCTCTTGAACAGGGGCATCGGAGGCTTTGAGCTGGCTTACGTCTATAACTTGCTTTACGCATACGAGAGCGTTCACCATGATTTATCGTAAAATACGCAGGCTTTAGTGTTTTTAAAATTTACTCAACGAAGACTGATTCTTCCAAGACCTCTGCAACGTCAACTATCGCGAAGCCTTCCAATTCCATAACCCTTGCAGCGTCATCGAACATGGATAGGCAGTATGGGCACTCTGTAACGAGCATTCTCGCACCTACCGAGGTAGCCTCTCCAAGCCTTATCAGGGATTCTCTTTTTTTCCTGGGCATGCTGTACCAGTAGTTGCAACCGCCCGCACCGCAGCAGAAGCTTTTTTCCTTTGAGCGCGGAAGCTCTATAAGTCTATTCGAGAGCGCAGCGGATAGCACGTGCCTTGGCTCAGCGTAAACCCCGTTTACACGGCCGAGGTAGCACGAGTCATGCAGGACGGCGAGGCTTTCAAGCCTCTTCTTTATACGAAGCCTCCCCTCGCTTAACAACCTGCTCAGCAGCTGGGTGTGGTGGACGACGTCAGCGCTTAGCCCAAACTCCCTATACTCGTTCTTCAGGGCGTTGTAGCAGTGTGGGCAGTGCGTAACTACTTTTTTTACGTTGAGCGCCATGATCTTCTCGACGTTACCATAGGCCTGTTCTTGGAACCTACCTTCCTCGCCAACCCTCCTGGCTGGGTCACCGCAGCACCCTTCGTCGCCGAGTATCCCGACGCTTAGTCCAGCCTCCCTCAGCAGCCTGAAGACCGCCTTGGCCACCTTTCCAACCCTTGGGTCGTAGAATGCTGCACAGCCAAGCCAGTAGAGATATTCGACCTCGCCATCCTCTGGCAGGACTTTTGCACCCATGCTCCTAAGTTCCTCTATAAGCCTTTCCCTTTCGTACGCAGGCATGCCGAACGGGTTAGAGGTCCTGGCTATGTTAGAAACCAACGGATAAACCCTTTCGTCCATCTTCCCCTCGAATATTATCGCCCTTCTCATCTCCACCACATACTTTAATGGGCTTATGAGGACGGGGCAATTCCAGAAGCATGCGTAGCATGTGGTGCATGCCCATACCGCCTCCTCCTTTACCGCTCCGTCGGCCAGCACATCACGGTCCCCAAGACCCTTCTCGAGTAGGGACCTCAACGATTGGACGATCCCTCTAGGCGACAATGCCGAGCCTGCCTCGTACGCCGGACAGGATGTCTCGCACCTCCCGCAGTCCGTGCAGGCATAGAGGCCGAGCGCATCCCTCCAGCCGATGTCACCAACTCTCCTAAAACCCAGGCGTATCTCAACCTCTTCACTTTCTTCCAAGGCCTTTATGTTAAAGGGCGTGGTCAGCTTTCCGATATGCTCTGCCGGCCTCGATAGGTACACATTCATTGGCGAGGTTAAGATGTGTACAAGGTTAGAGTAGGGCAAAGCGGCTATTAGCGTAAGAGCAACGAGTGCGTGGCTCCACCAGAGGATAACGTACAAGCCATACGTTAGCTCCGAATGGGCACCTAGGTACGAGAGCACGTTTGCGATTGCCTTACCCACGAAAGAGTAGCCCGACCAAGGCACGTCCTCGAGAAGCAGCCTAAGCCCCTCTACGAGAAATCCGGATATGCCCACGTACAGCAACCCTACCAGCACAAGCGTGTATTGGATGCGTACACCGATCCTAGACGGGTACCTAAAGACCCTCGACGCGAGAAGGATGGCAACGCTCAATACGAACAGCAAACCAAAGAAGTCCAGTAGCGATTCAAGGGCCAGGTAAACATCGCCTACTAACAACTTCCCTCCAAACTTTTCGATAATATGGTCAACGAATACTATGCACGTGCCTATGAAGAGGGCGATGACTCCGGCGAAGAGCGTCGCGTGCAGACCACCCCTAAATGGGTCGGAGAGTACCTTAGCTTGGAGCAGGCCGTACCTAAGCAGAGCCTTTAGCCTTTCTCCAGCATGCCTAGTAGCCTCTTTTACCAAATACCGTCCGTAAAGCCTATAATGCTTGTACAGACCCACCAGGAATGCTGCTACGAACGGTACCAAGGCTAAGTAAAAAATAGGTTCCGTGTATTGTGGAAGCAGCGCAAAGCTCTCCCTGAAGGGCTGGAGCAAGCTAAACACCTTTTGTCGTTATGCGGGCCTGTGTTAGGGTAACGTTAATATAAAGTTGTCTTCCCCGTTAGATCGTACCCGAAAATCGGCGGGGTTTGAGCGTTGCGCGGAGAGTACAAGGTCGTATCGTGTCCCAACTGCGGCCACCTACAGATAACTTTTGCCGAGCGTTATTTCGTGTGTCGTGGTTGCGGTAGGAAGAATTCCATAAGCTCTAAATGCGTACTCTACAAATCTGAGGATCATGGGGATGCGAGAGAAGTTCTGCTTTCCTTAAAGATGAAGGGATGCTCAAGCCCTAACAACTTATTCAAATTCTCTCGAGCGGGCGATACGTGAACTGTGTGGAAATTTTCTGCCGCTATTCTTTTCTTATGAAAAATTTCTGCGTGGCGTAACGAAATCTCCTGCTAAGTAAACGTTGCTAACCGAATGCCGTGATGGCTTCCCGTCCCCTGGGATAGATTCGGCAAATGCTTTTCTATGGGTCGCTAAGGCGTAATAACATGACACAAGGCCCTATCCTTGGGGCGCATGTCTCCATAGCAGGCTCCATCGATAAAGCCGTCGACAGGGCTGCGGAAATAGGCTGCGTCGGAACCTTCCAGATATTCACGAGAAACCCTAGGGGGTGGAAATTCAAAAAGCTCAACGCAGAAGAGGTGAGGCTGTTCAAAGAGAAGGCCGTAGATAAAGGGTTCTTCGTGCCCGTCGGCCACATGCCCTACTTGCCCAACATAGCATCGCCATCGAAGCAGCTCTTCTTAAAGTCCCTCAAAGTATTGATGGCTGAGCTGGAAAGGTGCGGCGAGCTGAACATAAAGTTCCTTGCGGTACACCTTGGAAGCCACATGGGCAAGGGCGTTGAGGTTGGCATGCAGAGGGTTGCCGAGGCCTGCAGGACTGCGCTGGAAAAGGTCCAGAACGATGTCACGATACTGTTGGAGAACATGGCTGGGCAGAAGAACAGCGTCGGTTCGAGCTTCGAGGAGCTGAGGAAGATTTTGGACCTGATAGGTGATGAAAGGCGCGTCGCCGTATGCCTCGATACGTGCCACGCATTCGCAGCCGGATACGACCTAAGAAACGAGGAGGCGGTAGAGAGGACGGTAGAGCAGTTCGATAACGTCGTAGGCCTAAGGCACCTTAAGGTCGTTCACATAAACGACTCGAAAGGCACGCTCGGAAGCCATCTGGACAGGCACGAGCACATAGGAATGGGTATGATAGGCGAGGAAGGCTTCAGGGCGATATTTCACCATAAAGCTTTGAGGAGCCTTCCGTTCATCCTGGAAACGCCAGAGGACAAGAGGGGGAACTTCAGGACAAACATAATTAAGTCTAAGGAACTATACGGGTGAGTCGCTACGCAAAGATCTGAAATAAGGGCGCTGGTTCTAAGGCTTGTAAGGAGCGTGCTCTCGTTAAGGTTCTTGGAGTTCAGCATTGTCGGCGCCATCGGTGTCCTCGTCAACGAAGCTGTGCTCTTTCTCCTATCTGAATTTTTAAAAATCTACTATCTCCTATCGGCCACGTTCAGCTTCGAGCTGGCACTCCTCAACAACTTCGCCCTTAACGAGTTATGGACTTTCAGGAAAAGGAACGCATCCTCGCCCCGTTGGCTCAGGCTCGTTAAGTTTCATGTCTCCAGGATACTCGGGTTCGCTACATCCATGCTTACGCTATTCCTCATAACGGAGCTCTTGGGCGTACACTACCTAGTATCCAATGTGATAGCAATAGGCGTTGGTACATTTATTAATTATTTTACAAGTGACTTATGGGTCTGGAGGTAAACGTTATTATAACACGATGAAAACCCATGTCTTCCGTGAAAGCAGAACACAAGGCTGGGCTATCGAGAAAGGTCGCCCTTACGGCAACGTTTTCAGCCCTGGGCGTCGTGCTGGCACCGTTCTTCTGGTTCCCTTTTCTGGGAACGAAGGCCTATCCTGGGCAGCACCTCATCAACTCGTTGGCCGGCGTAACGCTAGGTCCATGGTGGGCAGCGCTCGTGGCGGTAATAATCGGTCTCGTAAGGAACGCGCTAGGTCTTGGTACGATATTCGCCTTTCCAGGAGGAGTACCAGGAGCTATCGTCGTAGGCCTCGCTTACCGGCTTACCTCACGCACGAGAACGAGGCGCTTAAAATACGTAGCAGCGCTCTTTGAGCCTATCGGTACTGTTCTCGTCGGAGGGACCGTATCCTTATTCTTGGTAGCACCCTGGGCTGCTGGCTACCTGAAGCCTGCCCAGGACCTGCTGATGCGCATACAGGAGCTTGGTGCCTTTACAGCGCTGCTCACGCTGTGGAGCGGATGGGCTATAAGCTCGTTCATGGGCAGCATAATAGGTTTCGTAACGTTGTTGGCGCTTGAAAGGTTCGGTGTACTTTCAGAAAGGAGTTAGGGTTGAGCATAAGGCTTAAGGAAATCGTCGGGAAAAAGGTTCTGATAGTGGGCGAGGCTGGATCGGGTAAGACTATGCTTTTGGCCAGGCTGCTAGAAGAGGCGATGGTGCTAGGTCTTTCTGAGGAGGTAACGCTGATAGACTTGGCTCCAAAAAAGCTGGACGGGCTCGGCGGCAGGGTCACGGACTACCTGCATCCAGTCGGTAACGTAAGGTTGCTTATGCCTAAAAACGTTCACGCACCAAGACTCTCTGGTAAGACGAAGAAAGAGGTCCTGATGCTGGCTGAGAAGAACAGGGAAACCATCCAACCCTTGCTGGAGGAGTATATCAACAAGCCTACGAGGGTGCTCTTCATAAACGACGTCACGATTTACCTTCACGCCGGTGATCCGGACTTGCTGGAAAGGTGTATTGAGCTATCCGAGACGTTCGTAGGAACGGCTTACTACGGAACGAGGCTTCGGGATGACAAGGGTTCTGGCATAACTGTCAGGGAAAGGGCGCTCACGGAAAGGATTATGGGAAAGGTTGACAGGGTAATCTTCTTGTAGCCGTTACCAGCACCTGAAGGGTATTCCGCCCGCGGGCCTAACGCACGTATATAAGCTTGAGCGTCCCACTTTTAGCGAAAAACGATGAGGGCGTTCAGGGCACGTGCCCTTACGGTCGCTGGCTCAGATTCAGGAGGGGGAGCGGGCATACAGGCTGACCTTAAGACCTTCGCGGCCCTTGGCGTTCACGGGATGTGCGCCATAACCGCGATTACGGCCCAGAACACCGTCGGGGTATATGCCGTCCAGGACGTTGACGTGGAGGTCATCAGAAGCCAGATAAGGGTAGTAGCTGAAGACATAGGGGTCGATGCTGTCAAGACGGGAATGCTGCATACATCCCAGATAATAGAGGCGGTCGCAGAGGAGCTATCCAAGCTTTCTAAACCCATAGTCGTGGACCCAGTTATGGTTGCGAAGAGCGGTGCGGAGCTACTAAAGCAAGACGCAGTAAAGAGCTTGATCGAGAAAATGCTCCCGATCGCCACGGTTCTAACGCCGAATGCTTTGGAAGCATCGAAGCTGGTAGGCTTTGCCGTGAAGACCTTGGAGGATGCGAAGAGGGCGGCGAGGGCGATAGCCGAGATGGGGCCGAGGGCGGTAGTAGTGAAGGGGGGGCACATACTCTCGGAAAAATCCGTCGACACCCTATACTACGACGGAGAGGTCAGGCTAATAGAGTCCCCAAGGGTTAATACCAAGAACACGCACGGCACCGGATGCGTCTTCGCATCTGCAATAGCAGCCGAAATGGCAAAAGGTGCTGACATCTTAAGCGCAGTCTCTACGGCCAAGCAGTTCGTCTTAAGCGCCATCAAAAAAGGAACTAGTATCGGAAAGGGGCATGGGCCGGTGAACCCTTCCGCCTCCGTATACGAGGCCGCCATGAAGTTTGAGGCTCTTGAATGTCTCAAGGAGGCCGTCAGGATGCTCGAGTCCAACCCAGCGGTCGCGAGGCTTATACCGGAGTCGCAGTCCAACATCGCCATGGCCATACCCTATGCGGAAAGCAGGGAAGAGGTCGTCGCGATACCGGGAAGGATGGTGAGGCTACCATGGGGGGTTAGAGCCTCCGGGTGTCCAGAGTTCGGAGCGTCACGACACGTAGCGGATGCCATACTGACCGTGATGGAGTACAACCCGAACGTAAGGGCTGCCATGAACGTAAGGCTGGGCGAGGACGTATTGGATGCCGTTAGGTCTTTGAACCTCAGTGTATCGCGGTACGACAGAAGGCTAGAGCCCGAGGAGGTTAAGAGGGCTGAGGGCATGAGCGTGAGGTGGGGAATGAGCCAGGCCGTAAAGCTCCACGGCGGGGTACCGAACGTCGTATACCATGAGGGGGATTGGGGAAAGGAGCCGATGGTCACTGTATTTGGAAGGGATGCTGTAGAGGTTGCCTCTTTGGTTATTAGGCTGGCCGAAAAAATTAGGTGAGCTCAGCGCTTAAGCAGCAGCATCATCAGGTAGATTAGGACTGCCGCCAGAATGATGGCTGGGGAGGTGCCTACCGTTACGCCGTTAACCCTGAACCACCAGAAGATGAAAGGGTGAACCTCCTCGAGCTTCGGCACGATTTTTAGCAGGAGGGGCATTGCCACCAGAATGACGCCGACGATTATGAGAAGTATGCCAAAGAATACTACGGGTGACGTCAAGCTGCCCTCCCTTATCATGCAGCACACCTCCTAGCTGAAAGAAGCCTTATGACCTCTTCGTCCTCAACCTGCTCGAACTCCTCGTAAAACTGGCCTATGGCGTAAAAGGGCTCCGGGGTGTATAAGCATACAACTTTATCCACCTCCTGCCTCAAACTTTTAACGGTCTCCGGCGGTGCTACTGGCACGGCTACCACGATGGCCCTCGGTCCGAGCTTCTTGACGTATTTGACCGCAGCCCTCATCGTAGCCCCGGTTGCAAGGCCATCGTCAACGAGCACCACGATCTTATCCTTTACGGGTATCGCCTCTTTCCCAGACCTGTAGAGCGCTATCCGTCTCTTTATCTCCGCGACCTCCTCCTTGACCTTCCTTTCTATGTACTGTTCCGACACACCCATCGAGTTTACCAAATCCTCGTTCAGCACCGTCGTACCATCCTCCGCCACTGCCCCTATGGCCAGCTCTGGCTGGAACGGCGCACCTAGCTTCCTGGGGACTATGACGTCCAGCGGACAACCCAGCTCCTCCGCGACGTAGTAGCCGATCACGACGCCGCCCCTAGGAACGGCTAAGACGACCACGTCGCATCCCTTATACTCAATGAGCGCTTTTGCCAATAACCTGCCGGCTTCCGTCCTATTCTTAAAAATCATGCCGAATATAGTACTCGGTTGGTGCTTATAAATACTGCAGCAGCCCGTTCTGGTTGAATTCGCTCACCGGGATAGAAGGGAGCTTGCGACAGCTTTTGCCGTTTCTAAGAAGGGCGATGGGTATATTCCTATGAGTATACCAAGGCCGGCAAGGGCTATGACCGGTGCTATCATGACTGGGCTGGCTTCGCGTGCCCTCTCAGAGAAGGGCGTCAAGGGCTTTAGGAATATTACCTGTACGAGCCTTAGGTAGTAGGCAACGCCGATTAGAACGTTTAGTATCATTATGACAGTAAAGGGCAACATACCCGCTTCTAGGCTAGCCGTTATGATCTGGAACTCGCTTACGAATGCGCTCAGCCCCGGTATCCCAGCGAGCGAGAATGCTCCTATGGCAAAACTCACGCCGCTTATTGGCATCCTACGACCTATACCAGAGAGCTCATCCAGGCTTCTTGTCCCAGCCGCGTGTATGAAGGCTCCAGCCGATAAGAAGAGCAGGCCCTTCATGGTCGCATGATTTAGGACATGGAGGAGACCTCCAGCTAAGCCGTTAGTGCTAGCTACGGATATGCCGAAGACTATGTACCCTATATGTGCTATGCTGCTGAACGCAAGCAAGCGTTTTATGTCCTCCTGGAGCATTGCCATCAGGTTGCCCACAGTCATCGTGACAACGGCGTACAAAGCCAGAGCTGCCCTCCAATCATAAACCGTAGGAGGGAACATGGTTGTCAGGACCCTGAACATCGCGTAAACCCCCGTCTTTATCACCACGCCCGATAGCATGGCGCTTATCGGGCTTGGCGCAGCCGGGTGAGCGTCGGGTAGCCAGCTGTGGAACGGAACCATCGCGGCGTTAACACCGAGCCCTGCCAGAAGGAATGCCAGAATGGCATAACTCCAAACCTCACCCCTCATATCTTTAAGGCCAAAGATTGCTGAGAGGGCTTTTATGTTGAGCGTCCCCGCTACACCGTACATGAGCGAGAGCGCGAAGAGTATGGCAGCAGTGCCTGCGGAGCTTATTATGAGATACTTTAACGATGCCTCTACGGCCTCCCAGCTCTTGTACCTAAAGGCTACGAGGGCATAAGCCGAGATGCTCATCACCTCCCAGAAGACGAAGAAGGTCAAAAAGTCGCCTGAGGATGCCACGCCTACCATTCCGGTTATCATGGTAAGCAGGAGGGGATAGTACTCCGCCTTCCGCTCTTCTATGTACCCGATTGAGAAAAGCGCAGATGCTAGGCCGACGAGTACGAAGACGAGGCTCGCATAAGCAGACAGCTTATCGATAAAGATTATTGAGGCCGTTTCTCTAGGTGTGGAGTTAAACGTTAACGTAGCATCCTGGGACAAAACGTACAGCAGCTGAGCTACTGCAAGGTAGACCACGACAGCAAGGCCTACTAGCGTATAAACGTCCATTACGCGCTCTACACGAAGCCTCCTTGATACGTATGCCAAGATGGGCGAAATCGCTGTTAGAATTATAAGAATGGATAAGGGTGATACGATGAAATCCACAACAACCTCCCTCCTAATGGAGCTGTGAGCTCTCCATGGCTATAAGCCCGTGACCTCCCTGCTCGGCTGCTGTTGCCGGTGTATAAGCCATCAGGGGCTCCGCCTCGGCAGGCATGTCCCTCACCATTATATCCAATACCTATAAGGGTTTTCGTGGCCTAGCCCCTCGGATG
>NDWU01000037.1 GCA_003056285.1 Candidatus Terraquivivens tikiterensis
GCCATGTAGTCTGCGCTACACTTCTCGAGCGCTAGAATGTTCGCCCTGGCAACGTCCTTGACGTGCACGAAATCCCTTAGCTGCCCTCCGTCCTCGAATATGAAAGGCGGCTTTCCGTTCAGTATCCTGCTCACGAATATCGCGCACGCGCCAGTGTAAGGGTTTGACAAGGATTGCCTCGGGCCGTAGACGTTGAAGTAGCGTAAAGCTACGGAAGGTATGCCGTACGTCCTCCCGATAAGCAGCACCATCTCCTCCTGGTGCCTCTTCGTCATGGCGTATATCGAGGCAGGCATCAAGGGCTTCCCCTCGTCCGTCGGAAGGTGCTTTAGGAAGCTGCCGCATACGTGGCACTTGTGCTCCCAAACACCTGCGGCAAGCTGCTCCTCCGGCCTCAGCCCAGGGTAGCGGGGCTCGCCGCACTCCTCGCAGAAATACTTGCCCTCCCCGTAGATGCTCATGGACGATGCTACGACGACCTTTCTTACGTCGTGCTCTTCGTTAACGAGTACGTCAAGCAGCAGCGACGTTCCCCTCGTGTTCGCGTCGACATAATTCTCGACCTCGTACATGGATTGTCCGACGCCGACGGCTGCTGCCAGGTGTATAACGGCCTGGCACTCCCGCAACAAACCGGTAAGCAGCTCCCTATCCCTTACGTCGCCCTTGACGAACCGTATGCCTTCTGGCATGTATTCGGGAAACCTTCCGTGGTGAACCTGCTCGACAAGGCTATCCAGAACTATTACCTCGTAGCCCCGCTCTAGGAGGAGGTCAACCGTGTGGGATCCTATGAAGCCGGCACCGCCCGTTACGAGGACTCTCTCGATGCCCCTGGCCTTCATCGCTCCTGAGCGACTGCAACATCTATATAAGATGTGCGTGACACGGCAAGAGGTGAGCTGCCCACGGCTGTAAGCTTGTTGGAACCCGGATTGGTTCCGTGGGATTCCACCTCGGTAGGCGAATCAGGCGTGTCTATCTTGGAACTCGAGCCTGCTTGGAATATTATCCTTTCTACTGGGCAAGGAAGTAGTTGTATGCCTGCACAGCTCCAAAGTTTCCAGCAAACTTTCCTCATGCTCTGGCTTAGGATAGAGCCTGAGCTTTTAGGTCGGCTGGGATTTCCGCGCTTCCCAATCAATCTAATAAGACTCTCTTTTAGCGATTCTAAGCTTTTCAACCAACCCCTAAAGGATGCGGAGTTTCTCTTACGATGTTAAGCCCTCGTGACCATTATGCCGTAAAGAAGCGACAACGCTGAAGATGTCAAAGTAACGCTTATTATGTTCTAGGGCACTATCAAAGCTGTGATGCGCTTTCTCTGGCACGGTAAGGACGTTGAACGTTGTAGCTCTAAGCCAAGGTGCTTAATTTGCTGGCTTAACGTCACGTGCAACCAGCATCCTAAACTATTCGCGGTTTTTGTGGTTTTAACCGCCCTACCGTTCGCATTGCTCGCATGGCTTTATCCAACGAAGATGTTGGGTCTCTTGGGAATGGGTGCGTTAGTCCTGCTGGGATGGCTTGCGTTTTGCCGAGTCTTGTTATGGTCATGGAGCTAATGAAAAGTTTCCGAATATGGGACTTTAAGCTTTAGCGTTTCTAACATGCTCCTAACCCTATGCCGATAAGTGTGGGCAGCGCTCACCAGCCTATAGCCATTCTCAGCAATCCTTACCCTTTCTTCCTCATCATGTAAATAGAACTCTAGCTTTTCGAGTAACTCGTTAGTATCAGAGTACAGAACGATGTTCTCGTCTTCTGTGAATATTTCTTCGAGGCCGTTCTTTATGCTGTCCGCTAGAACCATCCTCCTACAACCCATGGCCTCGAATATCCTAGAGCCGAGCGTTTTCCTATTCGAGATCTGTAGCGCAGCCTTTGACATCGAGTATGCTAAGGATGCGTCGTGCATGAATGCAAACATTCCGGCCTCCGTAACAAAAAGCTTGAACTTTTGCCTCACTTTTTCAAGAATCGTTCTCCTTTCTTCGTTCATGAATCCTAGAAATGCTACATCGTATCTCATGGGTACGTTCTTTATCTCCCTGAATATTCTTGGGTCATAAGCGTAAGGAAGCCAGTAGACCTTTTCGCAGCCAATCTCCTTGAACGTATGGAGATAGTCTTTTTGGGCAACGAACACAACGTCGTACTCATCTACTCTGCATTTTTTATAGCCCTCAATGGCTCCATCACCGTGCGGGTCGAGGGCGTAGAAGACCTTTAACGAATTCTTAAAACCGCTGAGGTCATAGTGCAGCTTTATGGGCGGCTCTACTAGAAGAACTACGTCAGGCTCAGAGGGCATTGGCTTGACATGGGATAGCCTAGTCCTCATGAGCTTATAGAGTAACGAAGGCAATGAGAACTTTTTCACGAACCATTCGTGGACGTCCAAGTAAACGGATATAACGTTTACGGAATCGTAGAGCGCATGCTCGAACCACCTAACTATCGAGAATGGGTTCGAGTCGCAAAGGAGCAGGACTAACGGATACCTCCCATCATACCGATGCGAATACGCCGAGCTTGTCAGCATTACTTTGACCTCCAGGCTTCTGGACTTAAATTTGTTTAATGTTTATAAACTATATAGATTTTTCAAACGGTGCATGAAAAAGGTCGCTGTTATCGTGCCCACGCTGGACGTGTCCAAGGCGATGAAGTACGTCGGAAAGTCCTTGGAGGGTTTGCCTGTGAAGGTCGTCTACAAGCTGGACGTATACAAAAATGTATCAAAAACGAGAAACAAGGGTGCAGAGGAGGAGAAGGATTCGGACATATTATTCTTCATCGACGACGATGTGGAGATACTTCCTGAGGCGTTTATGGAGTGGGTGGCAAGGCTTGAAGATGACGAAAGGAACGTAATATGGAATGAGCAACCTATGATTCTTGGCATCCATAGGAACAAGTTTCTTCAAACAGGTGGTTTTGATGAAAGGATACCTTTTATGTCCGAAGACATAGAGCTGGATTACGTTCTAAAAAAGATGGAAAGGAAGGGTTTAGTAAAAATACTCAGCATCGAACCTAGAACGTACGTTCACCATTCCAGTAAGGCATACGCCGAAAAGAAGCGCTGGCTTAACGAAAAGCATAGCGTGTATACGTTTCTTGTGCACGATAAGAGGCGATTGCTTCACGCGCCTAAAAGGTATCAGGATGGTTTAAAGGTTTTCATAATGCGATACTTTTGGCTGATTTGGGCAATATACAAATTGCTATTCTTTAAGAGAAGGAGTTAGCGCTTTCGATCGGTTAAAGAATTTTCATGTTGTTTAGGTTCGCAGAATGCTACGCTTAACAACTTATGCCAACTGAATGACTTCCTTTATCCGTTGAGTTTTGTAGTCCTTAGCTATCATCGTTCCGTCCAATATCCATGCGTTTTACAATCAACACACCCTCACTTTTTATTATCTAAGAATCATTTTTGCGGAAAAACTTATTTTGAACAAGCCTCATGCCCGCTACTACAAGCTCCCTGCTCTCCTTATCGATCAGGAATAAGAAAGAGAAATAAACACACCCTCCCGCTAAAATCTCCACTATCGTCATGAAAGATCCCGAAGGCGGGCAGAGATAGAACGCTATGACCATCGGAAAGCTTGCAGCTAAGCACTTTAATAGGCTTTTTATTGGAAAAGTAAATTTGACGACCCTCTTGACTAAAATGTAAAGACAGGTTAGCATAAGGGCTTGAACGACCAACAGCCCGACGTTTGCATAAAACGGTATGATCAAGTACGTTTCCCCTTTATAAAAGGATAAGGAGAATTTTGTGAAGATAAAGACGAAAGCTAAATACATGGAAGATGCTGCGATGTTAATAGACGGCAACAAGAAGAGCTTGCTCTTCAAAAGCTTGTGGAATGAGAGCTTTCCTTCTTTATCGACTTCTTCTATACCTGAAATTACACCACCAAGAACGCTTACAAGGGAAGATATTGCCGTTGCAAAAACCCCAACCCTGAGAATGTCGGATGCTACGGTATACTCGGATCTTAATATTCCAAGCAGAGGTTTTGCAAGCACAGACGCACCCACTACCATCGGTACGATAAACATAAGTACCAACTTTAATATAATCTCTATATCTTTTCTTCCACCGCCGGACAATAACTTTGGATAGAGCGCAGAGGCAAGGTACGTAGAATAGCCTACCACGCCGAATATAACCTGAGCAGCCCTCCAGTAAGCAGCAGGTTCTGTAGAACCGGTAAGCGCGGTAACTATGAAAACGTCAAGCGCCATAATGGTACTAGGCACCATCCCGTAAGCCGGAAGCCAGCTAGATTTTATCCATTGAGCAGCAATTCTCCAGTCGATGCTTGACGTAAGCAGCTTTGATTGCTGGATAGAAAGGAATGCTGCTTGAGTAGCGTAAGCCAGCATTACTGAGATTAAAACGCCGTAAAAACCCATCTTAAGGAACAGCACAAGAAGAACACCAAAGATTATCTTAGATACCTCAAATACCACGAAGCCATACTGCGGTAATTCAGGACGATGACCATAAGCTAAAGCTTCCAATGCCTGAGCGAGGTATAAAAACGGTATTGTAATGCTGGCCACTAAGAAGATGCTGATGTCGGCATTCAAGTTGGATGAGCTCCAAAACGATAAGGACAGGAATGCTACGACGGCAGCGATAGAAAATAA